>JAMCWR010000032.1 GCA_023480665.1 Gammaproteobacteria bacterium
CACAGCTTATGGCTGCTTACTCTATAACACCTGGAGATCTTAATACCATTTTCACTGGTAATAATATTGCAATTGCAGGAGGAGAGCTTACAGCCAAAGAGCATTTGACTAATGTAAAAACACTCGCCGAATTATCAACGAGTGAAGAATTTGCAGATATTGTCTTAAAAAATGAACATGATCATTTAGTTCGTTTGCAGGATATTGGCAAAGTTAGACTTGGAACTAGCAAACAAAATCTTTCAGTTGTTGCAAATGGCCAGAATACTACTCTTATTGCTATTATGCCTTCGGCAACTTCTAATGCTTTGGAGGTAGCACAAGCTGTGCAAGAGGTGTTTACCAGTATTAAACATAAATTACCACAGGAGATACAAGCGAATATTTTTTGGGATAATTCGAAAGTTATTTATGCTGCAATTGCAGAGGTAAAAAAGAGCATAGTTTTTGCATTAGTCAAATGCTCTTTGGCTGTAAGCTCTCCTCCTGCAATTGCAATATTATTACCAGTGAAAATGGTATTAAGATCTCCAGGTGTTATAGAGTAAGCAGCCATAAGCTGTGGATTAAGCCAAATCCGCATCGCATATTCTGCACCAAGAAGTTTGGCATCACTAACTCCAGATAAAATTTGTAACTGAGGCGTAACAACACGGCGTAAGTAATCACTAACTTGTTCACGCGCTAACACACTAGTTGAAAAATTTAGATACATAAGAGGACGTGCTGCTGCATCATATTTAGCAACAACTGGATCCTTACTTGCTTTTGGTAACTGAGATCGAACTTGGGTAATTAAGTTATTAACCTCATGCTCGGCACTGTTTATATCTACACCAACTTTAAAATGCAGTACAATGTAAGAAATACCTGTACGGTTATTTGCTGTAACATAGTCAAGATTATCAATACCGTGCAAAACTGCTTCAATTGGTGTGGTAATAGAACTTTCGATTAGTGCTGCATCTGCACCTGGAAAACTTGTGGTAATGCTAATAACCGCAGTATCAGCTTGTGGATATAACCGCGTTGGTAAATGCAAATATGCAATTACTCCAAAAAACAAAATAATAAGATTTAAAACTATGGCTAAAACTGGGCGGTGAATAAATACTGCAGTAAAATTCATACTTTAAGCCAAGCTTCAATTTGAGCCATCGTAGACAAAATTAAATTGGGTTGTTCTGGTAAATGCCCTTCGCCTGGTAAACGCAACATTTTTACCGTTTTATGCAATGCATTCAATTCTGTAAAAAATTCATAACCCTGAGAAATAGGAATCCGTTGATCAGCATCGCCGTGTACAATCAAAACCCTGTTAGTAATATTTTTGGCAAAAAATACCGGAGAAAGTTGATTATAATTTTGCAAATCCAACCAATAAGGCTTACCAAGAAACTCGACTAATAATTCAGGAATATCTGTTGTTCCAGTATAAGAAATCAGATTAGTGTAACCAGCACCGATTACGGCTGCTTTAAATTTGTGGGTTTGCGTGATAATCCACGCTGCTAAATAACCTCCGTAACTCCAGCCAAAAATAGCCTCCCGCTTAGCATCAACTATGCCTTGCTGTTCAAGATAGAATACTCCATTCATAATATCTTGATAATCATCACGAGCAAATCCAGTCTCTACGGCTTGCCGCGTTGATAATCCATAACCACTACTACAACTAGGGTTAGGCTGTAACACAACAAAACCACGATCTAAAAAATCTTCGAGACAAAATGGCAATTGCTTTTTGCCATTATGCCAATTGCCACCGAGATAACGCAGTGACCAATTTTCGATAGGACCTCCATGCACAGCAACTAACAACGGATATTTTTTGTGGGAAGCATAATCAGGCGGTAAGTTTAATATTCCTTCGATAGTTTTGTTGCCAGATTTCCAGCTAATCACCTTAATTGTACTTTTTACTATGTAAGGTGATGGTTGTATTTGACTTATTTGTAGAGGATGAAAATCATTTATGCTAGTACGAAAAATTTCTGCAGGTTTTTTACTGGTCTCAAGAGTAAAAGCTAAAACTTTGCCATCATGGCTTAAAGCAAGAGTTGCCGCATCAAGATAGCCATTAATATTTGAGACTCTTTTAACTCGGGATTTTCCAACAATATTAATTGAGTATATTTGTGGACCACATGTTTTATAAACATCATAAGCTAATACTGCATCACTAGTGCTATTCCATCCAATTGGCATGGGATTGGTGTTATAAGTATTGGCTAGAAAACTTATTTTGCCTTTGCTATTTAACAAACATATCCTGCTATTAACATTGGCATCAAGGGCAAATGCAGTTGCTTGCTTTTTATTAGAAAACAAATTTGAACCAAACGCGATCCATTTTCCATTAGGTGAAAATACTGGGTGATATATATTTTGAACTACTGGCAAATTAAAATTACAAATTTTTCCAGAGTCAACATCAACTAGTGCTAATTTGGTTTTTACAGGATAGGGAATAGCGCGTCCCTCTTGATAAGCATATACAATTGTTTTGCTGTCAGAAGACCAATTAAAATCTTTAGCAAATAAAATACTAATATTTGGCGGCGTTAATACTTTTGCAGTTTTAGGCTCACAACTTCGCCCTCTTACATCAATTACATAAAGTTGTGCATTAACATAATCTTTAGCAACATTAATCGCGTGTTTAGTATTGCCTTGCCTAGCCAAACTATTTGTTACAAAAGCGATAGATTTACCATTCCCCGCCCATTGCAAGCTAGCAATATCGCAATTTAATTCTATTAGTTTGTAGTTAAATTGCGTTTTAGGATTAATAATCCAAATCGCTTGATGTTCTGTACCTTTTGCAAGATAAGCGATTAAGGACGCTTTGGGCGACCACGCAAGTGAAGCTATATTTTGCTGCTTTGATGATAAAATTTTAGTTTTACCTTCTGCATCACGGTAATATAGCGCAGATTCCCAAAACATTTTTTTTGTTACAGCATCACTTACAATTTTGCTAACCACAAAAGCGGCTTCATCACCTGTTGCAGATAATGCAATTGACTCAATGCTTTTAATCCGTAAAGCATCTTCAGGCTGCCAAACATCGTGACAAAATGCGCACGTGCTCAGTAAAAAAAACATGGTTAAAAAGACTAGCATGTTGCTTAAATAATTTTGTTTTTTGCTCATACCATCCTCAACATCGTCCTCAATAACTAATTCGCCAATTCATACACCACCCAGCGTTTGCTCGCATAAAAAGCAATGCTCGCTACACACTTGGCTGGTAAGGCATAGGGCTCTTTCAGAGCCCTAGCTGTGTAAATATTTTTTTGTCATCTACCTTCTGTCTTGTCTTCTGAACCCTAGCACTAATACTCGAAATGACTTTGTGGTTGCCATAAAAAATCAAATATACGTAACTTTGTAGTTAAAATTGTTAGAATAAATAATCCTAACCCCATGCATAAAAAGAGATTAAGCAATCCAAAATGGTCGATAACCCATCCAGCAGTAAATATTGCAAATTGCGCCGCGATCCCTTCCAGAAAGAAAATAAGCGTAAAAGCACGCGAGCGAAATTGGTCTTGCATGGTTTTTAATAACCCGCTTTGCAAAAGGATGGTTATAGCAAAAATAGCTGTGGCAAAAATGCTACTGCACAACACTAGACAATATTTATTAATCCAGATACTAAGCACTAACATTACCGACGCAGCCAGCATAAGATTGAAGTTAATAATTTGTTGCGACTTAATTTTATTAATTAATTGCGGGATTATTAGTGCAGCAACAATTGCACCTACCCCATTCCCAGCAATAAGATAACCATAAAAATTAGTAATATTAGGATAGTAAGTTTTAATTGCTATCGGCAAAACAAGTTGTAGTGGCGCCACAAACATTTGCAGTGAAAAGGTCGTTATAAATAGTCTACGATATGCAAATGTTGAGCTAAAATAATGAAACCCAGCAAGCAATGC
>JAMCWR010000074.1:0-62570 GCA_023480665.1 Gammaproteobacteria bacterium
AGAGTGGCTACTATTTGTCAAAAAGCTTTTCGCGCTTTTTGGTCGAGCTAATGCGGATGATGTTTTTAGTAAACTATATCATTTCTAAATGAATAAACAACCATATATCTCTGTTATTATCACTACCAGAAATCGTCCTCAGGTACTGGAGCTTGTGTTGCTAGCTTTGAACGAGCAGACGGAAAATAATTTCGAAGCGATTATTGCTGACGACGGTTCAGATTCGGAAACCAAAGAGCTGATTAAAACACTGCAGTTACAGTTACATTTTCCTCTCGAACATGTTTGGCAACCATACTCTGGTTTCCGAGTGGCTACTATTAGAAATAAAGCAGTTGCTATGGCGAAAGGTGAATATCTAATTTTTCTTGATGGTGATTGTGTAGTGCTTACTACATTTATCCAGCGCCATCGACGATTAGCAGAATCTGGCGCTTTGGTTGTAGGTAATCGGGTTTTGTTAAGTGAAAAATTTACTGCGTATGCAATAAAACAGCATCTATTGTTACAGCGTTGGTCATTTTTAAAATGGATAAAAGCGCGTTGGCAGAGAAAATGTAACCGCCTTTTACCATTGATTTATCTGCCAATTTCCCTATTGCGTAAACTTAGAAAAAATATTTGGCAAGGTGCTAAGACGTGTAATTTAGCAGTTTGGAAAAGTGATTTTCTTAAGGTAAATGGCTTTGATGAGAGTTATACTGGATGGGGTTATGAAGATTCTGATTTGGTAGTGCGATTATTTCATAGTGGGGTTTGGCGTAAAGATGCTAATTTTGCTACACCAGTGATACACTTTTGGCATATGCAAAATGATCATAATGGTGAAAGAGATAATTTTAAACGGTTACAAACAGTACTAAATTCTAATCTGGTAAAAGCTCAAAATGGTGTGGATCAATATGTTAAATAGCGTGGTGTGTAAAAAATTAGAATTATTGGCTGGTTTTGCGCTACTTGCAACGATCTTTTTTTTACCTATTGCAACTTCTTTGACTGGGATTTTCTTTATTCTCTCGGTATTTTTTTATTATGCAGCTGGAAGTTGGCGCACAAAACTCAATGTAGTTAAACATAATCCAGTTGCATTATCCTTATTAGTGTTTTTTGCTTTATTCATTTTTGGTCTTTGTTATACCATTGCTCCTTTTTCGGCTGCACTACAAATGCTTGGTAAATATGATCGCTTTTTGTTGGCGGCATTGCTTGTACCGCTTTTTGCCCAAGATAAGTGGCGCCAATATGCGATCAATACTTTTTTGTGCTCAATTTCTCTTGTGCTAGTTTTATCCTATATAAAATATTTTGCGCATATGCCGTGGGATGTAATGCGTGGACCAGCAGAACTATTCAAAAACCACATTGATTTTAATTTTCTCCTGGGTGTTGCTACATATTTATTGCTGTTAAAAGTTGTTGCAACAAAAAACCGATACCTGAAAATTGCCTATATTTTGCTAATCCTACTTTTAGTTTATGATATTTTATTTATGAGCATAGGTAGAACTGGCTATGTAATTTTTGCTGCTTTAGTTGTAATCTTTTTTATGCAGATGTTTCGATGGAAGGGCGTAATTATTGCAATGATACTTTTGCCTTTATTGTTTCTAAGCGCATATTATTCTTCAATTACCTTTAAAATTTATGTGTCAGCAATTGTTAGTGATGTTCAAGCCTATCGTCAACATAATGAAAATTCCTCAGTAGGCGAACGCTATAACTTCAATAAAAATAGTCTAGAGCTCATTGCCAAGCGCCCATTATTAGGCTATGGCACCGGAAGCTTTAAATGTGCTTACGCAACGCTTAAGCCAACACCAGTGCCTCTAACAAATAATCCACATAACGAATATATGCATATTGGGGTGCAATTTGGGCTTCTCGGAATTTTGTTATTGTGTTCTATGTTTGGTTTTCAACTTTGGCAAAGTAGGTATTTGCCTCGTGAAATGCGTTTTCTTGCGCAAGCTATAATACTCGCAATTGCCATCGGCTCCTTAGCGAATTCTTGGCTATTAGATAGCGTTGAAGGAAATTTGTACGTATATTTTATTGCTTTGTGCTTCGCGGCAATGAAGCGGGGTCATGAAGCAGGGTCAGATCTTGCATTGAACATTTAACATAGAAAATTATCAAAGCAAACGATAATATAAATGTTCAATGCAAGATCTGACCCCGCTTCACTTTAATTACACTTCATTCAGAAAAACATTAGCAAACATTTGTTGCGCCTCAGGATTTATCTCAAGTAGCTTTACAAAATGCTCAAGATCTTTGCGGAAATTTAAGCGAAACCAAAAGCTTTTATAGCGATGCTTACGCATGTGATCAAGATCTAATAAATATGGAACATTGTCGAGCATTAATAGGTTGCGATGTTGAAAATCTTTATGGGTGATTAAGGCTTGTTCTAGTTTGGTGATTAATGTCTGGATATTTTGTATTACGCGTTTCCATTCTTCTGGTGTTTTAGTTTTATCTATAAAAAAATCATTGCCGCGAATGCTGGGTAAAAATTCGCTAATAAAATAAGTTTCTTTGCGCCACGGCCCAAAGCGTTTGATTAATACTGCAACAGGTTTCGGTGTAGGGATATTTTTGCTGATTAAATAATGGCTGTTTTGCCAAGAACGCATAGCGCGGCTTTGGCGTAGGAGTTTTTTTATCGAGTGCCATATACTTTTAGTATTATAGCGTTTTACCACAAATTTTTTATTATCAATTGCTACCACAGCGACCGTGGTGGTATCACCAGCAATACTTTTATAAAAAGGGAGTTTGGTGTTTTCAAGAAAAAAATCAGGATTAGCAAAAAATTCCTGCATTTTTTCGCTAAAATATTGCTGGTTACAAATTAATAACCTACGCCATGATTGTTGGATAATATCTGTCATATTTGTTGCACAAATGCTACTCTGTGTTTTGGTTATTTTAGCAAAATTCCTTTGCTATCTAATTCAGATTTTAGTGCCTAATTGATCACGAGAATCTTGCTCTTCTGCTGCTTTCTCAGCTAGTTTAGTGACAAAATCTTGGTCTTTTTCATCTAGAGGCGATGATTTACCTGTTATTTTACTTATTAGTTCTTTATTGCCAATATATTTTGCCAATACTTGTGCAAATAAGTCGCTATTTAAGCCATAATTTGCGTTATCTTTACGGCGAGAATTTATATAATTTTGTACTTGTACTCTAATAAAATCCGCTATTTCAAGTGAAAATGATGATCTTGGTTTTGGTGCATTTTTTTCGTCAGCCATTGGTTTCTCCACAGGTGGTTTAACAAAATTATTTTAGTACTGCAATGATTTAATCTAGATTAGTACTGCAGCAGTTGTAATTATAGCACATAAACAAGATATTAGCGGTTTGCTGTCATTTTTTTTTCTTGTCGGTGAGAATTATTGTAGCTTAGTTCCAGCAATTTAGCGTAGCGATAAAATACTCCTTCGGCATTACTAAATGCGATTAAAAACCCAGGCCAACCATCCAGCATGCCTAGTTTTATAAAATATAAGCGAACGAAAGTCCAAATAGCATGGCCAAATGTTTTTAGAATGCCAGGTTTAACTTTTTTGGCGATTAAATTTTCTACACCTAAAGTAGAGTAACGATTAGCTTTTTCCAAGAGTTCAGCACAGTTTTGAAATGGAGTATGTAACAAATAATTTTTTAGTAAACTTTCAGCGCCGTTTGCTACTAACTTTTCATGTACAGCATCTAAAGTAAACTTCCCGCAATTTTTTTTGATTAAGCGTGTAACTGTATCACCTTTTGGATTAAAGCAATGAGTAATAGCGCGCCCCAAAAAGTATGTTAGCCGCGGAATTTTAAAAGCAACATCGGTAGCGTTATTTATTGTTGCTAAGATTTCTTCACGCAAAGCATCGGTAACTCTTTCATCCGCATCAAGGCAAAGAATCCAATCACAATTGGCTTGAGTCAAAGCATAATTTTTTTGTTGACCAAAACCTTCCCAGTCTTTAATTAATACTTTTACTTTAGGGCTAAAATTGCGGCAAATTTCTGCAGTATTATCTGTGCTATTTGCATCGACCACAATAATTTCATCAACCCAAGCAATTGAGTCAAGGCATGTTTTTATACTATGCGCAGCATTTTTTGTGATGATAACGCAAGATATGGTGTTCATATTTAACTTTGAGTTACTGTGGTATTAGCGGTGGCGTTTGATATCGGTAAATATAGTGGACCACTTTGGCCGCAGCCTAAAATAAGTATTGCGATAACACAACAAGTAAAGCTACATAATAATTTTTTTGTCATAAAAAATAATAATTTTATTGTGGTGGCGAATTAAAGAAACTTGCTAAAGATTAGCATCTTTTGCATAATCTATCAAAAACTATATTGGCGGTTTAATTTTGAATCTGTTGTTTGTGTTGCGTAGGAGCAGGTTTGTGTGGGTGCGGGTTTGTGTTGCGTAGGGGCAGGTTTGTGTTTGAAGTATGGAGTTTTAATAGGATCTAAATTCGTAAATTTTATCTGCAGTTTATTAAATTCTGCAGAAACCTGCCCGCAAATTGCCACAAATCTATCGGGCGGGTTTCAGATGGCATTAATAACAAAGTAATTATTTAAACATATTTAGTTTTTATCAAATTGTAGTGGTTCAACCACAAACCCGCCCCCTACGCTACATTATGCGAAAAATTTGATGTGTATTGAAAATTTCTGGAGCCAAAATTATGTTGCAATATGTTGAGATTAATCCTATTGGAAAAGCTGAAGCTAGTGTTATTTGGTTGCACGGTTTAGGTGCGGATGGGAACGATTTTGCTGGTATTGTGCCGCAATTAAATTTGCCAGAGAAACTTCAGTTACGCTTTATTTTTCCTCACGCACCAGAGCGCAATATTGATTGGGCTCATGGAGCAAAGATGCGCGCTTGGTTTAATGTTAATGCGGATTTTAATACCGAAGATGAAGATGGAATTAGAAGCGCTCAGGATTTGATTGAGCCATTTATCTTAGCAGAGCTCGCTAAAGGCATTCCTAGCCAAAAAATTATTTTAGCCGGGTTTTCGCAGGGCGGAGCAACCGCCTTGCAGTGTGGGTTACGTTTTCATTTACCTTTAGGGGGGATAATTTCGTTATCCGCTTGGCTGCCGTTAGTTAAAAGTGTGGCTAAAGAAAGAAATCCAGTTAATCAATCGACTCCAATTTTGCTGCAACATGGAACTCTTGATGATTTGATTCCACTTGATTGGGCGAAGAATGCTTATTCGATTCTTAAGGAACTAAATTATAATGTTGCGTTTAATACCTATCCAATACGCCATACTGTTTGTGATGAGGAGATTGCAACAATTGGGCAATGGATGGTTAGGATGATTAACAATTAATAATTTTCCAATTCATGCACCACCCAGTCGCGTAGGTTGGGTTAGCGAGCGCGGCGAGCGTAACCCAACATTTTCCTATTTATAATTTCCATAATACCATGTAACATTCCGACTTATGTTCTTTCGTAACAAACTACAAATTGCGAGCTGCGCTTTATTAATATGTTTGCTTATGATGCAAGTTAAGGCAGAGTTAGCAAAGCCAGAGGTGGCTAATAACTTTTTCTGTCAACATAAATTAGGCGAAATTCCACGTGTTCCTTTCAATGAGCTAGATGCCGCAGATGTAGCACAAGCTTTAGGTTGGGTAAAAGATGCTAAAACTCCAAATCTTTGCGGTGGTTATTACATCGACCCTGCTATTATATTAAACACGCCAAATCCGGCACCATTTCGCGAAGAACCAACGAGTGTCAGTGCCAACAACCCATCGTATTTTTCTGAATATGGGAAATCTGTATTGGAAGGAAATGTTACTCTAACGCAGCCAGGCAGAGAGGTTACGGCTGATAGAGTGACTCTGATTCGGGATAAAAAAACCGGTAAACTTACTAATAGTGTTTTAGTAGGGCATGTCAATATGCGTGAGTATGGAAAGCTCATTGTTTCTCAAGATGCGTATATGAATTTTGCCACGAAAGTGCATACGTTAAATAATGCAGTATACCGCTTACTTTCTGAGGTGCAGACACCTGCTGTTACTGGTTGGGGTAGAGCAAAAAAAATTGTGCGCGATAGCCTGGGGGTTTTAAATCTAGATAAAGCTAGTTACAGTACTTGCCCGCCAGAAAATAACTCGTGGCATGTGTGGAGTAAGCATTTGGTGTTGGATAAAAATTCTGGTCGAGGTACTGCAACCAATGCACTATTTTTCGTCAAAAACGTGCCGATTTTATATACACCATACTTAAATTTTCCGATTGATAAAAGGCGTAAAAGTGGCTTTTTATACCCAACTGTTGGCTATTCTAAAGATGATGGCGTAAATGTTGCATTACCCTATTACTTTAATCTTGCGCCAAATTATGATTTTACACTTACTCCAGAAGTTATTAGTAAGCGAGGCCTTCTAACTGAAGGGCTGCTGCGTTATTTAACGGAAAATAATAGTGGTTCTTTGGATCTTTATTATATTCCAAGAGACAAAGCATTTATTAACTTTCGCGAGCTTGCACCATATGAATATAAACCTAGTAAAGAATTAACTGAGCTAGAAAAAGCACACGATGGCCGTGGTTTTGTTAATTATCAAAATCAATTAACTGTTAACCAGCACTGGGCTGGGACATTAGATCTTAACTATGCCTCAGATGATTATTTTTTACAGGATTTTGGTGGTTTCCCAACGGTAGTTGATAATGATCAGTTGCCCAATCAAGCTGATTTAACTTATGCTGGGGAGAATTGGCGTTTTTTAAGTAGGGTACAGGTGTTTCAAACTTTACATCCAATTGCGTTAAACCGTGTTTTGGATCAATACCAAAGATTGCCTCAATTGGATTTAGGTGGTGACTTTCCAAGTTCTGGTTTTGGGCCAGATTATCAGCTGAATATGGAACTAATTAATTTTCAACATCGCAATAACTTTGATACGGGAGAAAAGTATCCTGTTGGTAGTCGTTTGAATGTTGAGCCAGGCATTACTTGGCCGATAAATGCTGCTAGTGGATATTTGGTCCCATCATTACAGTTAGCGGCAACAAATTATGCCTTATCTAATGCTGCTTTAGACAAACAAGATAATGTAACGCGGTTCTTGCCTTTATTTTCAGTAAATAGTGGTTTAATTTTTGAGCGTGCGATGAGCTTTTTTCATAATCCCTTTACCCAAACGCTAGAACCACGTTTATTTTATTTGTATGTCCCTTATGTAAACCAAGACAAGATTCAAAATTTCGATACGTTTTTACCACAAATAGATTTTAACCAGCTGTTTCGCTCCAATCGTTTTAGTGGTTATGACCGTATTGGGGATGCCAACCAATTTACTTATGCTTTGACTACGCGGTTTTTAAATGATTTCGGTGTGGAAAAACTAAATGCAGGCATTGGGCAGATTTTTGCTTTGCAGAAACATCGAGTATGCTTGGATAAGAAGTGCAAAAATGATCCATTGGTTAATGAGGAATTCTCTCCGCTTGTGGGGCAATTACAGTATTATATTACTGACCGTTGGAACACAAGAGCAGATATTGCTTGGGACCAAAATAAACATCAAATGGAAACCACGACTTTTAACTTGCAGTATCAAGAAGATCCTAAACACTTAGCAAATTTTTGGTATAATTTTGGGCGCGATAATGATCATAGAATGTCGCCAGGCGATTCAAATAATTTAAATCGTTTTGGCGTTTCCTTGAGCTGGTCAGTGATCAAAAATTGGAATATATTAGGTGATTGGAATTACAATGCTAGCCATTCGCATGCTCAGAATTATTTATACGGTATCGAATATGATACTTGTTGTTGGGCAATTCGTTTGGTGCAAAGCAAAGTTTTTGTTAATGTTGATGCTAATGGGAAAAATACTTTTAATAGTTTAGTATACTTACAGATTTTGTTAAAAGGTTTAGGCAATTTTGGTACCAATGATGCTGGTGGTTTGTTGACTAGTCAGATTAGTGGATATATGGATCAATTTAGTTCTGGGTTTAGATTATGAATAAATGTTTTTTATTTTTTACTGGAATTGTTCTTCTTTTGGGTAACTTTTTTTTATCTAGTGTGTCTTTTGCTGCTGCAGAAGAGCCAGATGCTTCGCACCTAGATAAAATTGTTGCGGTAGTAAATAGCGACGTTATTACTCAAAGCGAGCTACAACAAAGAATGGCTATAATTAAGGCGCAATTAGCCAAAGCTAATGAACCCATTTCTGATGAGAGCAAGTTACGAAGTAAGGTGCTAGATAGTCTCATAGACCGAGCGCTCGAACTGCAACTTGCTAAAAGAAATAAGATTGTAGTAAGTGATGAGGATCTTGCTCACGCTATTGAAAGTGTCGCAAAAAGTAATCACATGACTTTAGCCAAAATGAAAGAGGCAATGGCTAAAGAAGGGGTTTCTTTTGATGCTTTTAGCAAGGAGCTCCGAGAAGAAATATTGTTTAATCGTTTATATCAACAAGCTTTTGGTAGGCAAATTGTTGTTAGCGATAAAGAAATCGATGAAATTATACAACATCCCACCAAGCTTGATCCTAATTTACAGGAATATCATGTGGTAGATATTTTAATTCCTACTTCCGATAAAGCCGTACAAATCTTAGATAAACTGCGTGCAGGAACTGATCTTGATACTATTATGAAAGCAGATGCATCAATTAAACGTGATGATCTTGGGTGGCGACGCTTGGGAGGATTACCTACGATTTTTGCAGCTGAAGTAATTAAAATTCAGGTTGGGAATGTTGCAGGCCCTGTTGAAGCTCCAAATGGATATCATTTATTAAAACTTGAAGCAGTGCGTGGTGGAGAAAATAATAAAGTTAAATTTACTCGGGAACAAGCACAAGAACTTGCTTTCCGTAAAAAAATCCAAGAAAAAACTATTCCATGGCTAAAAGAAGTTCGCGCAGGTGCCTATATTAAAATTATGGATTGAATTAAAAGGCGGTTAAGGAGAAGGATGGCATTGTTGCATAATTAATATTTTTTTAAAATGTAGGGGCGGGTTTGTGTTGGAAATATTATGATCAATATAGAATCTAAATTCGGAAAGGTTATCACGATTTTATAAATGCCATCTGAAACCCGCCCCTACAATGTATATAGAAATTCGTGTTGAAGTAACTATTTATGAATATTGAACATCTAACAAATCTAATTAATGTCCTACATCTGCCGCCACAGGTAATTACCATGTTTTTTGGTGCATTACCTATTGTCGAACTCCGTGGTGCAATTCCTTTCGCTCATGGCGTATTAAAGCTTGGTTGGTTTGCGGCTTTTTTTTGGTCTTTTATTGGCAGTATCATTCCTGGCATAATTATTTTGTTAGTTACAGAACCGCTACTCAATTGGTTTAGTAATCATAATAAATTTTGTCATCGGATTATTAGTTCGGTTCTCGCAAAAAAACAAAAACACTTTCATAAGAAATATGAAAAATATGGTGAGATCGGCATTTTGCTATTAGCTGCAACTCCTTTACCTTTGGCAGGTGTTTGGTCTGCTGCACTAATTGCCGCAGTTTTAGGCTATGAATTTTGGCGTGCACTTATTTTAATTGCGGTAGGCAATGTAATTGCCGGATTAATCGTTACGGCTTTTTCTGCAGGAATTTTTTCTTGTTTCTAATATATCATTGCATTAATCGTTTTTGGCAGTGCCAAAAGGCGAAGGATCGAAGGTGTTGGTTTGAGGGACGTGTGATACAGGATAGTAAGGAACGCGAGTACATGGAAATACGTTCCCGAAAAACAACACCTTCGATCCGCCAGCATTTTGGCAAAGACCAAATTATTTAAGGGCTCGTAATTATGTCTCATCGCGGTAAAAGGTGTTTTGGCCAACATTTTCTGCATGAAAAAGCTGTTCTTCATCATATTATTGCCGCAATAAATCCTAAGACTTCTGAGCATTTTGTTGAAATCGGGCCTGGGCTTGGGGCTTTAACTGCTTTACTTTTGCCGTTAGCGCAAAGTGTTGATGCTATTGAGATCGATCGCGATTTGATTCCAGAGTTAATTAATAGATGCCAAAACTTAGGTACGCTGCGTGTGCATGCGCAAGATGTATTACAATTTGATTTTTCTGCGCTTGATATTATGCCATTGCGTGTTGTTGGCAATTTGCCGTATAACATTTCTACACCATTATTATTTTATTTGATTTCATATATTGATTTAATTCAAGATATGCATTTTATGCTGCAACTAGAAGTAGCGGAGCGCATTGTTGCTTCGCCTGGATCAAAAACTTATGGGCGCTTAAGCGTAATGTTACAGTATTTTTGTGAGGCAGAATTATTGTTCACGGTTGGTCCTGGTGCTTTTACTCCTCCACCGAAAGTTGATTCTGCGATAGTTAGGTTAATACCTCGCTTACAAGAGAAGCGCCAATTGTGTGATGTTGCAAAATTAAGCGAAGTTGTGCGATTGGCTTTTGGGCAGCGGCGAAAAACCATCAGCAATAGTTTGAAAAAAATTATTAGCAATGAGAGTTTGCTAGCAATTGGTATTGACCCAAAATTACGGCCGGAGCAATTAAGCGTTGCAGAATTTGTGCAAATAGCGAAAAATTAATTAAGAATTAAAAATTAAGAATTAAGAATGGTAGTGTCGCAAAAAACGCGACATTTATATATTTAAAAATAAATAAAAACAATATAAATTCTTAATTCTTAATTCTTAATTATTAATTGCATTTATGGCGACATATTGTATTGGTGATGTGCAAGGGTGCTTTGATGAGTTACGTGAACTTCTTGCCATCATAAATTTTAATCCATATCAAGATACACTTTGGTTTGTAGGTGATTTAGTAAATCGTGGACCAAAGTCGCTTGAAGTTTTGCGTTTTATTAAAAACCTGCCGCAGAAAATAGTTGTTTTAGGCAATCATGATCTGCATTTGCTCAATTTTTATAATAAGATTGTAGATTTTGAAGCAAGCCATTTAGAAGCAGTAGTAAATGCAGAAGATGCAGCAACGCTTATCAATTGGCTGCGCATGCAACCATTAATGCATTATGATGCAAAACTTAATTATATTCTTGTGCATGCTGGGGTTTATCCAGAGTGGAGTTTAAGTCAAGCCGCAACTTTGGCACGTGAGGCAGAGCAAGTTTTATGTAGTGATAACTATACTGATTTTCTAGAGCATATGTATGGTAACGCACCAAACAAATGGAACGAAAATTTGCAAGGCTACGATCGCATACGTTTTATTATTAATAGTTTTACGCGGATGCGTTTATGTGATGCAAATGGTAATTTAGATTTTACTTATACAGGCTCGCTTGATGGAAAACCTAAAGAATTGATGCCATGGTTTAAAATTCCCGGGCGCAAAATTCAAAATGAAAAAATTGTTTTTGGCCACTGGGCTGCATTAGGCGGGGTTACTAACACAACAAATGTTTTTGCTTTAGATACCGGATGTGTTTATGGCAAAGTGCTAACTGC
Organism: Gammaproteobacteria bacterium; assembly: GCA_023480665.1. Taxonomy (GTDB): domain Bacteria; phylum Pseudomonadota; class Gammaproteobacteria; order UBA9339; family UBA9339; genus JAMCWR01. Next base: position 11,491 of record JAMCWR010000074.1, read on the forward strand.
AATGCGGTTAGAAGATCAGGTGAGGTTTCAGGCTAGTGCAGTATTGTCTGGCATGGCCAAAACGGCATATGGTTCAGAAGGCAGAGGATAAAAAAATCAAAAAAATATTTACACAGCAGGGGCTCTGAAAGAGCCTTTTGCTTCACCAGCCTAGTGTGTAGCGATCCCGCACATAAACTCTTCCAAGAATAAATATCGAATGGTTAATTGGGTATTGTGAAAAAATTTATGTGCGGGAGAGCAAACGCTGGGTGGTGTATGAATTAGCGAATTAGTTATTGAGGGCGATGTTGAAGATGGCATAAGGTTTTTTTTGGGCGATAAGTATTTTAGCACCCTACGCCGCTTTGGCTGTGCCAAGTAAAATGCTAGCATGACTAAAAATGGAAATTAAAGCCCAAATTAATCTGATTACTTGATGGCTTGGCACTGTAAGAAAATGTCATTGGCACGGGTGAAACTCGTGAGTATGTGTTGTTTACCTTACCATATTTGTTGTATACGTATTCAACGCGCATGCTAAATGCATCAACAAAGAAATATTCTACACCTGCGCCAACGCGTGCTCCAAAAGAGCATTTATAATTGCTTTGCGAGATAGGGTTGTTTGGATCGCCTGAATCAGCATTTAATTTAAGTTGTACTAAACTTGCAGCAATACCAAGCCGGCCATATAAAAGAACTGATCTTGTATTAGTCAAAAATCCCGGAAGAACATCTAGGCTCAAAGCAAAGGGTTGGCGAGTTGAGATATTTGCTGGAGCAAATGGTGAGGTGGTTACATAGTCGGTAACTCTTTCATACATAGTTGTGTAATTAGCACCTACTTCACCTGCAATATAGAAGTTATCAAAATTAGTTCCGTAACCGCCGAAAATTCCTGCATTATAGTCCAAAGATGTTTGCGAAAGATCTGTGGTTAGTGGCACAAATCCAGGCAAAGTAAATTGATTGGTAAATTTTCCAGATGAAGCGTCAACACCACCACTAATGCCAATGTAATGATTATCGAGTGGAGGGACAGGAGCTTTAGTTGCTATATAATTATTCATATTATCTGGATATGCATAATCGACATCTTGGGTATTAAATGGGCCAAGTTCTTGAGCAAGTGCGGCAGGCGCTAAAAGCAATAACAGGATAAAACTTTTGAGAGTAACTTTTTGCATATTCTTTCCTTTGATTTGCTGTTATGATTGAGATTATCTTATAACAAATATTTAATTTATGCCACCAAATATCGCAATTGTCTCAGACGCAAAATCTTGCCAAGATAAAGCACAATCTCTTGCACATAAATTAAAATTACCCTTAGTAGAGACAGATGATAAGCGCTATCAGTTTCATTTGGCAGTTATGCCAGAACATCTTGAATTACGAAAAATTGCAATTAAAACCAAACCAATTTATGTGGATTTTTTATCTGGTAAATTGAGTTATCGAGCTAAGCATGGTGGAGGTAGGAAGCAGCTTTTGGCACGTGCTGTTAATGTAAAAGGCAAACCATTGCCAACAGTTTTAGATGCAACTTCCGGTTTTGGTACTGATGCTTTTGTTTTGGCAAGTCTTGGCTGTGAAGTGTTAATGCTTGAGCGTTCACCAATAATTGGCGCATTATTGCAAGATGGGTTGGATCGGCTGCGAGAGTCTAGAAAGTTTAATGAGCTAAAATTAGATTTAATTATTACCGATGCGTGTGATTATCTGGAGCAAATTATTCAAACTAAACAACTTGCATTTGATGTTATTTATCTTGATCCAATGTATCCAGAACGAAGCAATAGCGCGCTCGGGAAAAATACGTTGCGGGTTTTACGCGAACTAGTAGGTGATGATATGGATGCTGATGCTTTGCTACCACTTGCAATACAAGCTGCAAAAAAACGCGTAGTTGTAAAACGCCCAAAACATGCGCCATTTTTATGCAAACAAAAACCAGATATTATTTATACTTCAGGCAACAGCAGCCGTTTTGATGTGTATGAGTGAAGTGTTAAAGAAAATCTCTGCTTTTTCAATCATCATACAAAGCTCGGTTGCGTTTTTGCATATATCTATAAATAGTTGTTCGGTATCTGTTGATCGATATTCGTGAGCAATCTCATTACGCAATCTTCGCATTGCAATTAAATCAGTGGCGCTTTTAATGATTCCAAGTTTTTCTGCTAGTTGGCACTTGTCAATAAAGGACACGGGATTTTCAGCTATGAGCACAAAAATATTGGTCAATGTTTTTTGCGTTAAAATATCTAACGCGCGCGCAAATCTTGCGGTTAATGCTTCAAATATTTCTAGGTCATCATTAGATAAAGATTTATTTTTAACCGGTAATAATAAATTGCATTTGCGCATTGAAAATTCGAGAGCTTCTTTTGCTTTTAAGAGATCAGCAAAATTTTCCTTTAGTAACTTTATTAATAATTCTTGTTTTTGATCTTGAGTCTTCATATTTCTCTCGCATCTAATAAAACTAATTTTTTAAACGTTGCATCATCCGCAAAAGTAAAATTTACTAAATCGACTTTTTGTTCACCATATTCTTGATCAAATGCATTTTTGATAGCACATTTTTGTTCAAAAGTTAAAAGACTGTTGCTGAGAATCAATATATCAATATCGCCGCCTTTTTTATCATCATCCAAGCGCGAGCCAAAAAGGTAGATCTTGGCTTCTGGGGAAAAATTTTGAATTTTTGCTTTAATAAATTTAAGTTGTTCAAGTGGCACGCGCATTGGTGATTTTGTTCAAAAATTGATGTGTACAAAAGATTATAACAAAATAATAATTTTTTGCTATACTAAATAGAGTTAACTAAAATAAATATTATATTCTTTGGAGACCATATGCGCCCGATAATGATGCACTTTCCCATGCCAATTGAAACCCCACGTATGATTCTGCGGATTCCGCAAATGGGTTACACCGATAGTTACGATTATGTTGAAGCGGCAAGCGAATCTTTGCCGGAAATTTCACCATGGCTATCTTGGGCAAGGTATGTGCCATCAGTTGACTCTACTGAAGAATATTTGCGTGATAGTTGTGCTAACTGGATTGTGCGTACTAGCACCCACGTTGGTATGCCGCTATGTATCATCGATAAAGAAACCAGCAAATTTGCCGGTATTATTGTGATGCATAGTGTCAATTGGGATATTCCTAAAATTGAAATTGGCTATTGGCTTCGAAGCTCGTTTGTGCATAAAGGCATGATTAGCGAAGCAGTTAATGCATTAACGCGCTACTGTTTTTTGGTTATGGGAATGAAACGGGTTGAAATTCGTTGTGAAATTGCCAACGTCAGAAGCCGTAAAGTTCCTGAGCGCCTTGGGTTTATGCTTGATGCGAGAATGCGCAATAATCAATATTCAGTAAAAACTGGTCGGATTACTGATACTCTCGTTTATTCTAGAATTGATTTAGAGGGCTTGCCACCAATTGATGTGCGGTGGGGATAGGTTCGCATAGAATACTGTAACGGCAATGGCATAACTTGGATTTTCTTGATCAGCTTGTTTTTGTTCCATAACTTGATCTCGATTTTATATTAAATTTTGGCTCGATGTATACGATGCAAAACCATCAAACCTCCGCCAAATTACCTTTACTTTCCAGCCAATCTTTGCGATCAGCGGCCCGTTTTTTTGCAAGTAACATATCCATTAATGCATCAACATTATCGCCTTCAGCTATAGTTAATTGCACTAAGCGGCGTGTATCTGCTGCCATGGTGGTTTCCCGCAGTTGGATTGGATTCATTTCACCCAAGCCTTTAAAACGCTGAATATTGATTCGTGCGTTTTTCTTTTCAGCTTGCAGGCGATCTAAAATCCCCTGCTTTTCTGCATCATCAAGCGCATAGTAAACTTCTTTACCAATATCAATACGATAAAGAGGTGGCATGGCAACGTACACATGGCCATTTTTTACGAGAGCCCTAAAGTGTTTTAAAAATAATGCGCAAAGTAAAGTGGCAATATGCAGGCCATCAGAATCTGCGTCAGCTAAAATGCAAACTTTATGATAACGTAAATTTTCAAGATTATCTGAATCTGGATCAATACCAAGTGCTACAGCAATATCGTGCACTTCTTGTGAAGCTAAAACTTCTTCAGAATTAACTTCCCAGGTGTTAAGGATCTTACCGCGTAATGGCATAACTGCTTGTGTTTCGCGGTCACGCGCTTGTTTTGCGGAACCTCCGGCCGAATCGCCTTCGACTAAAAATAATTCAGTGCGGCTTGGGTCTTGTGCAACACAGTCGGCTAATTTTCCAGGAAGAGCAGGGCCGGTGGTTACTTTTTTCCTTGCGACCTTCTTTTCAATGCTTAAGCGTTTTTGTGCATTATTAATAATTATAGCTGCAATTGCTTCGCCTAAATGCACATTTTGGTTCAGCCATAAACTAAAAGCATCTTTAGTAACGCCGCTAACAAAAGCTGCAGATTGCCTTGAACTTAAGCGTTCTTTAGTTTGTCCAGAAAATTGTGGATCAACTAATTTGACCGATAAGATATAGTTGCAATTTTCCCATACATCTTCTGGTGCAAGTTTTACGCCGCGTGGTAAGAGTTTACGAATTTCACAAAATTCTCGCATCGCATCGCTTAACCCTGTGCGTAAACCATTAACATGCGTGCCGCCTTGGATTGTTGGAATTAAATTAACATAACTTTCAGCGAGGGTTGCTTTTTCTTCTGGAATCCAAACTAAAGCCCATTCAGCAACTTCATTTTCAGTAGCAAATTTACCGTAGCATGGAACTTCAGGCAGAAAATTTGCGCCAACTAAGGTGCTGGTTAAATAAGTTCTTAAGCCATCTTCGTAATACCACTCTTCTTTTTCATTAGTTTGTTCATTGAAAAACTTAATGCGTAACCCTGGGCATAAAACTGCTTTGGCGCGGAGTAGATGCTTAAGCTCGGAAAGCGAAAACTTTACGGTGTCAAAATATTTTGCATTGGGCCAAAAGCGAATACTGGTTCCGCTGTCGCGAGCGTTACAAGTATCGATTGCTTTTAATTTTTGTTTTGGTTCACCATTATCAAATTGCATTTGAAAGATTTGGCCTTCGCGCTTTACTTTAACTTCTAAGCGTTCTGAAAGCGCATTGACAACTGAAATACCAACACCATGTAAACCGCCAGAAAAGCGATAATGTTTGTCAGAAAATTTAGCGCCAGCATGTAGCCTAGTTAAAATTAGTTCCACGCCAGAAATTTTTTCCTCTGGATGAATATCAGTAGGCATGCCTCGGCCGTCATCGATAACTTCGAGTGAATTATCCTGATATAAAATTACTTCGATATTAGAAGCGTAGCCAATGGTTGCTTCATCGACGCTATTATCAATTGCTTCCTGTGCCAAGTGATTTGGACGTGAAGTGTCAGTGTACATGCCAGGGCGTTTTTTAACTGGATCAAGCCCACTTAAGACTTCAATCGCCTCGGCGTTATAGTTGGTTTTAAGTTTGGTATTCATGGTTTTTTCTTTATTGTCAACGTTTGTCAGAGTTTTTCTCCGAATTTTTTGTAAGATTATTATTCTAGTGCAAAAAAAGCAAATTATGTATTTTTTATTTTGAAAATACGGAGCTTGCTTTTGTATTTGAAAGAATTAGCTTGCATCTAGCCTCAAGCTTCTTGTATCTTGTGAGGCATGCATGAACTCGGCATCATTCAAAATATTTTTAAAGTAGTTGAGGAAACAGCAGCTGCTAATAATCTAAGCAAAGTTTCCAAAGTATACTTGAAAGTTGGAAAGCTTAGGCAAGTGGTTCCTGAATTTTTGCAGTTTGCATTTGCAACTGTTACGAAAGATACAATTGCTGAAGGTGCCGAGCTGGTTATCGAAATTGTTCCGGTGATGTTGCAGTGCAAAGCATGTGGTAATAAATTTGCAGAAAAATCTGATTTGCCATTAGAGTGTGTTGCATGTGGTAGTACAGATTTAAAAATAATAGCTGGCAAAGAAATTGTTCTCGATAGCATCGAGGGTGATAAAAAAAATCTTTAATTTTTAGTTCGTCATTCTTAATGGTGTTGTTGCATAATTAATATTTTTAAAATGTAGGGGCGGGTTTCTGCAGTGTCTAATAAACTGCGGTGAATTTTATATATCTAGTTTCTATCAATCCGTGTTACTTACAACACAAACCCGCGCCCTACAATATGTATGGGGGAAATTTTATGCATACGGAAATAACTATTTATGCAACAATGTCATTCTTAATTCTTAATTGCTTTTTATGAGGCTCAAACTATGTTAATCAAAATAATGCAGAATGTTTTAGCAGAAAATGCCAAAATGGCGGGGGAAATTCGTGATCTCCTTAAACAGAAAAAAATTTTAATGATTAATCTAATTAGTTCACCTGGATCTGGTAAAACTAGTTTGCTGGAAAAGACCTTGCCATTTCTAAAAGCAAAATACCGTGTTGCAGTAATTGAAGGCGATGTTGAAACCGATAAAGATGCCAAACGTTTAGAAAATTCCAATGTTCCGATTGCGTTAATTAACACTAGTGGTGCTTGTCATTTAGAATCCGTAAGCATTGAAAAAGCCTTTTCGGTTTTGGATTTAGATAATTTGGATATTATTTTTGTCGAAAATGTGGGCAATCTAGTTTGTCCAGCAGAATTTGATATTGGCGAAGACATGAAAGTTGCGCTCGTTAGTACTCCAGAAGGCGATGATAAACCAAGCAAATATCCTCTGCTATTTCGTGAGGCGTCCCTTGCGATTTTAAATAAGATAGATTTACTTCAACATGTGGATTTCAATTTGAATAATTTTTCTGCCGATGTGCAAGAGCTCAATCCTAATTTGTCTATAATTAAAATGTCTTGTCGTACCGGCGAAGGATTACAAGATTGGTTTAATTGGCTTGAGACGAAAATAGCCAGCAAACAAAGGGTAATGAAGAATTAAAGTTGTTTGTCTAATTTTGCCTCGATATTCATGTAGGGGCGGGTTTGTCATAACATAGCACAATGTTTATAGAAGCTAAATTTTATTTTAATCTACAATGCATTGTAGGCCATCTGAAACCCGCCCGCGTAGTGGCACAAATCTAGACACATGGGCAAAATTTGTTAAACATTGTACTAGCCATGGATATCATTTGAACTACCGAACAAATAATCATTATCTTTTAATTGTCCAGCATATTGAGTATCATTTTTTTCAATAAGAGCTGGTGCACCATTCTGTCCTAATGAAGATAATGCAGAGCCTTCTTGTTCATTAACATCTGGTTCTGGAGCTTGATTTTTTACTACTTCTTTTTGCTCAATAGTCTCTTTTTTTTCAAATTGGGTTTTTGGCTGAGATTCTAAGTCGTCAATTTGCTGTTGTTGTATTGTAGGTTTGACAATGGTTCTTACAGTTTGCAAGCGATCGCGCTCTGCTTTTGCGTCTTTAAGATCTTGATTGTGTCCTGTATCTGATAAGATGGTACCTTCTTGTTTTCTTTTATCTGCCATAAGCTATCTCCGAATTACATAAATTATATATTGATAGAATTTATAAATTTAATTAATACATTTTTAAGTTTAGCATAAATAAAAAAAACTGCAGGAATAGAAAAATCTTCTCTGTACACGTCAAATTTTGGCTTTATGTAAATGGGGAAGGTTTGTCATTGATGATTGCGGTGTAAATCGAAACTAAAAATATTGCGGGTTTTGTGATCTTTTCGAGGTCGCAGAAACCTTCCCGTTAAGTGCAGTGACAAAATTATTACGGGCGAGTTTCTATAGTATCTAATAAACCGCGATGAATTTTACAAATTTAAATTCTACTAAACTGCGATACTTCAAACACAAACTCGCCCCTACAACAAAAACCAGCCCCCATCCACATCATGCCAAAATTTGACATGTTCAGAGGAAAATCTTGCATCTAATTGCATTAGGAGTTAAATTCATCGCAAATTTTATTGAATCGAGGATGACAATAATGAGTACAAAAACTACTGAACTAATTGTCTCAAAAACTAATCTTCTCAAAGGGTTAGATCAAGCTTTACAGAATTATAAAGTTGTTGCGCTAACTCATAGAGGCGAGCGAGTACTTTATGATTATATAAATTCAACGGATGAAATTGAACTACATTGCAACGCAACTGTGTTGCCTCTCAAAAAATATTTTTTCCCGCAAGATGAGACGATTGTTGAATATACTGCGGATGGTAAATTTACTGCGAAGGTTGAAGCAAAACCTACAGTTCTCTTTGGAATTCATCCTTGTGATGTTAACGGATTAAAAATTTTAACTGAGGCTTTTGCCGATGATCATGGCGATCCTAATTATCTAGCCAAAAGGGATCTTGCTGTGGTTATTGGGCTCGAGTGTGCTAAGTTATGTGATAAACACGCCTTTTGCTCAAAAGTGAATACGCATTATGCCACTAGTGGCTATGATTTGATGCTCTATCCACAAGGTGACCAATTTGCATTAGAAATTGCAACTGATAAAGGTCGTGAATTTGTTGCTAAGTATCTTGCGACTGAAAAAGCCAAAGGTGATGAGATTGCGCTTTTTTGCCAAGAAAAGGATAAAAATTTTGCCGTAGAGCCACCATTCAAAGATTTAGAAAGATTTCCTGAGTTATTTGAAGCCAATAAACTACACCCAATTTGGGACCAAGAAGGCGCACGTTGTTTAAGTTGTGGTTCTTGTATCATGGTATGCCCAACCTGTTTTTGTTTTGATGTCAAAGATGAGTGGCAGTTAAACCTGGAAAAAGGCAGAAGAATTCGCAAGTGGGATGCATGCATGCTAAATGATTTTACTAAGGTTGCGGGTGGGGAAATTTTTCGTCATACCGCCACGAAAAGATTGCATCACCGTATCAATCGTAAGTTTGATTATTTAATGAGCAAACACAAAATGGCGGTTTGCGTTGGTTGTGGCAGATGTGTGCGCGCGTGTTTAGCAGATATCAGCCCACGCACCATTGCTGAGGCAATAAACGGCGAAAAACCAATAAAAAAATAAAAAATTATTTATTGTTGGGAGCTTCCACATGAGAACAAAATTAAATTTACAAACCAAAGATAATAATCTTTATATGCCTGAACCGGCTAGAATTATCAAAATTGAGTCACACAACGACAAAGAGAAGCTTTTTCAGTTAGAGTTATTGGAAAGAAAAACTCTTGGTAATATTCCTGGTCAATTTGTGCAGGTATTAATTTTAGGTTATGGCGAAGCCCCAATTTCGATCACTTCAGCACCGCGTAATGATAATAAATTTGAGCTATCTTTACGCGCAGTTGGTGATGTAACAAATAAACTTTGCTCGCTAAAAGCAGGTGATATTATTCATATTCGTGGCCCATTTGGCCATGGGTTTGATGACTCCATTATTGCTAGAATGCGTGGCAAGCATTTACTTATTGTTGCTGGAGGAACCGGTTTATTTCCTGTTCGATCGCTAATCAACAAACTTTTACCTGAACGCAATAAATACAAAAAAATTTCTTTACTTTATGGGTGCAAATCACCACAAGATCGTGCCGGAGCTTATGAGGCTGAGTTGAAAACGATGGTGAAAATTGGTGAAAATGTCGAGCTTTTGGAAACAGTTGATAAAGTTTCATCAGAATGGACAGGAAATGTCGGCGTAATAACAACATTAATTCCCAAAGTTGATTTTGTTCCAGAAGAAACCATAGCGGTAATTTATGGTCCGCCAATTATGTATAAGTTTGTGCTTAAAGCTTTAAAAGATCGTAAAATTTCTAATGAAAATATTTATATGTCACTGGAGCGGCGCATGCGATGTGGAATTGGCAAATGTGGGCATTGCCAGATGGAAGGTATTTATGTTTGTCAGGAAGGCCCAGTCTTTAATTATGCAGATATTGAAGCCAATGAGGAGGTATTCTAATGAAGCCACGCGTTGCATTTTTTGATTTTTCATGTTGCGAAGGTTGCCAGTTATGCGCAATTGATTTAACCACTGAACAGCTGCTGGATCTGCTTGCAGTAGTTGATATTGTAGAATTCCGTGAAGCGATTAGCGATAAATCTGATCAATATGATATTGCTATTGTTGAAGGCTCAATAACTAGAGATTCTGATATTCCGCGTTTGCAAAAAATTCGTGATACAGCAAAAATAGTAGTTGCATTAGGTGCTTGCTCTATGATTTGCGGTATTAATGCGCTGAAAAATTTTCAAACTAAAGAAGAGTATCAAAAAGATGTTTATCCTGAAGATCCCACCAAATATGAAACGACAACTGCTCGTGCCATTAATGAAATTGTAAAAGTTGATGCTTTTATTCCAGGTTGTCCCATCGATACTTATGAATTTTTGCGCGTCGTAAAAAATTTAGTTTTAGGCAAAAACCCTGATATTCCAGAATATCCAGTATGCGTCGAGTGTAAACGCAATGAAAATATTTGTGTCTATGAAAAAGGGATTCAATGTTTAGGGCCAGTAATTCGTGCTGGCTGTAATGCTAGGTGCCCAAGTAATGGCGGTTATTGTTTTGGTTGTCGCGGTATTATTCCTGAGCCAAATTTACATTCGCAACAAGATATTATGCAGAAATATAATCTCACTTTTGCGCAGATGTTAGAAAAGTTTAAATTATTTTTACAAAGAAATAAGGAGGTATTTCCCGATGGCAAATAATATTAAAATCGATGTACATCATATTACGCGCGTTGAAGGCCACGGGAATATTAAAGTAGATATTGCAAATGGCGAGTTAAAAACTTGTAATCTCGAAATTGTTGAGGCACCACGTTTTTTTGAAGCGATGTTACGTGGCAGAATTTATGATGAAGCTGCGTTAATTATTAGCCGCATTTGTGGCATATGTTCAGTGGGACATCAGATGGCATCGCTCAATGCAACTGAAGATGCGTTTGGGATTAAGATTTCGCGGCAAGAAAAATTATTGCGCCGTTTAATGAATTGCGGCGAATATTTTGAAAGCCATGTGCTGCATATTTTCTTTCTTGCGGTTCCTGATTTTGTTGGTGCAAAATCAGTGCTGCCTTTAGTTAATACGCATAAAGATGTGGTAATTCAAGCATTAAAACTTAAACGCTTAGGCCATTATATTGGTGATGTAATAGGTGGAAGATTAATTCATGCTATGGCTTCAAACGTTAAAGCCATGACGAAAATCCCAACGCCAGCGATACTTCATGATATTATTGCCAAACTGCAAGACGCAAAAAATGAGCTAAAAATTGCCATTAAAACTTTAAAAGCGCTTAATTTGCCGCAGTTTGAGCGTGAGACTGAATATATTTCGTTGTATAAAAAAGGCGAGTATGCGCTTTTAGAAGGAAATATTTTTTCGAGCGATAGTGGCGAAACCTCATATAAAAATTACCGTGAGTTTACTAACGAATATTTAGTTGACCATTCGACTGCGAAGCGTGCTAAGCACAGTCGCGATTCATTTATGGTTGGCGCTTTGGCAAGATTTAATAATAATCATGAGTGGCTGTCTGATAGCGCGAAAGAAGTCGCTGCGGACCTGGGCCTTAAAGCTCCGTGTTTTAATAGCTACTTGAATACTGTTGCGCAATTTGTTGAGCTAGTTCATATTGCTGATGATAGTATTGCTGCCTGCGAAGAGTTATTAAATATGCAGCTAGTACTTGAGGATAGAAAATTTTCTCTTCATGCTGGAACAGGAGTTGGTGCTGTAGAGGTTCCGCGTGGAATTTTGTATCACGAGTATACTTATGATGATCAAGGTTTTATGCAAAAGGCCAATTGTATTATTCCGACTGGACAAAATTTAAATAATATCGAAAATGATTTTCGTGCACTTTTGCCAACTATCATGCATAAGTCCAAAGAAGAAATAACTTTAATGTTGGAAATGATGGTGCGTGCCTATGATCCGTGCATTTCTTGTTCAACGCATATTCTTGATGTTGAGTTTGTTTAGGTAATGTTTTTATAGTGTAGGGGCTGGTTTGTGCTTGTAGGGCGCGGGTTTGTGTTGGAAGTAACACGGTTTGATAGAATCTAGATATGCAAAATTTACTGCAGTTTATTAAACACCGCAGAAACCCGCCCATCACAGTTTCAATCTAACACCTAACAGGAAGGTTTCTGCGACCTCCAAAAGATCGTAGAATTCGTAGTATTTTTAGTCTCGATTTATACAGTAGTCGTTCATGACAAACCTTCCCCTACATTTCATGATAAATGGAAAATTTATAAATAATTATGCTAAAAAAAATAATAATCGGTGTTGGAAATATTTTTCGCCACGATGATGGTTTTGGTCCCGCTGTTATAAAAATTCTGCAAACTAAGGTTATTCCTAATTATGATTTACTTGATGGTGGCACTGATGGCTTGGCGCTCTTAGATGTGATCGCTAAATATGAAAAAGCTATTATTATAGATGCAGTGCATATGAGTGCTCAACCTGGCACTGTTAAAATTTTTACGCCGAAAGAGGCTCTTATCAAAATTAAATCCGATGTACTTTCTACACATGGTTTTGGTATTGCTGAGGTTATAAAATTAGCCGAAGAGTTAAATATTAAGACTGAGATTGTTATTGTCGGCATCGAGCCAGAAGATATTTCGTTTGGCGAAGGGTTGAGTGAAGTGGTTACTGCAAAGTTGCCAGAAGTAATCGCTTGGGTTTACCATAAGAATACCTGCAGTAAAATACCGTAATTTTCCCTGTATTGAGTTTTATTTTTACATTGCTGAAAATAATATTGGCATTTCTGTCTTCTATAGGATACAATATCTATGCTAATAATAATAAAACAGTAAATTGCAATCTACACTACTCAAGGTGGTAGAAAACCTTTTATTGAATGGTTAGAGTCTCTAATAGGTAAACTAGATATCGTGTAAAAACACGCTTAGATCGGGTTTTGCTTGGTAATTTTGGCGATCATCGATATTTAGATAAAGGGATATATGAATTACGCTTACAATTTGGTTCTGGTTATAGAATTTATTATGGAGTGGAAGGAAAAATAGTTATTTTACTCTGTGGCGGAGATAAGGCAACTCAGCAAAATGATATTAAAAAGGCTTATTTGTATTGGCAAGATTATTTATGTAAATTATTTATATAGGTGAAAAATATGACAATTAATAACTCTACAGATTATCAGCAGTATTTACTTGATTCACTTCAAAACCAAAAAGAAGCTGCTGGTTATTTAAATACTTCACTTGAAGATGGGGATACTGCGGGTTTTTTACTTGCATTGCAAAATGTAGTTCAGGCGCAAGGTGGTTTTGCTAAGATTGCTAATAAACTGCATAGAAGTCGCACAAGTCTTTATAAAACTCTTTCACGCGGAGGCAACCCATATTTAGAGACCACGCGGGATCTTTTGTCAGTGTTAGGTCTGCGTCTTAAAATCGTTTCGAATACTTAAGTTTAATAGCAAAGCCATTTGTTTTGACTTGGTTTGCTCTTGTGTTATAATTTGCACGAAACTGGCGTTTTTTGCCAGTATTAAGCAAATTACCTGATTAGTATGGCTAATTTAATCGTACAAAAATTACGCAACTTCCCCTCAATCTATCTTACTGATAGTGAACTTGCTGGAGTTTTAAACGTATCTGATACTCGAAGATATAGTTTAGTCAAGCATGCTTTAAAGCGTGGTGATTTAGTGAAAATTCGCCGCGGTTTATATTGTCTTGGAGTAAACTTAACTACAGAGAAACCACACCCACTTGTTTTGGCACAGAAAATTTTGTGGCCATCTTATGTAAGCATGGAATCTGCGTTAGCGTATCACAATTTAATTCCTGAAGCAGTGTACGCCACGACTTGCGTTACCCCCAAACGTTCGCGAACATTTGTTACACCATATGGAAATTATTATTACCATAAAATTCCCAGTATTAATTTTTTTCTGCAAGTAGAAAAGATAATCGAAAATAAGTCAGAATTTTTAATGGCAACACCCTGGAAGGCTATTTGCGACTATGTTTTTTGCCACAAACAAAGCAACATAAATATTGAACTATTGTTAGAAAGTTTACGCATCGAACAGGAAGATTTACCGCAGATTTCTGCTGCTGATTTAATGCAATTGGCTGATTTCTATCAGCAAAAACAAATGGGTAGATTTATTAACGATATTAAAAAGAAATTTCAATTATGAATAGCAATATCATTCAAACACGGTTAGATCAATATCATTGTAAAACAACTTTAGAAGAAGAAAATGCTCTAAAAGAAATTACTCAAGAAGTAGTATTAATGGCGCTTAGCCGCAGTGGTTTCTTTCGGTTTGCGGAGTTTCATGGTGGCACGGCATTGCGAATAATTTATGGGTTGCCAAGGTTCTCAGAAGATTTAGACTTTGCTTTACTTAAGTCTAGTAAAAATTTTATTTGGTCCGAGTTTTTTAAGGTAATTAATGAGGAGTTATCCATCTATGGGTATGATGCTGAGTTAGTTGATCGCTCGAAAATGAATGTGGCAGTCAAAAAAGCTTTTATCAAAGATAATTCCATTGGCAAAATACTTACTTTTAGTTATCCAAATATTTTGCATTTAAAAAAGATCCGTATCAAATTGGAAGTAGATATTAATCCAGCAGTTGGTAGTAAATCAGAAATAAAATATTTAGATTTTCCCTTGCCTTTCAGTATACGCCTTCAGACATTACCAAGCTTATTTGCTGGCAAAGTTCATGCACTACTTTGTCGAAGTTATATGAAAGGAAGGGATTGGTTTGATTTTGTATGGTATGTATCACGGAAAACAGAAATCAATTATCAATTGTTACAAAATGCTTTAAAGCAGATGGGGCCGTGGGAAAATCAAAAAATAGAGGTAAATAAATCCTGGATTTTGTCTGAACTCGAAAATAAAATTTTACACATTAATTGGCATTTTATTACTAACGATGTGATTCGCTTCCTAAAACCGCAAGATCAAAAATCTTTAGAGGTGTGGAGTAAGGAGTTTTTTATTAGCCGCTTAGAAAAGTTAAGTGATTATTTAAGTTAGTAGGTGGCAGTTCTTATATTTGGTAGTGCCCTGTTTAATTTTCTGCTATAATTGTTAACAAAAGGTAGAGTGGGTTAGCAGGCTTTACTAGCGTAACCCGATAAATAAATTTTGAGATAAAACTAATGGATGTAAACAGTTCCTCTTCACATCAATCGACAAGTGTAGTTACTGTCAAACCTAAATCACCTTTTTCGGAAGGTCATCAAGAACTCACTTATTATAAAATAGTTGTAGGTCAGCACGAACAAGAGTCAAAAGAAAAAGCACAGCAAGAAGAAAAAGCAGTAATAACTGATCCATTCCAAGATTTAAATTTACACGAGAAAATAGTCAGTAGGGCTAGCGAATATTGTCGCGGTGACTTTTCTTTTGATGAGGTTGCAAGACCAACATACTATGGCACTGATGAGGAGAATACAGCTGAATTTAAGCGTGCATTAGATGCGTTTATTCGACAAAAACTTTTTCAAGGCAAAAGTATAGACCAGCTAAAATCAGATGAATTAACCCGATATTATGCAGAACAAAGTTGGATTATTAATGAGGTAAGTGTTGGAAGTGGAAGCAGGTTTGTTAATGAATTTCTGACGCGCTTTCCATTAAATGAGAGTAAAGAACCCCAATTTATTTTGAAACCAGCGCTTCCAGGTGGTAGGGCATTAATCGATTATGATCCATCCAATGGCTTTAAAATATATAAACGCTTTTTTCGGCCGATATATTCTGCTGATATTACGCCTCCTGAAGAAAAAGGCAGTTGCAATCTTTATATGCTGCAAAGCCAAAAAGCTTCATTAGCTACGATTTATTTGGAAACTACTGGGTTAAAAGCGGAATATGTAAAAGGAAAACTAACGAGTGATTGGGAAGAAACAACTGTAAAAGCTCTTTCTGAAGGATGCGTTGAAATTGCAAGTCCACCACAGGTATTGAAGAGATATTTTTCTGCAGATAAAAAAAATTTCTCTACCGAACTGAAAGGTTTATATAGCGATAAATACAAGGAGTTAAACGATATTGAAAGAGAGGAACTGCATGGATTTATTTCTGCCACAATGCCTAAACATCTTAGCGATAAGTTTTTAAAAGATAAGATTGCTGAATACCTGGGACAACGGCCAACAGAAGAAATATTACGTAAATTCTATTTTGAAAAATACCCTTATCTCTCTACATCAGAAAAAAAAGATTTAAATAAATTAGTCGTATTGACTGAACCTAAAGCCGCAGAATATCTTGATATTGCTGTTGAAAGGGGGCTGGGATTTTGGCAAAAATTTTTCGTCAAATTAAGAGAGCTTGGCGCAAAAATCAATTCAGCTTTTATTGGATTTATAGCATTAGGTGGATTGATTGCTGGGCTATCAATGTTTATTGGTGGACCATCGCTTCTTGTTGGGGCTTTATTTGCAGCTACTTCAGTATTAACCTATCTTGTTACAATTTTAACTAGAGCGCCATTATATCATCAAGTACATGATAAAGAACTGGTTTACTCTCCTGAAGATGTTTCATTTCGTGTAAGGTTTGTGCAGAAATTTAATGAATTACATGGGTTTTGGCGAGGGCTTACTAGCGTTGTTCTTTCGGCTGTATTTGTGGCTACTGCTGTTTGTATTGCGGGTGTTTTTGGAGCTTTCCCTGGTTTTTTTGCTAGTCTGCCAAACTTGGTTTTGAACACTTCTTCCGCCACTTTTGCTGTAGCTGGTGCGCTAAGTATGATGCTGATTTTTGCTATTCACGCGTTACGTACTAGTTTTGGTTCAGAACCAGGTGGAGAAAAAATTCATGTGTTAGCTGGTGGTGCTGATCGACAGTTGGCTTGGACCTCTGCAAGCCATAGTCTTGCAATGATTTCCCAAGCTGTTTCTTCTTCTGTTTTAGCAAACGCATCCTTAGCCAGTTCTCAGTCTAGTTTGCCTTCAGCTTCTTTGGCCTCTACTTCTGCTTTTTCACAAGCCGAAGTATTAGTTACTCCAAGCAGCAGCATCCCACAAGTTTCAATGTCTGGTGCTGCTGTAACTGCTTCTAGCGAAGCGACGTTACCCAACCAAGTTCCGGAAGAAGCACTTAGTAGCAGTGGTCCACCGTAAAAGGGGTCAGGTCTTTAATTTAGCATTTGATGTAAAAAGTATTAAGGCTAAGGTAATAGAAATGCTAAATTAAAGACCTGACCCCGCTTGACATTTCCCACCTCTAATGTAATGTCACATCAGTAAATTTACGACAAAAACTTATGTGCTACGCCATTCCTGCAAAATTAATCGCTATCCATGGTAAAATCGGTACCATCGACTATTTTGGTGAAACAAGAAAAATTCTGCTTGACCTCGATAATGTTAAAATTGGTGATTATGTTTATGCGCAGGGTGGTGTGTTGGTGCGCACTATCCCCGAAAAAGAAGCTCTCGAAATTTTAGAATACTGGAAAGAGATATTCTTTGAACTAAAAAAAACCGATGAAGCGCTCGCTAATATTGATCAAAAAAACCTTTCACCTAATGCACTTGCTGTGTTACAAAAAGTTAACTTAAGAAAAACACTGCATAAAGATGAGCTATTATCACTCTTAGCTTTAAAAGATCCGAAAGAATTGCAAGTACTCTACGAAATTGCTAATAATGTACGCAGCCGCGAACATGGCAATGCAAGTTGCGTGCATGGTATAATTGAATTTTCTAATTATTGTACTAATAACTGTTACTACTGCGGAATTCGTGAAGAAAAGGCTCTAGAACGCTATCGCATGAGCCAAGAAGAAATAGTTAGTGCAGCAAAACATGCGGTAAATCATTATGGTTTTAAGGCGCTAGTGCTTCAGTCAGGTGAGGATTTATGGTATGATGATGACAAATTATGCGCCATAGTTAAAGAGGTGCGAAAGCTTGGTGTTTTAGTGTTTGTAAGTTTTGGCTTACGCAGTGTTGAGACCTATCGCAAGCTTTATGAGGCTGGCGCAAGAGCTGCATTACTGCGTTTTGAAACTTCAAATGCAGATATTTTTGCGAAAATGCGCCCGAGAACAAAGCTTTCAGACCGAATTAACTTAATCAAAGCACTAAAAGAAATTGGTTATGTGCTTGCTACTGGGTTTTTATTGGGTCTTCCTGACGAGACTGATGAAGACATAGTTAATAATATTTTATTAACGCATAGCTTAGCACCAGATATGTACTCATTTGGGCCATTAATTCCAAGCAGCAATACGCCTTTTGCCAAAGTGGCAAAGGTTAATCCAGATTTAGTGTTAAAGGCTATGGCATTGACACGTTTTGTAGCCCCTGACTCAAATATATTAGTAACTACAGCACTTGAAACTTTAGATCCAAGCGCGAAACGGGGGGCCTTGCTTGCTGGAGCAAATTCGATGATGATTAATGTAACCCCGATGCAGTATCGGCGTTTATATGGAATCTACGATAACCGTATTGACGCTGATCGCGAAGTTGATAAAAGTGTTCAAGAAACTGTAGAATTGTTATATAATTTAGGTAGGGCACCCACGGATATCGGAGTGTGATAAATGGAGATATTATTATGGCAAAAATTTTTTACTTAAATGAAATTGTTAAATTTGCGATCGAGCGAGAACTTGAGTCTCAAGAATTTTATCACAAACTTGCTGCTCTAGCTGACACACAAAAAGCTCGCGATTTATTTAACATGTTAGAACAAGAAGAAAAAAAACATGAGTTATTTTATGAGCACATGCTTGCTGCGGTTCCTCTCGAACAAACTCCAGGGGTAGAAGAAGATAATGAGTATCTTGAGTATATGCAGGAGCTGATTCGCTCTGAAAGAACAATTGAACCTCTTACGACTGAAGAGATGCGCAATATGAAAGTCGCAATTGATTATGCCATCGCACGGGAAAGAGATTCGATTCTTTTTTACAATGGCTTAAAGAATTTGCTTGCTACAGAAGAGAGAAGCAAAATTGAACCTATTATTCTTGAAGAAGGAAAACACATTGCGAAGCTGACAAAACTAAGACATGTGTTATAATAACGGATTATGATAATGAGCATACCATTTACAAAAATGCACGGAATAGGTAATGATTTCGTTATTATCGATAGTATTACCTGCATTAAGGATGTTACACCTCTACTGAATGCCACTAATATCAAGGCTATGGCTGATCGGCACTTTGGAGTTGGTTTTGATCAACTATTAGTGATCGAACAATCAGTGCAACCAGGCGTAGATTTTTTCTATCGCATATTTAACTCTGATGGAAGTGAATCAAACCAATGTGGCAATGGTGTTAGATGTGCAGCAAAATATGTATCAGATAACCGCATAACGAAAAAAAATGAGATTGTTTTTGGTACGCGAGCGGGTTTATCGAAAGTAAAAATTGAAGAAGATGGTTTGATCACTGTCGAAACTGTTATTCCAGTTGTCGAGCCTGATAAAATTCCATTTGCAGCTTCCCGCGCTGCTATGCATTATGATATGCAATTAGAAAATGCTAAAATTGAGATCGGGGCGATTGCTGTTGGGAATCCTCATGCAATTGTATTAGTTGAGAATATTGATTCAGCGCCTGTTCTAACTATGGGGCCTGAAATTTCGCGCCATAATAGTTTTCCGGAAGGTGCTAATGTTAATTTTATGCAGATTGTTGATCGTACTACGGTGCGGCTTCGTGTTTTTGAGCGTGGAGCAGGTGAAACTTTAGCTTGTGGCAGCGGCGCGTGTGCTTGTGTTGCTTCAGGGATATTGTGGAATTTGCTCAATGAAAAAGTAGTGGTAAAATTTTATGGTGGTGATTTAACTGTTTCGTGGAAAGGACCAGGACAACCCGTATTGATGAGTGGTCCTGCAGCAAAAGTATTTTGTGGCGTTTGGCGCTTGCATAATAAACTATAATTAGAAGGAGAAAGTTATGGCAGTTAAAAAAGTAAAAAAAATAGCAAAAAAGATCAACAAGAAAAAACACCAACCTAAGCGGAACGTTGTGCGAAAAAATAAAATTGTTAAAGTTAAGCAAAAAGTTAAAGCCAAAACTAAGCCTCAAATCAAGTCTAAGGCAAAAAAATTAACTAAAATAAAACCTAAAATTAAAACTAAGGCAAAAGTGATGACAAAAAAGCAAGCTCCAAAAAAAATAAAAGCCAAGCCTGCTAAAGGCAAAAAAATTGTCGCGAAAAAGATTGTAGCAGCAAAACACGCGCCAGTTTTAGGACCTAGTGGCGTTAAACCATATCAGATGAAAGAAAAAGAAGAGTACATGAATCATAAGCAATTAGAGCATTTGCGCCGCATTTTGCTAAATTGGAAAAATGATTTGATGCGCGAAGTTGATAGAACTATGCATCATATGCAAGATGAGTCTGCTAATTATCCAGATCCAATCGATCGTGCTAGCCAAGAAGAAGAGTTTAATTTAGAACTTAGAACCCGTGATCGCGAACGTAAACTCTTAAAAAAAATTGAAGAGACTTTAGGGCGCATCGAAGAAGATGATTATGGCTATTGCGATGTGTGTGGTGCAGAGATAGGCATCAGGCGCCTTGAAGCACGGCCAACTGCAACCATGTGCATCGAATGCAAAACCATTGCCGAAATCCGCGAAAAACAAACGGGTGAACCGTCGTAAAAGCAATTAAGAATGAAGAATTAAAAATTGTAGGGGCTGGTTTGTGTTGTAAGTAACGCGGTTTGATAGAATTTAGATATGCAAAATTCACTGTGGTTTATTAAATACTGCAGAAACCAGCCCGCGTAGTGGCACAAATTTAAACGGGCGGGTTTCAGATGGTATTTATAAAACCGAAGTAACCATTCCGAATTTAGATTCTATTTAACCGCAGAATTTATAACACAAACCCGCCCCTACATTTTAAAAAATATTTATTATAACAACACGAAGATTAAAAACTATGACTACCGAAATAACTCCCAACGAGCAAATACAACAACGGCGTTCCAAGTTAAAAACTTTACGCGAACATGGTAACGCTTTTCCTAATGATTTTCGCCGCGATACTTTGGCAGATGCGCTACATGCTCTTTATGCTAATGAAACCGCAGAGGCTTTGAGCGCAAAAAATATTCAAGTAAAAGTTGCGGGCAGATTAATGACGCGTCGCTTAATGGGTAAAGCAAGTTTTATCCATATTCAAGACATGTCTGGTAAAATCCAAATCTATCTGCGTGAAAATGAATTACCACCGAATGCTTACGCAGAATTTCAGCACTTTGATCTTGGTGATATTGTTGGTGTCGAAGGTGTAGTGTTTAAAACCAAAACTCAAGAACTATCAATCAAGGCGCATAATATTCGTTTGCTCACTAAAGCTTTGCGCCCTTTGCCAGAAAAATTTCATGGACTTGTGGATCATGAAACTCGCTATCGCCAGCGCTATTTAGATTTAATTGTTAACGAAGAAACGCGTAATGTTTTTCATATTCGTTCGCAAATTATTTCTAATATGCGAAAGTTTTTTACTCTGCACGGTTTTCAAGAAGTTGAAACCCCAATGCTACAAGCGATTCCTGGTGGCGCTACTGCAAGGCCTTTTATTACGCACCATAATGCACTTGATATGGAGCTTTATTTACGCATTGCACCAGAGCTTTATTTAAAGCGCTTAGTAGTCGGCGGTATTGAACGTGTTTATGAAATCAATCGCAATTTTCGTAATGAAGGAATTTCGCTGCGGCATAATCCAGAATTTACTATGGTTGAATTTTATCAAGCATATGCTGATTATCATGACTTAATGAATTTTACTGAAGAAATGCTACGTTATTTAGCGTTAGAAGTTTTAAATACAACTTTAATCCCTTGTGGTGAAGATGTTTATGATTTTGCTAAACCATTTAAACGCATGACGCTCAGCGATTCGATTTTGCATTTTAACCCAAAGCTTTCGTCAGCAGATGTTAATGATGTTAATGTCCTTCGAGCTTATGCTGAAAATTTAGGTATTCAAATTCAGGGTAATTATGGCTTGGGCAAAATTCAATATGAAATTTTTGAAAAGACGGTAGAAAAAGAATTAAAAGAGCCAACTTTTATTACGGCATATCCGGTAGAAGTTTCGCCGCTTGCGCGAAAGAATGATCATAACCCTTTTATTACAGATCGATTTGAATTTTTTGTTGGTGGTCGAGAGATTGCCAATGGCTTTTCCGAGCTAAATGATCCAGAAGATCAAGCAGCGAGGTTTCGTAAGCAAGCTGAAGAACTCGCAAGTGGTGATATAGAAGCGATGCGCTATGATGAAGATTATATTACTGCATTAGAATATGGTCTGCCGCCAACAGCCGGTGAAGGCATTGGCATTGATCGTTTAGCGATGTTATTTACCAATTCACCATCAATTCGTGATGTGATTTTATTTCCGCTTTTAAGACCGCAGGGTTAGTGGTTGGTTATTAAGGCGTAAATGAGGATGTAATGGATTGAGATTGGTTGGCTTAACTTGATCCAGAGGATGGGGTACGAAATGTTGCGTAGTATACATTTTCATTTTCAATACTATCAGCATTACCAGTATTAACTGTGCCAGGAAGTTGATCTGCACCATTAAGAGGTGGCACTGATGCTGTTGCGCTTGCTGTATGATTTTCATTCCTTACTATAACGTTAATTTTAGCGTTAACGATATTATGAAGATTATTTTCTTCTAGTTCGGCATTTGCGACTGCTTGTGCTACAACTTCGGCATCTTTCTGTGCTTTAATAACTGTTGGATCCGTAGGATTAATCTCAGATTCAGAATCTAATTGTCTACCTTTATACAACATACGCCCTATATGAAAACCAATGGTAAGAACTATCAGAAAAACACTAGGATAGGTCAGTACGGGTGTTAGCCAAAGGAGTCTATCTTGAGGTAGCACAACTTCAGAAATTAGTGGTATTTGGGCAATTAAAAAAGCGGCAACACAGAGGGTTATTACAATAGCTGTGGCTATTCTTTCCCAGGGCTTCAAACCTCGCCATCTTATGCCAAATTCATTAGGAAAAAATTCTAAATAAAGGTATGCAAATCCAATTACGGTAAATGTAACAGCTCCAAAAACAGCAAGAGCTTGAGAAGGGTCTAAGAGGCCAACGGCGGGTATTATTTTCGGAATTGAAATATCAGCTATTCCTCCAGCAATAACTGCAGCTAAACTAGCGAGTATCACTAACCATGTTAATATTCGTAAAAACCAAATAACTCCATTTTCTAGCTTATGGTGTTCATAGGAAAGAGGCTCATCATGAGGGGAAGTGGATTTTGCCTCTAATTCTGTTGTGTGGTAAGCTTCCGGTTCATTATCAGGGGTCCCTGGTTCATAATCATCTTTATCATTCAAAACGCCAGTTTGAGTAGGGGAAGGTATTCTAGGATCAGTATTATTATCAGTATCGCTCATATCTAAATTCTCTGATTACTTTTTTATACTATTTAAAATTATATCAGATATTTTAGCTAAATGAAAAGATTATGGCGCTCCCTAGGGGACTCGAACCCCTGTTTACGCCGTGAGAGGGCGACGTCCTAGGCCACTAGACGAAGGGAGCATTTTTATTTTCTTTGTAGGGGCGGGTTTGTGATTGAAAATTCTACGGTTTTGCAGAATATCAATTTGCATAAATATCTACAGTTTATTAAATGCCATCTGAAACCCGCCCATTGGAGTTTTTATGTGGCATCTAACGGGAAGGTTTCTGCGACCTCGAAAGCATCACAAAATCTGCAATAGCATTAGTTTCAATTTATACCGCAGTCCTCGATGACAAACCTTCCCCTACAATTTTTTAATGCTATATAAACCAGCCCCTACATTTTGAAATTGGCGTATTATAGCATTATTAACACAAA
The DNA here is from genome assembly GCA_023480665.1 of Gammaproteobacteria bacterium. Classification (GTDB taxonomy): domain Bacteria; phylum Pseudomonadota; class Gammaproteobacteria; order UBA9339; family UBA9339; genus JAMCWR01. The sequence goes on from JAMCWR010000074.1 coordinate 35,308, forward strand.
AATCTTTGCTGTTTTGAAAATTAAGTTATTATAGACAAATAACGTTTTAACTCAAGGGAGCGGTTAAATTATTTTTACGAAAAAGCAAACTATTATTCCGCGAAGTGCGCATAATGTTTCACGTCAAAACATCAATCAACATGCATTGAAGGTGTTGTATCGCCTAAAAAACGCTGGTTTTCAAGCCTATTTAGTTGGTGGCGCGGTGCGTGATTTGTTGCTGGAAATAATTCCTAAAGATTTTGATATTGCAACTGATGCACATCCCGAAGAAGTACGCAAACTTTTCCGCAACTGTATTTTGATTGGCAAACGCTTTCGTTTGGCACATATTCGTTTTGGCGCTGAAATAATCGAGGTTGCAACTTTTCGTGCGCATCAGGTTGAAAGCTCTGGCGAGCGTCAACACTCTGAACATGGCATGATTTTGCGTGATAATGTTTATGGTACGATAGAAGAAGATGTGTGGCGGCGAGATTTTACGGTTAATGCGCTGTATTATAATATTCAGGATTTTTCTCTAGTTGATTATGTAGGAGGCATGGATGATCTGAAAGCTAAACTTATTCGCATGCTTGGTGATCCTGTAGTACGTTATCACGAAGATCCAGTGAGGATGTTGCGGGCGGTAAGGCTTGCGGCGAAGTTAAATTTTCAAATTGAGCCTAAAACTGCAGCTCCAATTACCAAATTAATTGGGTTGTTACAAAATGTCCCTGAAGCAAGAATTTTTGATGAGATAAGCAAATGGTTTTATAGTGGCGCAAGTCTACGTACGTTTATGCTGCTACGCCAATATGGAATTTTTGCGGTGTTATTTCCGAAAACTGAAGGCTTGCTTGCTGGCGTAAATGCAGATTTAACTAAAGCATTTTTATGGCATGGCTTTAATGATACTGATCAGCGCCTTGCTTCTGATAAACCAGTTAATTTAGCTTTTTTGTTTGCAGTGCTTTTGTGGTATCCATTACAAGAAGAGATTGCATTATTTCAAGAAGAAGACTTACATCCATACGAAGTTATGATGCATGCAATGCGTGAAGTTTTACGTAGAGAAGCTGAACATATTTTATTGCCACAATATTTGCGTTTAACGATCAAAGAAATTTGGGTGTTACAATACCGTTTAGAGCAGATGCGAAAAAACAAAACCGCACATGTTTTATCACACCCCAAATTTCGTGCCGCATATGATTTTTTATTGCTTCGCGCCAAAGCAGGAGAGAAGGTGCAAGAAGTAGTGGATTGGTGGAGTGGCAGAAAATAGCAGGTGATACCATATATCTTGACTTGTTGATTATTTCTGGCTAATCTTTAACTCACTATTGGTAACTCATTATTAATGAGTTATTAATGATGAGTTATATTTTTTATTAACGCAGGATAATAGTATGCGGAAAATAAGTTTTAAATGTCGCGAAAACTTTGTGCATTATTTTCCTTTGGGATTGGCAAAAGCTGAAGCATTTTGTAACCGTATTATTGAGCAGGAAATATTGCACGGCAATATAAAGACGACTACCCATACTGTTTTAATTTCTCCACGCAGATATGGCAAAAGCAGTTTGGCGATAAAGGTAATTGAAGATTCTACATTAGTCTATGAAGTTATTGATTTATTTGTTGCAAAAAATGCTAAGGCTATTGAAAAGCACATTATCGATGGAATTCAACATCTAATTAATAAAATTATAACAGGGCCCGAACAAGCAATTAAGTCATTACGTGCAACACTGAAGCATTTGAATGCAAAGTTAACTGTTGGAACAAGTGGCGTTAATATTGAGCTTGTGCTGTCTAGTGTCGACTCTGCAGCTAACATTTTAGAAGCTTTACAAGCACTTGATGCCCTTTTACTTAGAAAAAAACAAAAAGCAATAATTTTTATTGATGAGTTTCAACAACTAGGCGCTTTATCCAAAGGTCTTGGTCTTGAAGGCGCTATTCGGCATGTGGCGCAAGAAACCCGTAATATAGTTTTTATTTTTTCCGGAAGCAACCGTCACTTGTTAACACATATGTTTAATGACCGCAATCGTCCATTCTATAAGCTTTGTCGCGAGATTAGGTTAGATAGAATCAGCGAACAGGATTATAGTAACTATTTAAACTATATTGCCCAAAAAACTTGGGGAGAAAACTTATCAGATGAAGTGCAATTTGCAATTTTTGCTTATACTGATAGGCATCCTTACTATATGAACGTTCTATGTATGCGTATTTGGATGTATGCAAAAAAACCAACCCCCGAAAATGTTAAACAACTTTGGCAAGATTATATTTTTGAGGAAAGAAGTAAAACCATCAACGAACTGAGCAAATTAACAGCAAATCAATATTTTATGCTAAATAAAATTGCACATGGAGATAATAAGCAACTGACTGGACATATTTTTTTAAGTGCAGCAAGAATACCTAGTTCTTCAGTAGTTCAAGCATTAGACTATTTGAGGAAAAGCGATTACATCTATATGAAAGAAGATGAATATTATGTACTTGATCCCTTGCTTAAAGGCTCATTGTTGTTATTTGCTGAAACAAATTGTTAATTTCATTCTGCGATAATGTATTTGTAATTGAAAACGCTAGCTAATTTTGTTTTTTAAGGCTTTGAGTACAATTGGCGGTACAAATTTAGATACATCACCATTTAAAGCGGAAATTTCACGAATCATATTTGCGGAAATGTAGGCATATTGTTCAGCCGGAGTTAAAAAAATCGTATCAATTTTTGGTTCCATGCTGCGATTAAGATTTGCAAGTTGTAATTCATATTCAAAGTCTGAAATAGCGCGTAGCCCACGTAAAATTACCATCACATTTTTCTCTCGAGCAAGATCAATAAGTAGTCCAGAGAAAGAGCAGATTTGAACTTTATTATTGTTAGCAAATACTTTTTCTACGAGAGCAATGCGCTCTTCAAGTGTGAATAGCGGTTTTTTAGCTGCATTTTGCGCAATGCCAATAATTACCTTATCAAATAAGCGTAAAGCACGTTCGACAATATCAATATGTCCATAAGTTATTGGATCAAATGTGCCTGGGTAGATTACTTTGGTTGTCATATTCTTATCGGCCGATTAGCAGTTACTTTTTCCTCTCCTACATTAATTACTGGAGTTCCAGAACCATTTGCAGATGATGCGCTAGATAATGTTGATGTACTAGCTTGGGATGACGAGCTAACTAAGGGGGGCGACATTGAACTAGATAGAGCGAATAAGTTTGGATTTGCCTGACTAAGGTTAGGGGGCGGTGCTGATTTACTTGAGACACTTAAATTGGCTGGTGGCGCTGCGGGAATTTCTGCAGGATTTTGGTTTATAATATATATAGCTGCAACAATAAAAATAGCTGTAGCAAGAAGAGGAAGATAAGCAAGTGCTGAGGCTACATATCCAGAGCTACTAGAAAGTGCAAAAACATCCTTCGGACTCCAAATGCCTATAAGAAAATCTCTACTCTCATAAGCTAAACCAGCTATTGTTGCAAGCCCTACTAGAACAATTAGTATTTGTAAATACCAAGGTTGTCTGTCATATGCCTGTGATATTTTCGCGCTATACGTAACGTTGGCTGGTTCGTAACCTAAATTGTCGCCTTTACGGTAATAGTTTGGAGGCCTAAAGAAGAATCTCCATAAAGGGTAGAGCATTGTTATAGCACCTAAAATGTAAAGCCCCCATGCTCCTTCAAAAGCTGGATTAACTATTGCAACTGGAATAATAAATAGAGCTGCAAGACAAGTTAGTGCGAATGCTCCTAAGGTAAATGTTTTTTTGATTCTTGCCCAAAGCGTACTCCAAAACCCCATTTGCTGTTTCATGGCAATATTTTTACATCGTTCTTGGATTGCTTCACTTTCCTTTTCTATGTAATCGCTAATTGCAAATTGCGATGCATTTTTACCAGAAAATGCTATGTCCGCATCATATTTTGCAAGGTTGTAGGCAATAATAGGTAAGGTTGCCATTATTGTTTGTTTCTCTTCGGGAAGTAAATATGGGTGTATACTATTAAAATAGTAATATAGCTGATCATGGGAAGGCTCGCTCTCTCCGAAGATACGTGTCTTGGCTTGAAAGTATCCATGTTGAACAATTGCTCGGTAGAGATTTAAGACAAATATTTTTTGTTCTTCTTCTGTTGGTTTTCTTGTTGTTTTTCCGTTGTCGATGTCCTTTCTTTTTGGAAGAGGCGGAAATTTTCCAACAAAATCATCAAAGGATGTAATGCCAGCGAAAGAGGGATGCAATAAACTGAGACGACCCTCTACATCAACAAACTTTTCATCTTGCGCACTGAGCAATAATTGTTGGTTTAAATTAGCTAGTGCACTTTTTTCATCTTGAGGGAAAGGAGTAGGGTGGTTGTTTTCATCGCTAGGGCCAGTAAGCAGCCAATTTTGAAAATCGATTTTATCTTGTCGCTCTTTGTCTGCGTTAGCTTGTCTTACATAAGTATCATCCATATTTTACCTTCAAATTGGAGGAATTATTATTGTAATTATATCATATTTTTAGTGTAGGGGAAGGTTTGTCATTTCCAGTGGATTGATGACAGAAGACAGCGAGTAGATCCTATGTAGGGAGAGTCGTCGAGCTACATTTGGCACTTTGGACAAAAAAACGTACTGCGCTGGCCGAGGCGCAGTTCTTGTATAGGAGTATGACATTTTTTACAAGGGTTATTTGTTCGCCCATAAACTTGTAAGGCATTTTGAAAACCACCTGGTTTGCCACTGCTTGTTGCAAAATCCCGAATGGTAGTACCAGACATTTTTATAGCTTTTGTTAAAACTTTTTTAATGCTTTTAACCAGCAGATCACAACGCTTTTTATTAATACTATTTGCAGGAACCCGCCCATTAATTCCGGCTAAAAACAGCGCTTCGTTTGCATAAATATTTCCAACGCCTGTAACAATGTGACTATCCATGATGAGTTGTTTGATGGTGGTTTTGTGCTTTTGCGTTTGGTTAAATAAATAAGTGCCATTAAATTCGCGCTCAAGTGGTTCAACTCCAAGATGCTTTAAAAGCTTATGTTCATGAGGATTTTCTTTAGTCCACAAAATTGCGCCAAAGCGTCTTGGATCGATGTAACAGAGCGCACAATCATTGGCAATTATAATATTAACATGTTCGTGTTTAGCAAAAGTGTGCTTTTTTGGCTGAATTAATAAGCGGCCAGACATGCCAAGGTGGATAAGTAGAGTCCCAGAGCTAGTTTCGAATAGTAAATATTTGCCGCGACGAGTTATTTGTTTGATAGTTGCGCCAGTTAGTGCGGTTTTAAGCGTTTTTGGGATTGGCCAGCGCAAGTCATATTGGTTAATTACAACTGAAGTAATAGTTTGGTTTATAACTTTAGGAATTATACCTTGGCGAGTGGTTTCAACTTCAGGTAATTCAGGCATGGTTTATTGTTGGGTTAAAATGGGCGGGTTTCTGCAGTGTTTAATAAATTGCGGTGAATTTTACAAATCTAGATTCTATTAAACTGCAATATTTTTAACACAAATCCGCCCCTACAAAATTAGGGGGCATTTATTTAATCTTATCTTCTTTAAAAGTTACGTAGATGCCGCATTTGCCAGTTTTTTCATCGTAGGCACGTGGATCAAATTTCTTTTTGCTCATTTTTTCGGTGTGCGTACGCTTGTTTTTTGTGGTGGTGTAAAAAAACTTAGTGGCTTTGCCATCTTTGGTTTTGCCAGTTGAAATTAGTTTAATTTTTTCACGGATTTTAGAGGCCATGGGGATTATCCTTCAATATTGTAGTCTGCAAGGTTTGCTAAGACTTTTTCTAAACCAATTTTATCAATAATGCGCATGCCGCGGGCAGAAACGCGTAGTTTGATAAAACGCTTTTGTTCTTCAAGCCAAAAACGCTTTTCATGTAAGTTAATGTTAAAGCGCCGTTTAGTTTTGTTATTGGCGTGCGAAACTGTGTTCCCGATGCCGGGACGTTTACCAGTAATTTGACATACTTGTGTCATAAAAAATCCTCTACGAGCTAAGAGCTAAGGGAGAAGACTTATACCAGAAAGTTTTTTTTGGTTCAAGAGAATTTTGTAAAAGCGTGTCGCTGCGTTGCAGCTGGGGTTTGTGGCGATTGTTTCCTAGGCCTCCTCGTGACGGAGTCGCTCGTCGACCTAGTACAGTGTCAAGTTAATTATGGCTCTATATTAATGTAGGGGTGGGTTTGTCTATAACATGGTGCAAAGTTTATAGAAACTAAATTTTGTTTTTAAACTGCGATATATTGTAAGCCAGCTGAAACCCACCCGCGAAGTGCCACAAATCAAAACGGGCGGGTTTCTGATGGCATACAATAAGTCGCAGTGAATTTTACGAATTTAGATTCTATTTCACCGTGATACTTCTACCACAAACCCGCGCCCTACAAAAAACCTACCCAATATACATCGACAAAATTGTATTAGGCCGAGTGACCACTAAGTAGCGATGAGGCCTAGGAAAACTGCCACACAAAAAATCCAGTTGCAACCGAGCGACATGTTTTGGCAATTGGCATGTTATTTTAATGGTTGTGTTGCGATGATTTTCTGTCGTATAATTTCGTGCAATGAAAATTGAACTAAAAATTCTCGACCCAAAAATTGGAACGCTGTTTCCGGTCCCTACTTACGCGACTTCTGGATCTGCAGGGCTTGATTTACGTGCTTGCATTGATGCAGATCTTGTTTTAGAGCCGAAACAAACCTTATTAATCCCTACCGGAATCGCAATTCATATCGCAGACGAGGGCTATGCTGCAATGATTTTACCACGTTCTGGTTTGGGGCATAAACATGGTGTAGTATTAGGCAATTTAGTTGGTTTAATCGACTCTGATTATCAAGGGCAAATATTAGTTTCATGTTGGAACAGAGGCTCAGAAAATTTTACCATTACACCGGGAGAGCGCATCGCGCAATTAATTATAGTTCCAGTAATTCAAGCACAATTTGATGTGGTTACGGAATTTGCTGCGTCTTCGCGCGGTGAGGGTGGTTTTGGACATACAGGGAGAAAATAAGATGGCTAATTATAAAGTTGTTACTACAATTCCAAATGAAATATTTCGTGCTTATGATATTCGCGGAATTGTTGGCGATGGATTTAACGCAGATAATATTTATACAATTGGTCTTGCTCTTGGAAGTGAAGCTCTTGAACGCAAAGTCGAAGAAGTAGTAATTGGGCGTGACGGGCGAATTTCCGGGCCTGAACTTTTAGCTGCTTTAGAAGCTGGAATATTAGATACTGGTTGTAATGTGATAAATATTGGTGAAGTAACCACTCCAATTCTTTATTATGCAGCGTGTATTATGAAGTATCAAAGTGGATTCATGCTTAGTGGCAGCCATAATCCGCCGAATTATAACGGTGTGAAAATGGTACTCGATGGCGAGACTTTATATGCCGAAGAAATCCAAAAACTCTATCAACGCAACACAGCGCAAAACTTTAAAACTGGAGCTGGTAAGAAGCAAAGTGTAGAAATTATTGATAATTATATTTCGCGTGTTGCGTGCGATGTTAAACTTAGTCGGCAGTTAAAAGTAGTGGTGGATTGCGGGAATGGAGTTGGTGGCAAAGTGGCACCAAAACTTTTGCGCGCTTTAGGATGCGAAGTAATAGAATTATATTGTGATGTTGATGGTAGATTTCCGAATCACCAGCCCGATCCTTCAGTCCCAGAGAATCTGCGTGATCTAATCACGAAAGTTAAAGAAGTTAAAGCAGATTTAGGCATTGCTTTTGATGGCGATGCGGATCGTGTTGGTATTGTTACTGAACAGGGTGAAGCGATTGCTGCTGATCGATTATTAATGTTATTTGCAATTGACATATTAACACGCCATCCTGGCACACCAATTGTTTATGATGTCAAGTGCACCAGGCACTTAGCTGATCAAATCACCAAACATGGTGGTATTCCCATAATGTATAAGACAGGTCACTCTTTAACTAAAGCAAAAATGAAAGAGTCTGGAGCTTTACTTGCGGGAGAGCTGAGTGGGCACATGTTTATTAAAGAGCGTTGGTTTGGTTTTGATGATGGAATATATGTTGCAAGCCGTTTTCTTGAGATGCTAACCCACAAAGGGTGCAAATGTAGTGAGATGTTTATTGACATACCAAATAGTGTTAATACGCCAGAATTAAAAATCCATATGGCTGAAGATAAAAAATTTGGCTTTATGGAGACATTTGCTAAATGTGCTAAGTTTCCTGGCGCGCAAGTCAATTTGATTGATGGAGTGCGCGCTGATTTTTCTGATGGGTTTGGTTTGATGCGGCCTTCCAATACTTCGCCTAATTTAATTTTACGTTTTGAAGGTGATACCAAAGAAGCCCTAACACGCATTCAAAATTTATTCCGCGAGCAATTGTTGGCACTTGATGCGACGCTTAAATTACCGTTTTAAATTAATTCACGCGTACGAGGGCTGAGGGACTTCGCTTGCATCTCCGTATCGTGCGTCTATGTATCGCGTTGCATCCTTTTGCCTAGTCGTTGTTTATCTAATTTTGCCTCTTGTCAAAGCTTTGCTTCGGTTGGGACGGTACTCTTTGTTGCACTGCGTCTATATAAAAGCAATGAATAATTAAGAATGAAGAATAGTTGTCGTTTCGCGTTTTTTATATAAAAACATCACGTTTATGTGACACTACTATTCTTAATTTTTAATTCTTCATTATTTTTTTCGATCTTCGCCGTTTTGACCGTGCTGGGAAAAATTAGGTTAACAACCCACTGGTCGGTTCCATTATGCGCGCGAATTAATCTATTAAATAAAGTTACTAATTATGCAGAAAACAACTTAGAAAGGGGCATAAGTTTAACTGACGTGGATCAGAGGATATAGTTACTAAAAAATATTGACAAAAACGTAACAAAAAGATACTGTCGTTACGTTGTTACCTATAAATCATTAAATAATTAGAGGTTAAATATGCCGCAAGGGTTTATTAAAGTAAAAAAAGCTGCTGAGATACTTGGAGTTACTCCTCACTATGTTCGAAAATTAATCAGAGAGAGTAAAATTCATGGCCATCAAATAAAAAATTCCAATCGTTGGGAGGTGGATAGAGCTAGCTTAGAGCAATATAAGAAAACTGATATTTTTAAAAGCGATCTTATAGAACTAGCTAAACCACAGATGTTGACAATAAGAGATGCTGTTGAAAACGTTGAGGATGCTTTTGATGGTGATGTAATTACATATATAATTAATCAAAACAGTATGATTGATACAAGTGATGCTTTTTGTTTAGATAATCTCCTTTCCACAATGCTTCCTCGTCAAAAAGGTGGTTCTCGTAAGAAATTTAAAAAAATAATTTTAGTCTTACATTCCCAAGGAGGGATATTAGAAGCTGCAATTAAATTAGTAGAGATCATCAAGATATATGCAAATGAATTTGAGGTAATTGTCCCTTTTATCGCAAAAAGTGCAGCTACTATTATTGCCCTTAAAGCAGATACTTTGTATTTGACCCCGGTATCTGAGCTAGGTCCAGTTGACCCTATTGTTCAAAGCCCAACTAACCCTGCAATTAGAGTGCCAGCAAAATCTGTACAGCAATTTATAGATCAGTATGGAACTAAGTTAAAAGAAACCAGCAAGACTCCTCTCGACGATATGATTCTTAGTAAGTTAAATATTACAATTGATCCATATTTATTGGGAGCTTATACCGCGGCTAAGGAGTTTGCAGCTGATGAGCTAGTAAAAAGCCTGGAAAAATATAAACTAACCAAAGATCAATTGGCCGAAGCAAAGGATTTATTTTTATTTAGACAATCTCATAATTATCCTATTTTGTTCAGTAAACTCAAAGATTTTAGTATTGGTAAGTTAATTGAAGAAAAACTTAAACTGGCATCCATTAGATCATTGATGGCAATTCTTATAGAGTTCATGGCTAGACATAATATAATTAAAATAATTGGAAACAGAGAGCAAAATAACAATACTGTTATTGCACCAGAGCAGATTAAACAAAAATCTGTTCAGACAGGAAATTAACGGAGAAGTAAGCAAAAGGACACTGGACACATACGTATAGAAGTAGTTTTGTTTTAACGCCATTTCTGTTTCTTGTATTTATTTTTATGAAACTATTATGGCAACTTAATAGAGTTGCAAAATATTTTGGAATTGATAGAGCAACTATTTATTAGCACTTAAAAATTAAATTGTTGATTTATATGCAATATGCATTAATAGCAAAAGCGATATCAGGTTTTAAAATGGTTAAGAGTTTTTTTACTTCATTATTACCATTCAAGCGTAAGCTGCTTAATCTATTTTGTCGGCCTTCGCTTAGGGTTGAACTTAGACCGAAAGTAGTTGTGTTTAAAATACCAAATAACAATAATGAGCATCATATTCATTACGTCAGTCTGTTGATTACGAACAAATCTAAAAACGAATATATAATACCTTTTCACACCATAAAAATTGGAAATGAACCATTTTATAATGCCAATGCTGGCTTTTATTATAATGATATACTTAAGTCAGAGTGGATAAGTTGTGATTCTAGATCGGAAGAGCGTCGTAAAGATAATCATCTAGATATTTTGCAAGGGAGATATTATATTACAGCAAAACCACATATAGGGATTATATTTCCATTAAGTGATGCCCTTTCTGCGTACTCATCATATAAGAAAAACTCATTGTTATTTTTCCCTAAAAATAAAATCAGTATTTCATTAATGATAAATAGTAAAAGTTATGAATATGGTTTGAAAAGAATCGAATACTTAGAACTTTATGCAAATCATTTGTCGAGTCGCATTAGTCAATTTGGTTTCAAATAAAGTGAGTAAACTAAATGACAAATAGAATAGGCAAAAGCTGAGCTTATTAGCCTAAATGAAAAAATTCCTACTGTGGATGATACATTTGGGTTATCAAGATGCAAAAATTTTGGAATTTTAATTTATGAGTCTGATTAAACACGATATTGATTATAAAAAATGGCTTGATGGGCTAAAACAGAAGTTTAGAACTGTTCAAGTAAAAGCGGCCATTGCGGTTAATCGTGAGATGCTACAATTTTATTGGGAGCTTGGTGCTGATATCGTTGAGAAACAGGCTATTGCTAAGTGGGGTGATAAGTTTATTAAACAATTAAGTGTTGATTTGATGATAGAATTTCCAGAAACAAAGGGATTTTCTGAGAGGAATTTAAAATACATTCGCCAATGGTATTTATTTTATTCTCAAAATCATCAAATTGGGCAACAGGCTGTTGCCCAGTTGATGCAAATACCTTGGGGGCATAATATTCAAATCATAACTAAGTGTAAAGATATTGGTGAAGCAATTTATTATGTTAAAAATACTAGTCTACATAATTAGAGTCGTAATGTATTGGTTCACCAAATTGAAAGTAAGTTATTTGAAAGAGAAGGGCGAGCAGTAACAAATTTTAGTACCTCATTACCCGCACCCCAATCAGATCTTGCACAGCAGACCTTAAAAGATCCATATATTTTTGACTTTATGGCTTTGAGCAAAGATTATTCTGAGCGTGAATTAGAAAAAAACTTAATCGATCATATTTCTCATTTCTTATTAGAATTAGGGACTGGTTTTGCCTATATTGGCAGGCAAGTTCCTTTACAAGTTGGTGAGAGGGAATTTTTCCTTGATCTTCTTTTTTACCATGTGCATCTGCATTGTTATGTGGTTGCCGAAATTAAAAATTGTGACTTTGAGCCAGAACATGCTGGAAAACTAAATTTTTACATCAAAGCAATCGATGAACAGTTGCGAAAAGAAGGAGATAAACAAACGATTGGTATTTTGCTATGTAAAGGGAAAGACAAATTAGTTGCCGAATATGCTTTAAGTGATATTCATAAGCCAATGGGAATTGCCGAATATAAGCTTACTAAATCATTGCCAAAAAATTTGAAAACTAGCTTACCGAGTATTGAGGATATTGAGGCGGAGTTAAGCATTAAATGATTTTTTACTTTATTTATAACATATAGAACGATGCTGCCTGATTTATTATTAGCACAGTCAAAGCGTAGCGCAGAGAATGTTGGTTAGAGGGACGTGTGATACAAGGATGTAAAGGAACGCGAGTACATGGAAGTACGTTCCCGATAAGCAACATTCTCTGCGCTACGCTTTGACAAGAGAGAACTAAAGCGTGACCCAATTTAAAACCTTGCCAAAAATTTGCAGATATCATCTTGCAATTTATGATATTGATGTGGTTTTACGACGAAATCATTTAATTCAATTGCGAAAGCTAGAATGTGTCCACTTGAGGTTTGAATATATCCAGCGAGAGAAGAAACGCTAGCCATGTTCCCAGTTTTTGCATGTACTCTGCGCAGCAGGCCACCGGTACCTAAACGATATTTTAATGTGCCATCCATTCCCGAAATTGGCAATGCCCAGAAAAATGTACTGCGGATATTAGGATTGTTGTAAGCAAAACGCAGCACACTAACTAGTTGTGCGGGCGTTGTTAGGTCATAGCGTGATAATCCAGAGCCATCGACCATTTTCATTTTTTTAAAGTTAATCCCGGTATTTTGTAAGATTGCAGCTACAGCTTTCGCGCTATTTCTCCAAGTTGCAGTTTTATGAAAATAGACATTACCTATTTTTTTGAATAAAGCATCGGCAATTAAATTATCCGATTTTTTTAGCATGGTTTTTACTAAAACTTTTAATGGAGCTGATTCATGAATAGCAAGTAGCGTGAGTTTAGTATTAGTTGGTGCGTGAGCAAATTTTACGCTTCCTGTTAATTTAATATTATTATTAGCTAATTGTTGTAACAAAACATCTTTGGTAAAGAGCCTGACATTACGCACCGCGACTAAAAAACTAATGGTTGGAATATTAGGACGAACGCATCCGGTAAAATAATAACTATTATCATTACCCGCACGTAATTCTAACGGACAATCGTCGTAACTGATGCGTTTAGTAGCAACATTATTTAGAATATTAATAAAATTATTATTTTCGCCGGTTGTAATATAAGCTGATCGATTTGCCTGTTTGGCAGCAGTGATTTGTACTGGAAAACAATTTTTATCGAGCGAAATAGCACTAGTTGGCGCACCGTAGCAAAAGTTTCGTTCATCCCACATCCATCCTGGGCCTGACAAACTTTGATCGAAAACTGAATCGTCAATATAGAGATTACCATTTATAGTATGAACACCAAAACGAGCTAAAGCTGCGACTAAATTATTCAAATCTTGGCGCGTTAAGGTTGGATCACCATCAAAATAAAAATAAACATCACTATTTAAGGTATTGCGGCTTAAGTTAGGAGTTGGCGCTAAAAGTTTGGTTTGAAATTTAAAGTCATTGCCTAGATAGCTGAGTGCTGCGGCTGCAGTAAAAATTTTTATTGTGCTTGCCGGGATAAATAACTTATCGGCATTTTTTTGATAGAGCATTTGGCCATTTTGAGCTTCGCGAACCTGAACGCCGATGCTAATACTTTGATCATAATGGCGGATAATTTGCTCCATTCCCTGTTGCAGGTATGTGGTATTAATAGCATAAATATTTTGTGAAAATAATAATCCAAATAAAACGGCATAACATCCAGCTACGACTTTGTGCATTTTTTGTTCCATTATTTTGTACTAAAGCAGCATTATATCCATGATGCAAAACAAAGCAATTTTTTACTTCACATCTATTTATTTTTCGCGTAGAATGCCCGGTCTATTAAATCTAGTAATTAAATGAGGTTGAAAAATAAGATGGTAGTAATTCGTTTAACTCGAGGTGGGACTAACAAGCGCCCATTTTATCATGTCGTAATAGCTGATCGCCGTAAATCACGCGACGGTCGTTTTATTGAACGTATTGGCTATTTTAATCCAATTGCTTGTGGTGGTGAAAATAGATTACAACTAAATAAAGAGCGTTTTGACTTTTGGATTACTCAAGGTGCACAACCATCTGAAAGAGTAGCAAGCTTAGTTAGCGAAATTGCTAACCCAGCTCTCGTTACCAAACGCAAAGCCCAAGCTAAAGTTCGCAATGCTAAGCTAAAAGAAAAAGCTAAGGCTAAAGTTGCAGAACCAGAACCAGCAGCTGCCCCAGCTGCAAGCGCCTAAAAATGTAAAAAAATCTTTACACAGCTGGGCACTGAAGGTGCCCTAGGCTTTACCAGCCCAGGGTGTAGCCAAAGCGAACCGTCACGCGTTTTTTGCGTGAGTGAGCGTGGCAAGCCCTGGGTGGAGTGTGAGATGGCGCATAAGATATTGTGAACGATGCCCGTTTCGTATCCAAATCTCAAATTTAAAAAAAACAGCATATGTCGAATTATCTCATTGTAGGCCGTTTTGGTAGCGCTTATGGCACGCAAGGTTGGATTAAGGTTTACTCATTTACTCATCCCGCTGAAAATATCTTAACTTATGCTGATTGGTTTATAGAATCTGGCAATGCTTGGACTCAGCTTAAGCTAGAAAAACGCAGCGTACTTGGCAAAAATATTCTGGTTAAAATATCTGGTTTTGATACTCCTGAAACAGTAAAGCGATATACTAATTTTAATATTGCAGTTACGCGCGATTCTTTACCTAAACTCAATCCGAATGAATATTATTGGGCAGATTTGCAAGGGTTACATGTTATAAATCAAGAAGGGATTGATTTAGGCGTGGTTTCTGAATTTTTAGCAACTGGCGCAAATGATGTAATGGTCGTAATTGGTGAAAAGAGACGTTTAATTCCGTATATTAATGATGTGGTGCGCGAAGTGCGTCTAGAAAAGAAAATAATTCTGGTTGATTGGGGGGTGGATTATTAAAAATTTTAAAAAATCTTCACACAACAATACACCGAAGGTGTTCTCAATTATAGCCCAGGGTAAGCATGAATGCGCTTTTTGCATTTATGCGTAACCCTGGGAAACATGTATGGGTTGGCGAATTAGCTATTTGTGAACAAATCATAATAATTTGAAATGCATTTTTCCATCATTACATTATTTCCCGAAATGTTTTCCGCACTTCAATGTGGAATAACTGGTCGCGCTTTGGAAAATGGATTGATTAATTTACAGTGTTTTAATCCTCGAGATTACACTTCGGATAATTATCACAAAGTAGATGATAGCCCATACGGCGGCGGGCCTGGTATGGTTATGCTCTACGAACCGCTTTATTTAGCAATTACTGCAGCACGCAAAGATGCAGAAAATCCAGTAAAAACTATTTATTTGAGCCCTCAGGGTAAAAAATTAGATCACAACTTAATTCAAGGGTTAGCAAAAGAATCCCGATTAATTTTAGTTGCGGGGCGTTACGAAGGGGTTGATGAGCGCTTATTGGAAAATGAAATTGATCTACAAATATCGATTGGTGATTATGTTTTAAGCGGTGGCGAATTGCCGGCAATGGTGTTAATCGATGCTATTACAAGATTTTTGCCAGGTGCATTGGGCGATGTTAATTCAGCTCAAGAAGATTCATTTGTTGACGGTTTGCTTGATTACCCGCATTATACTCGACCGGAAACTATTTATGGCAAGGATGTGCCGAAAGTATTGTTAAGTGGTGACCATGCTGCGATCAATCGCTTTCGGCGTAAAGCGGCATTAGGTAAAACTTGGGTTTTTAGAAAAGATTTACTTGAAAAATGTCAGTTGACAGCAGTAGACACAATGTTATTAAATGAGTTCATTGATGAATTTAATAGGGGTAAATTATGAGTTTGATTATACAGCAGCTCGAAGCAGAGCAAATGCAAAATAAAAAAATTGATGCATTTTCACCTGGCGACACCGTGGTAGTGAAAGTTAAGATTAAAGAGGGCGATAGAGAACGCTTACAAGCTTTTGAAGGCGTTGTCATTGCGATCAAAAATCGTGGACTTAACTCTTCCTTTACTGTTCGCAAAATCTCTCATGGCGAAGGTGTTGAGCGTGTATTTCAAACGCATAGCAAGCAAATTGATAGCGTTACCTTGAAGCGCCGCGGTGATGTGCGTAAAGCTAAGCTATATCATTTGCGCGATCTTTCTGGCCGTAAAGCAAGAATTAGAGAAAAGATTTTAACGAAAGAGAAAGATGTTGCCGAAGCTGCGTAGGGCGAATAATATTGTGCCAATTGTAACAGAAGCATGTCGCTGCGTTGTAGCTAGATTTTTTTGTGTCGGTATATTTACCTAGGCCTCATCGCTACTGCGTAGCTCTTCGACCTAGGCTGGTGAAGCAATTTAAAAATATCGGTATATTATCGCTCTACCATGCTGGCAAAGCGACAACATATGCTTTCGCTTTGCCGAGTGCCAGAAATGGCGAATTATTTGTTTGAGAAACACATGTTTGACTCAATCATTAAAACCCCCATCGGTAAAATTGGTCTCAAATTCTCAGGAGAGAAATTAATCAATCTCGCATTTTTATCTGCAGCAACAAAATGTCGTAATGAAAATTTGCCAATTGCAAAAAAAGTTTACCAAGAGTTAGAAAAATATTTTGCGAATCCAAAGCATATTTTTACTGTTGATTTTGAACTTGTCGGAACGCCATTACAGAAAAAAATTTGGCTTGCACTCAAAAAAATTCCATCTGGTTCAACGGTTACCTATAAAAAACTTGCAGCTAAACTCAAAACTGGCCCACGAGTGATAGGTAATGCTTGTCGCGCTAATCCAATACCCATTATTATTCCTTGTCATCGTGTGGTTAGTGTAAATGGTTTAGGCGGTTTTTGCGGAAAAAATAATGGTATAATGATTTGTCTCAAAAAAAATTTATTGATATATGAAAATCGAAATTCCAGAATTTGAAAAAGCAAGGGTGTTGGTAATTGGTGATGTAATGCTCGACCGTTATTGGTATGGGGATACATTTCGCATTTCACCCGAAGCCCCAGTCCCTGTAGTGCATATACGCCAAACCGAAGAGCGTGTTGGCGGCGCAGGCAATGTGGCGTTAAACGTACATTCGCTTGGTGCTGCGACAAGTTTAATTGGGTTAGTTGGTAATGATAATGCTGCAACAATTCTTGAAACTAGATTACAAGATGTTGGAGTTAAAGCTCATTTATTGCGTGCGGCAAATCCTACCATCACTAAATTACGAGTTATTGGGCGTAGTCAGCAATTAATTCGCCTCGATACCGAAGAACCATTCGCCGAAAAGAATTTTACTGAGTTATTTGCTACTTATGAGAAAAAATTAGCAGAGTCAGATATTGTTATTCTTTCTGATTATGGCAAAGGTACTTTACGGCTGTGTGAAAAATTTATCGCTCGTGCACGTAAATCTAATATTCCAGTATTAGTTGATCCAAAAAGCCGAGACTTTAGTATTTATTCTGGTGCAACAGTTATTACGCCGAATTTAACTGAATTTGAAGCTGTGGTTGGGCATTGTAAAGATGATGCTGAAATTGAGCGAAAGGGATTAGAATTAATACGTAAATATTCTTTTCAAGCAATTCTTATTACCCGTGGTGCTCAAGGAATGAGTTTGATTTGCAATGATGCAAAAGCGGTGCATCTTCCTACTCGAGCGCAGGAAGTTTATGATGTAACTGGTGCGGGAGATACTGTAATTGCTACTTTAGCTGCAGCACTTGCTGCAGGTGAAGAGATGGTTGATGCTATTATTTTTGCCAATGCTGCAGCTGGTGTTTCTGTGCGCAAGCTCGGTGCGGCAGCGGTTTCGGTTGCAGAATTACGCCGCGCTATGCAAAAACAGCAAGACCCTTGGGCTGGAATTTTGTCCGAAGAACATTTGTTACAGGAAATAAGTGATGCACGAGCTCATGGCGAAAAAATAGTTATGACCAATGGCTGTTTTGATGTTTTACACTCGGGCCATATTACGTATTTAGAAAAAGCTAAAGGATTAGGCCAGAGATTATTGATTGCAGTAAATACTGACGATTCGGTAAGAAGGTTAAAAGGCAAAGATCGCCCAGTAAATAAATTGGAACAACGCATGTTAGTGCTAGCGGCTTTACGCGCTGTTGATTGGGTGGTGGCTTTTTCGGAGGATACTCCGGAGCGTATAATACACAAAGTTGCGCCAGATATTTTAGTTAAAGGTGGTGATTATAAATTAAATGAAATTGTCGGTGCGGATTTTGTACAAAGTTATGGTGGTAAAGTGGTGATTGTCCCATTTGAAGATGGGTTTTCTACTACTTCTATGCTAGAGAGAATTCGAGGGGAAAAATAATGATCATAGTAACTGGCGGTGCTGGTTTTATCGGCAGTAATCTTGTTAAGGGTTTAAATGCACTTGGCAGACACGACGTATTAGTTGTAGATGATTTAACTGATGGGAGAAAATTTCGCAATATCGTTGACGCGCAAATTTTAGATTTTAAAGATAAAGAAGTTTTTCTGCAAAAAATTGTGCAAGATGATGTTTGTGGAGAAAAAATTGAGGCGATTTTTCATTTGGGCGCTTGTAGTACTACCACGGAATGGAATGGTCATTACATGATGCAGAATAACTATGAATATAGTAAAACTTTATTGCATTATTGTATGGATAAACATATTCCTTTTATTTACGCATCAAGCGCTGCTATTTATGGTGGTAACGGTGTATTTGCAGAATATCCGCAAAATGAACAGCCATTAAATGTATATGGATATTCTAAGTTATTATTTGATCAATATGTTAGGCGAGTTTTGCCAAAGTTAAAAAGCCAGGTGGTGGGATTGCGCTATTTTAATGTTTATGGCCCACGCGAGCAGCATAAGGGATCCATGGCAAGTGTAGCGCTACACTTCAATCAGCAGTTAAAAGATAGCGGAAAAATTCAACTGTTCCAAGGATCAGGTGGTTATGCTGATGGTGAGCAACAGCGTGATTTTGTTTTTGTTAATGACGTTGTTAAAGTGAATCTATGGTTTTGGCAAAATCATGGTAAAAGCGGCATTTACAATGTTGGAACTGGTCAAGCACAAACTTTTAATGTTGTTGCTAACGCTGTGATTGATTGGCATGGGCATGGGAAAATTGCTTATATTCCTTTCCCAGACAATTTACGCGCCGCTTACCAAAGCTATACTCAAGCGGATCTTACTTTGCTAAGACAATCAGGATATAAAGATAATTTCACCACCGTTCAGGATGGTGTTAAATCTTATCTTGATTGGTTAAACAATGTATTGTGAACGGGTTTGAAATTGTAGGGTGCGGGTTTGTGTTTGAAGTATGGAGTTTTAATAGAATCTAAATTCGTAAATTTTATCTGCAGTTTATTAAATACTGCAGAAACCTGCCCGCGTAGTGGCACAAATTAAACGGGCGGGTTTCAGATGGCATTTTTCCATAAAAACCGCGCTGATTCAAACACAAACCCGCCCCTACAATACCGGCTTCATTGCCTTTAAGCCCCTGTTTCTGGTTTAGGGCAAAGATAAGTATTACCTTTATATTGGTCTTTACCACAATAGTAAGTAGACATTTTCTTCATGATGTCATTTCTTTTAGTACTGAGTATCACATCAGAGAAACTACCCATCAACATTCCTGACATGGCTTGCATGAAAATGAGGCGCTCATTTTGCATTTCAACTCGGTACATAAAATATACCCCATTATTTACTGACCTTAATAGCTCACCAAGCAATGTGGCTAAAGTGGCCGTGGCAATTTTGTTTGCATATTCTGGCTTTAGTGGTTCTGTTGCCATCTTGAATTCAGCAGTTGCAAGGCCATTTGCGTCTTTGCGTGCTAAATAGCTTTGCATAATACTACTAAAATAAAGAAGTCTAGATAGTATTATGGCGCTTCGTTGCACTTGGTAATCTTGCAATTCAGGAAGGCTGCTAAAGTAATTTTGAAAGTCTCCTATATCATCTTTATTTACTGGGAAGTAAGCATCTTCCGGAGGATTTTTATTGAAATTTTCTAGTAATAGATATTTTTTACCAGAGGATTGATATGGAGTTAAAGAAACTTCTTTTGGTAATGATGGATAATATGATAGCAATCTCTTTATTAAATCAGCATTTTTAAGTTGATCCTGATTATATGAGGCAGCGTTAATAAAGCTATTTGGGTCAAGAGTGCTAGTGCCAAGATCAAGAGTGAGCTGAGTTTTATTGTCTGACGTTACAGCTTTAGACAAGTTTAAAGAATTCACTAGTTCAGTGTTAACAGAGGTATTAAATGCCAATAAGTTGTCTTTATAAATTTGATTAATTGTTGGCAAATATGTTTTATGCGTATCAGAAAAAACATCTTCTGCCACGAATAATAGTTTTGCTATAAGATATAAAGAATTAAAAGTGAGTTGTTTTACAGTTAATACTAATGAATTATTGGCGTTTTGATTAACACTAACTGTCGATTTATTAAGTGTGGTTAGCGTTTCAGTACAGAGCCAATACATCGCCGCTCCCATGAGATTATTGCGATCAATTTTGCCGCATTTATTGTTTGGGTAAGGTTCTGGTAGGCCAGATGTTTCAATGCCGGTATAACTTCCTATCTTATCTTTTTCATTTTGCAGAGCGGCAAACTCTTTGATTAAATTATCTAGAGTAGCTGTGTTGGGAGAAGTAGTCCCAGCAGCTTGAGTTCCAGTTCCAGTAGCTCCAGTGGCTCCAGCTATTGGCTGGGCGAAAGGTAGCGTAGGAGTTGGAGCAGAAGCAGTTTCTCCATAACAAGTGGTAATAATAAGTAAGGAAGAAAAAATTATTCCAAAAAATTGTTTATTCATGTGTTGGCTCCTCAACTGCTTTCATTATTAAAGCAAATCTTTCCGGTGAAAAAATCCTTCCCATAATACGAAGGCGTTCGAAAACTATATTACGGCGTAAGAATATTGCTGAAAAGTCATCATTGGCAGAAGCAGTTGCTTCAGCGTGCATAAGTAGCTTAGAGGCAGCGCCAGGATGCGCGGTATCCATACTTTGCAGTAAGCGTAAGGCACGACTAGCTTTTAACTGCGAGCAAAGTTCGATGAATTTATCTTCTTGCTGCAAGTCTATGTTGCCAATATTGTCAAGGACATCGCCTAGCTTTTTTAAGCTATCTTCAAACTCAGGAAGATTATCTCGCGTCCAGTTTTCTACACTTTCCAAGAAAACAATCGCGCGATAAATGGATGGGTCGGGATATTCCTGCCAATATTTATGTGCTCCTTCTTTGCTAATGTCTGGCATATTTTTTAGATGTTTATAAAATGTGCAATTTTTTACTTTATATGTTAGAATAGCACAACTAGAAAATGTTGGCAAAAAGTTAATTAGGAAGAATTAATATTCTTCATTTTTAATTTTTAATTCTTAATTGTTTTTAATTGCGAGGTATTGTTTGTGGCGCAAGAAAAAGCTAGAAAAAGAGGTTTTTTTAAGTCTTTTGTTGATGTTCGTCGTTGGGTTTTTTACGACGAAATAATTAACAATGCAAAAATAATCGTCAATTTGGGCAAGTCCGTTTTGCTGCTAGACAAAAAACCCACCACTACAGAGACATTTGCTGAGGCGGTTGAACGTTTTCAATTATCTGAAAATGATTTGGTACTTAAAGAAAAGCATTTTTTTCAATTTACGCTATCTTATCTTATTATTGGTTTTTTGCTGCTTTGTTATGCTACTTATTTATTATTGTTTGTCGATGCTTTAATGGTTGGCAGCGCTGTGATTATTATGGCGTTATTAATGTTTGTTTATGCATACCGAGAGCATTTTTGGTTTATGCAGATACGCAAACGTAAATTAGGTTGTAGTTTTAAAGAGTGGGTTAGATTTGTTACGAAGAGGGAGCAGGTATGAAAAAATGGCTGATAGCTTTAAGTGTCTTGAGCATAATAGTTCTCGCATTTCTGCCACAATTAGTGTTTGCTGAGAGCATGCCTCAGTTTGGTGACAATCCTGCTACTTCATGGTTTCATTTTGCGCCAAAAAAAACCGATATTTCAATACAGTATCTCTGCTCAATTTTTGGTAACATTGAGGGTGTTTTATCTTGTCCTGCCCGGCCCGATAGTATTTTTGGTTCGCTATTTAAAGTTCTAAATCTTGGTATGTTAGCTATTGCCGGGTTAGTACTAATTTTTACTACAGTTAAAACCATTACTGAAACCGCCACTGATGGTAGCGCAATGGGGCAACATACGTCACATTGGGTTATCGTAAGAACAGTAATTGGCACTAGCTTACTAGTACCACGTGCATCTGGATTTTCTGTCATTAATGCCATTGTTATGTGGATGGTAGTCCAAGGCGTGGGGTTCGCAGATATGGCGTGGGATAAAATCCTTGATTATTTAGCTATGGGCAATGTGGTGCATATGACTGCAGGAACTGCTCTTAGCGCACTGCCGCCTAGTCAATCTGACATTACTAAAGCGACAGTACTTGATCCAGCTTTTGTTGGTGGTACAAGCTCAGATGCACCAACTGCAACAGATATTTTTAGATCACTTGTTTGCATGAATGCTCTTAGCCGTGGCTTTCAGGATTTGGTGCAGAATGCCAGAAATAATGCTCCTGATTCTGTTAAAAGCCAGCTCTCTGGCATTACATTAGCTTTTAATCCAGAATTTGACACAAATGCCAAAATTTTGCGTTTCCCCAAACAGCCAGATCCGTATATGTACAATAAACTTAAAACTGTACTACAAAGTTATGGCGGTTATGATCTTAGCAAGTTTGATAATATGGCAGGGATCTGCGGTGCTTATTCTTGGGGTACGCCAACTGCTATGACCAATTATAGTGGTGTTAATGTTAATACTTATCAACAAGCAAAACAGCAGGGATTATCTCAGATGATCACCACTTTAAACTATCCTGCAAAAAGCTTAGTTAATAATGTATTTGATAATGTTTATAAAACTGATAGTAGTGGTAAGTTTGCTAATGCAGCTACTTTACAAGATTCAATTGCAAGTTCATTGGTGATGGCTGCACAGCAGTATTTCAATACCGTTAATTCAGTCAGATCAACATTTTTTACTACTCCGAAGCCGCAATCTGGAGGAACAGGGTTACCAGCAGGTGGTGGTTCTATTTCTGAAAATGCCCCAATTCGTGCTGATGGTTGGGCTGCTGCTGGAAAATATTTTTGGAATATTATTAAGCCGCCTAGAACTGCTGTAGTTTCTGTTCAAGCAGTATCAAGTGATGTTGATTTCTTGAATTATGGATTCGGTGGAACTAATAATACTCCAGTAATTTATCCTATTGATTATTCTATGACTGCCCCAGGTGGTAATCGTGCTGCAAGTTGGTCAAATCTCAAATCAAATATTTTAGATAGTTTTGTAAATACTAAAGACTCTAACCTTGGAATGCTGGATAAAACTTTTTTTGGTGATAGAGCATCATCAATTCAAAATGTTTTATCCTTAGTTGATGATGCTAGTACTTCGGCTTACTTAAAAGCGAAAGCACTTGCGGCTCAAGCGCAGGCTCAATCCTCGGGTGGCTTTATTGGTATGCCATTTTCTCCTTCTTCCTCAATTGGCTACAAGGAAACTTCTGGTCTTTCCTTGCAGGGATTTAATCTTACTGAGGTTGGTGAACAACTAAAATCTCAAGCTTTAGAAATGGGGGTTCCAGGTGTTGAATACGCTGCTACTGGTTTTGGTGCGAAGCATGGTCTGCCTCTTGCAGTAAGAGGCTGGGCTAGATGGATACCAGGAATGTTTTTGGTGATTATGGGTGATATGTTACATCAGTGGAATGTTACTATGACTGATCCTACGCTTTCACCTATTGAGAAAGCCATGACTGTTGGTACTGCTATGGTGCAAGCTGCCCAAGATTTCTGGGTAGGGCTATTTAACTTGTTTATTTATATTTCTGAAGTTCTTGGTCTTGCAATTGCTGCATTTTCTATTGGAGGCGCAGCAGCATCTGCATTTGGTTGGGTGGCAGTAGGAGCATCAATTTTGCAACAAATTTTTGGTACTGCAGTTACTGTAGTTTGGCAAACTGTACAAACAGCATTTACTATCTTTTTGCCTGCAACCATTGGTATTTCAGTACCACTTTTCGTAACTGGGTTAACTTTATCTGTTTATGTACCTTTGATTCCATTTTTACTTTTTACTTTTGGAGTTATTAGTTGGTTGATATTTGTTTTAGAAAGTATGGCTGCTTCTCCATTGATAGCGCTTGGTGTTACTCATCCACAAGGTGATGTAATTTTAGGTAAAGCTGAACAAGGGCTAATGATGTTGGTCTCAGTGTTTTTGCGGCCAATCATGATGATAATTGGTTTAACTTCAGGGATAGTGATTTCTTATGTTGCTGTATCAATTTTAAACTATGGAATGGCTGATTTGATTCCGTTTATTGTGGGTAAAGCACAAGTAATTAATCCATGGACGCCATATTCTTCCCCGACTGGCCCAGGTGGTCCAGATTGGCAAGGGGCTCCGATTCCAGAGAATTTTAGTGACTATAATTCCTATTTAGCAGCAATGAAAGCAGCTGGATTGGATGCCTATGCTGCAGCTGCATGGGCTGCTAGAGGTATATACAGTGGTGGTCAAGCAATATATCACGGCGCTGGTGACTTTTTCCGTAATTCAGTTAATTTTGATTTTGGTGGACAGTCAGAATCTACTTTTGGAGTTACTACACCGAAAATCTTAATGATTATTGTAATTTATACGTTTACTGTTGTAGCATTAATCAATCAGTGTTTTTCTCTAATTTATCGTTTCCCTGATGAAATAATGAAATATATCGGTGGTGTTGGACATCAAGGTGCTGAAGCTGAAAAGTTAATGGAAGGCGTCAAAGGCGAAGCCAAAGAGTACGGTGGAGCTATTGGTGGCATGGGCCGAGGTATGGAAGGTGCTGGTCGTATTGGCGAAGTTGCAGGTGCTGGTATGCAAACTAAGAATCGCGAGTTTGCTGAGGGTGCCTCACAAAAAGTAAAATCGGATAAAGAAGCGAAAGAGGCAAAAGCGAAACAAGGTGGACAAGGCGGCGGTGGCGGACAAGGTGGCGGTGGTGGAAAATAAGACGATAACGCGCGCTCAGCGATTCATTTAAATTCAGATTTCGCGATGTTTGGTGCTGGTTTCGATAACTTTATAGACGCGTTCCGGAATTATTCCAGCATCAAACTTACGTTTTGCGTCGACGATAATTGGTTGACCTCTTTCGCGTAACAACTTCCGCGTCACGCTAGTCATAGTGTCTGGGTTTTCTGCGAGTAAAATATCTCGTACCTCCTCGTTAAAAATCAAATATTCGCGTAATGGTGTTTGTTTTCCATCTACAGTAGGAACAAGTTTTTGCCAGATAATTAAACGCAGAGTTTCAATAATATCAATAGCGCGTCCATTACGCTCATCTGCTGGAAATGCGCCAACTAAGCGTCTTATAGTTTCAGGAACTCCAGTAGTATGTAAAGTAGTATAAACTGGGTGTCCAGTTAAAGAGGCTTCGAGTACAGCGGCGATGGTCTCTGGATCACGAGCTTCACCAACGAGAATCAGCCTTGGTTTACGTCTTAGGGCATTACGTACACCATCAGCAAATGTTGGCAAATGACGTGGAATCTCTGATTGGCTAACAATTGCTGAAGGTTTAGCTACACTATCAAATACAAACTCAATTGGGGATTCGTAGGTTAACACTTTACGATTACATTGCGGGTCTTCAACGATCGAACGAATGATGGCGGCAAGCAGTGTTGATTTACCTGAACCTGTGGCGCCAGTTACATATACTACGCCTTCACTTGGAGCAATTGCGTCCAGAATATCTTTAGGAAGTTCCATTTGCGCCAAGGTTGGCGGTTCAACGGGAATGGTGCGCAATGTTATTTGAATGCCATGATGTCCTTCAACTTGGCAACCTGTGCCATTAACACGATAGCGAAAACGTTCGATGCGTGAAGGGCGAAATTCATAGTGGGTATCAACGTCTACACCACTTAAGATCTGAGTAGTTCCATTTGGCCCATAGAGAGCATTTAAGATATCACCAACTTCAGGGGTGGATAGAGCATGCTTGGTTATTTTGTATAATTTGCCAGTAACTTCCATGAATACTGGTTCGCCAGTTTGGAGAGTAATATCTGAGGCACCTAGTTTGCTACAATATTGCAGTAATGGGTCAATGGTGTCTGGACCAAAACGCATTGGCTCATTTGGTAACTGATATTCTGGTTTATTTTCCTTGTTTTCCATTTTGAAACCTTAGTTCCGAAAGCGAGCTATTGCTAGTTACAGCCAGCAGTATCATAATGTTCCGATCTTGTCCCTTCAAGCACTGGTTTCCATTTCTTAGGTGTAGCTTTTAACTCAGGAATTGTAGTGATACGTAAGATACGATCATTGATTCGCATGTTAGTGCCGCCACCTGTTACTCCAAGGTCAGCTTCAGCTACAAATGGAGGAGTGACCATATTTTCAGCTAAGAGTTTGCGGTATAAAACCATTCCATCAAAATCACGTTTCAGACGGTTTAAGTTGGCAGAAAATATTGAATCAGCTTGCATGATTCCTTCATTCCAACCTTTATTTATATACTCATTCCAGAGGGATCTTTCTTCTTTATTTTTTGGTAACAATGTACCATTGGGGGTTTCAGGCTTTTTGTAGCTCATCCAAATGTAATCACGCCAAGTTGGTGGAGCAGTAACAAATCGTGGCGGATAAGCAATTTGGTAATCATGATCAGAAATACGGATTGTGTATTCATCAGATAAATTTAAAGTATTGCGTCCCTCAACTAACACTGGTGGTAATACATTTTTATTTAGGAGCATGTAATTAAAATTAAAAATGTGATCTAAACTAGTTTTTTGTTTATTTAAAATTGTATTAATATGTCGTGACTGCCAGGCGAGTCCTGCTTGTGCGCCCATCTCTCTAGCGGTTTGTTTAAGAACGGAAGCGCGAAGTTCATTAATTTTACAGGTTTCGGTAGCTTTTAGCGCGGCGATCTTGCTTAATTCTTCAGGTGTTTCGCATGACGATGATGAGCAACCAGCTAAAAAACAGGCAGCGATTATCGGAATAATTTTTTTGAACAAGTTATTATGCTTTGACATATCTAAGTTCAATTGTTCTGCTTGCAGGGTAAACTACAATATTGGCTTTGTTACCACATTGAAAAGTAGCGTCGCGCAAAATATCAGCTAAAGGAGTATCTTTTGCTGATATCGAAACCAGTATAGGAATTGCTGGAGGTGTACCTAGGACGCGAAGTTTATAATTCGAAGCAGTAGCAATTTTTTTCACTAGTGGCCCTACTGGACCGCTCCAATCGATGGAAGCGATTTTATCCAT
>JAMCWR010000074.1:62676-63059 GCA_023480665.1 Gammaproteobacteria bacterium
GGTGGTTGCTTTCTCAATTTCAGCAAGTTCTTGCAATGATTTGCTGACAGAATCTGCAGCGTCAGCTAATTCAGTTTCAGCTGCTTGCATATTTTGATTGCCACTTAAAACTGTAACTCTAGGCCTGCTGGTTGAACAGCCAGTTATAAAAAATAGACTAGCAATAATGACAAGTAAAGTACTTTTGATTTTCATAGTCCGTTATTCATATTAGAATTAGAATAAGATGCTTCATATTGAACTAGAAGCATGTGTTAGTGTCAAGCGCATTTTCTGCGGCTATTTTATTACTAAGTGTTTACCAATACATAGTTTATGTTAGAATGAACAAATTGTATCATTAGATTGTGTTTTGGTAAATTAATAAATAAGGAAGAATCAGG
>JAMCWR010000019.1:0-7424 GCA_023480665.1 Gammaproteobacteria bacterium
GCATCAGCAACACCACTACCATCAGAGTCATCAAGTGACACGTCAAGCGGTGCATTAGCAACAAGTAATGAAGGCGAAGCGTTAACAAGAGTTACAGAAGCGGTAGCATATTCTAGCAGTGCAGAATCAATGGCGATACCTAGTAGTGTTGCAGTTGATCTGGTTCAAGCTGATACAGATGCCAGGCAAGTAGAGCGAAGATCTGCGAAATTTGATACAAGTGATTTGCAATACCCAGGGAGCTTGTTACGGCAAGAGGAAACGGAAGTTGCCGAGAAAAAGTCAGATACAAGTACAAATCAAGCAACAGTAGAAGAAGTAGATGATACTGCGGAAGAAGATGCAGATGAAGATGATGAAGAAGTAATAGACTTTGATACAAGCGATCCAAGATATCATGCTCCACATTTGGGGAGTTCCGCAAATCTAAATTCCACTCGATGTACTTTACTACCAACAGTTAACCTTGCCGATAGGATAAATGGCTGGGGAACAGGAATATTTGGTAAAGCTAATACTGATAATGTAGGAACCGTTGTTGGAATCACTAAGAATTTTTTTGGTGATAATAAGCCAAGCGTTTTTATTACAGCGCCAGGAGCACTTGGCGGTGCTGGGATAAGTTCATTAATTCGAAGTCAAGATTCATGGCCAACAAGTATTGATCTTTTTCAAGCTCCTACTTATCAGGTGACACAATTTAATGGAGTGACGCAAGAAGATTATAGTGGTACAACAGCTGCCGTTTTAGAGAATGTAAATGCAAATAATACCACATGTTTGGCTATAGGTTCATTTGCTTCCCCATATGGCAAGAAGTGGGCGGGCGTAACAAATGTGGTTTGTTATAATGAAACTATACAAAATTCTGTCTACTTGAGTAGATATGGGTTACAAATAAATGGCCAAGCAGCTTATGATCTGAGCAGTTCAGGTCTAGGTACGGTTTTTAATGCTAAAACCGGCAAAAATAATCTAGTTATCGGCTCTTCTGGAGCTTTATCAGATCGAGGTGCTACGGATATTATTGTTAGTCCCCTTGAATCTTTAGGACGAGAATTTAATCTTACTAGTCAAAGTCAGCATATCTTTAGAATAATTGGTGCTCCGGATGATACAAGTGGTAATCGGGTAAGTAGTGGGGTTAATTTTACTGGGCATAACGAATCTAATTTAGCCATTTGTGCGCCGCAATTATGGATGGGCGGACCTGGTAAAGTATATATCGCACATTTAAATAATATTACTGGGAATACCACGATCTCAGCTACTAATTTAAATGATGGTGTGCTTGGCCATACCATAGTTGGAAGCAGCGATTTTCCAATTGGTACCCTTGCAGAATTCATCGATGATATTAATGATGATGATTCGCCGGAGCTGGCTGTTGCCTCACCAACAGCTGCAGGTGGAGCCGGAAAAGTTCTTATATTGTTTAGTAATTCTTCTTTGCCAGGGACATTTAGTGTTGATGATATTGATACTCTAGCTCTCAATGTAGCTGTAGTAGTTGGTGCTCCTGGCGATGGCATAGGTTCATCTGTAAAAGTTGCTGATCTTATTGGTAGCGGTGTAAAGGGATTAATAATTGGGGCATCGCAAGGTGATGGAAGAATTTATTATATTGTTCCTAATAACTCAAGTTGGCCGAGAAATATCTTAGTTACAAATCCACCAAGTAGTGTAGATGTACACAAATGGAGTGGAGTTTCTAACAGTAACGCTGGGACATCTATGGCTGTTGGTAGACTTAATAATGATCAATACGATGATGTTGTTATTGGTGCCCCAAATGTTCCAGAAGGCAGTGTTGTAGTTTTTGGCGGTTGTGATCAAGAATCAGTTAAACTTACTAATAATAATCTTACTATTCGTATTGGTGATACTGTAATTATTGACGAGACAAACTTAGCTGCTTTAAATCCAAGATCAGGAATTTCTTTTAGCATACCTTATGTTAGTGGTGGATATTTTTCTGTAGTAGGACAAAGTGGTATACAAGTTAACACCTTTTTAGCAGGTCAAGTGGCTGCTAGCACTATTCAAATTACAGCTTCTGGTGAACTAGCATATACAGTGATATTTAGTGATGGATTTAGGCAAAGCAGTCCTCAAACTGCTAGCGTTGTAAATTTAGGTCCACCAAAATTACTTACTAACTCTCTTACAGCTAATCAAGGCGAGGAGAAAAACGTTTCAACTACAGCATTAAGTGCAACGGCTATCGGTGCAGATCCTCGAACTATTCTCTTTAGATTTGTTGGTATGCAAAATAGTCGGTTTTTGCTGCGGCCAACGTTAGTTAGAGTAACAAATGCTACGCAAGAAGCTATTATAGAGGAGCGACTAGTTTTTCAAGTAGCAGATACACAAATAGCTCCGACTGGCAGCGTATACCTTGAATGTAATGGCTTTGTAATTGGCCCTTTTCCGCTAAATATAACTTTTGATTCATATCCAGTTATAGATACTAATGCTTTTGTTTTTGGAGACAATCGAGATAATTTAGTCACCCAAGCTATGGTAAAAGTTTCACATGCTAGCCGTGATTCGAAAGATTTGATGTTGCAGTTTTTTAATGTGCAAGGTGGTCAATTTACTTTTAATGGTGTAGCGACAACAACATATCTTCAAAGAGATGAGATTACAGGTAATATTAGTTTTGTATCTGTCGGGTCTATAGTCCCTAGTTTTTCTTTTAGTGTTTCTGATGGCACTTTGACGAGTCCAATTGTACCTGGTCAAATTACATATGTGCGTCGTCCAATCATAGATAAAAGTCAAGTCACCATTGGTGCTTTGCAAATGCGTACACTTGATCCTTCAATGCTAAGCGCTACAGATCCTAACCCTAATCCTAATTCGCAAAGTTTGGTTTATAGCATAAGTAGGCAGCAAGATTGTTTTGTAGATTCAGCCTTAAAGCCCGGATCATCTATTACTACCTTTTCTCAACGTGATATTACAAGTGGATCGCTTAGGATTACTGCAACAGGAGCAAATCCGCAGCTTGCAGTTAGAGTTCGCACTAGCGATGGAGTTGCTATAACAGATGAGCAAAATGTCTCAATAACTTGTGTTCAGGCTCCGGCCATAACAAATAACAAATTAGTAATCGGTGCTAATGGAGCAGTTGTACTAACTCTTGATATGATAAATGTACAAGATAGTAGATATAGTCCAGCAAATATTGTCGTAAAATTTAGTGAGGCAGTAAACTGCCAAGTTACTTTAACTTCTGATCATTCACAAACTATTGCTAGTTGCACTTTAGAACAAATTGCGAATGGAGAGATTACCATTATAGCTGGGAGCGGTTCTAATCTTAGTTATAAAATGACTGTAAGTAATCCGGTGCTTGCAGCCGCACCTGTTGATGCCAATGTTGAATATCATTTAGCTCCGGGTTTGCTTAGTGATGATGATATAGGGCTAATTCAAGGGAGCATTATACCAGTTGATGAAAGGATGTTTAATGTTTCAACTGTTGAAGATCCGTCTACAGTAATAATAGTGTTTGATAAAGTAATGCATGGAAGGTTTTCTACTATAGCAACGGTGAATCCAACTGCTACTACTAATATAACATTAGAAGATGTAAGATCTATAAGATATAAATTTAAACATGATAATAGTCACCAAACTCCGACTGTTATTTTCTATATGCGTACTCCCTATGTAACCACAGATAAGATGGTTTTAACTTTTGATTTTCATGTTATTCCCATTATGCAAAACAATGGTTTTGCCGCTGTTCATCCTAACACTCCACAGCGTGTTACTTCTTCTGCTCTAAGTGCGACTAGTGATGATGTTCCGCCAGGAAAGCTATCTTTTGGGTTTTACAATATGAGTGGATGTTGTTTCGTACTTGGAACTCCTTTTAATTGTTCTCAGGCAGTTTACAAGATAGAGCAGGGTAGAGTTGGTGACCTTTGGCTTGTCCCTTATGGTGAGGATGCGCCAGTATTTTTAGTTGATGTTACTGATGGGTATTCTAGAAGTCCCAAACAGCTAGCGGTTATTAATTTTATTCCAGATACATCAGATGATTCGCAAACAAAGTATTTATATTATGGTATTTGTGGTGGTTTTGGTTTGGGATTTTTCATAATTAGGCAGTGGTTAGGTTATAGTGCAAAAAACTTTTTTGCGAATAATGATTTAACAGATTTTATTTGTAATAAGTTAATTGATAAAATTAAGTTCTCTGGGTTTATGGGGTTGTTAAGCGAAACCACTGGTGTAAGTTTACGTGCTACGGTTGCTACTTTGCTTTTGAGACTCACCGGTGAAAATATAGGCGTTAGTTTTAATGTGGAATCAATGAGTGCAGAAGATAAAAGAGCATTAATTGGCATAATAGTAAATCAAATCTATAAAAGTTTAATTCCTAAGCGCAGTTGCTGTGCTAAAACAGGACGTTCTTTTGCCAATGTTTTTACAGCTGAGTATAAACCAGAATTATTTTTAGTAAAAATGGATAAAGTAGTTGCTGATGTTAAAGAAGCATTACAGAGATATAAAGAAAGGCGAGAAGTTGATGCATTTGTATTGCAAGATAGGCAGCCAAAGATGTTGGTAAACCAGTTGCACGCAAGCAGTAGCAGTAGTGGTAGCGGCGTAACTATTGAACCACCACAAGTAGATAGTAAATCTTCAGTGACAGCTATAAATAGATATAAGGCTTAATTATGTCAGATGCAATTGTACCTAAAAGAGCGCCAGATACTGCTGATAAAAGAGCATGTAATAAATTTTGGCAATTTATTAAAGGTATTGGAGAACTAGCATTATTCGGTATAGCTGCATTTGCTGGATATAAAATCTTTAGCCATGCTTCTAGCGAGGATGATTCATCATCGATATCTACTGACGCTGATTCTACTGCAGTTGTTACAACTGATGCAGAAATGAAGCGATCGGTATCTGTGAATACTGTTACTACCGTGCCAGATTATACGGTTATTGACTTCGATACAGCCAACGCAAAAAACACACCAAAAAAATTTAACACTGATACATTAGTATTTCCTAGTTTCCAACTGCAAGGATCCGATAGTAACTCTGTTTTGCCACTTCAAGTTGGGACTATCAATCTTGGTGAATGTGCAACAGTGTTAGTAACTGATAAAAATGTAAGTGCTGTAACCTCAGATAGTGATCCGGCAGAATTTTCTTATAGATTTTATCCTCAATATTGTAGGGTGCAGTTGGTATCAAATCCAGGAGCTAGTGTTGAGACTGTATCACAAACAGCCTTAGCAACTAATCAGGTACAGGTAACACAAGATTGCACATTAGAAGAGGCACATACTCCTACTTTGCAGGTAATAGTTAACTATCAGGGAACTGAATCACCGCGGCAAAATATCACTATAAATTTTATCCGTATGCCATTTTTAGAAATAAATAATAATCTTACTATTGGAGAAAATGGAGTAGTAGATCTTCGAAGCGCTCAAATAGTAGTTGGCAATGCTGAAGCTCCAACTTTGGGGATTAAAGTTAATATACAAAATGGCGAAATTGTTTCTTCTGCTACGCAACAAAGTATTCAAGTTTTTTCGCCACAAGCTTTAGCGCAAGGAGGTGTAGAGCTTAGAAGTACTAATAAGCGAGCTCCTACTGTTACTTTAAGTGCATTTAATGCGTATACGGAATCGAAGCCACAACAGGTGCCAGTGATTTATTATCCTGCACCTTATTTTACATTTAATAACTTAAGAGCTTTGCAAGGGAGGTCTTTTTTTGTAACTAATGATACGTTTAATGTGGTTAGTGTAGCAAATCCTTTTCCAATTATATTAAGGTTTCCTAATCTAAAGCATGGCATGTTTAGTCATGTAACAGCCCCCTCAACCCCGATGACAGAGGTCCCTTATTCAGCAGTTTTACAAGGAGAGAAAATATTATTTACCCACGATGGTACTCCAAAGAAACCTTCAGGTACTGTATTTTTAGTTGCTGGGCCAGCGACTGGAGCTACTACGGCAATAAATGGACATTTTGATGCGTCACCATACATGGCTCGTGCTAGTGGTTCTATGGAAAAAGGTACCACAAAAAAATTATATGAGGATAGCCTATGGTTTGAAGATCCAGATAATGATCCTAAGGAGATAACAATAATTATTTCTGATGTGCAACATGGAACAATTAGCCCGCTGATTTTTAAACAGAATGTATTACTATCAAGTGGAATTAGTGCTACTCAGGAAGGAGAAGGAGATTTACAATTTAACGTTTCTGCTACCGATGGAAGCATCACCACTGATCCTATCACAATGCGGGTTACTTTGCTGCCAACAAATGAAAGTATCATTAGTGGTTCTCTTGAAACGACTTTTATTGTTGCTGGTGTTCTTGGTGTATTAGGGGTTGGTGTTTGGAAGATAAAGAACAGTTGCATAACTAATCGTAATAAAAGCCTATTTTCCGCAGGGACATTTCATAATCTAGTTTGCAGAGCATTATTTTTTAATCGGTTGAAATTTTCTGGTTGTTGTAAGTTTACGAGTGACGGGCTCACCAAAGAGTTTATTGATGCAGTAACGGTGCTAGTAGATGAAGTAGTTGCTGTTAATAATTTTGATACCGCTAAAATGCCTTCTGAAAAACAAGAACTATTAGCTATTAAAATAGCAAATAAAACTATTGAAGCTATTAGTCCACAGTATAGTAATTGGGGTAAGTGTGCTAGATTTTTTCAAAGCCCTTGTGTTCCTGATGTTAAACCGGATGTAATTACAACTAATGCAAAAAAAATTGCTAAAGCAATAAACGATGATTTAGTGAGAGATGCTAAAAAACGCGCTGAAAGTATTGAACTAGTAGTGGATGATGGGCAAGATCATAAAAGTACTTTTATCCATAATCCTCTTGCTGCTGGATCAACAAGTGTGCCAAGCATAACTACTCAATCGCAAGCTAATAGTTCATCCTCTAATTCAGTAATGACAATTAGTGATATTGTTCGTCAACAAGAAACTTTAAAGAGTTGAGGCTGTAGTTATGGATCAGAAAGCACAAGAAGTAACTACCGAAAAATCATCTTCTGGTATTGTAGATAAAATAAAGCAATTAGGTAAAGGGCTTATTGCTGTTTTCACAATGCTTGGGGTTGGAGCAATAGGTTTTTTAGCTACAAAAGGGGTAAGAGCATCAGCAACACCACTACCATCAGAGTCATCAAGTGACACGTCAAGCGGTGCATTAGCAACAAGTAATGAAGGCGAAGCGTTAACAAGAGTTACAGAAGCGGTAGCATATTCTAGCAGTGCAGAATTAATGGCGACATCTAGTAGTGTTACAGTTGATCAGGTTCAAGCTGATACAGATGCCAGGCAAGTAGAGCGAAGATCTGCGAAATTTGATACAAGTGATTTGCAATACCCAGGGAGCTTGTTACGGCAAGAGGAAAC
>JAMCWR010000019.1:7521-62507 GCA_023480665.1 Gammaproteobacteria bacterium
GGAAGTTGCCGAGAAAAAGTCAGATACAAGTACAAATCAAGCAACAGTAGAAGAAGTAGATGATACTACGGAAGAAGATGTAGATGCAGATGATGAAGAAGTAATAGACTTTGATACAAGCGA
Source organism: Gammaproteobacteria bacterium (assembly GCA_023480665.1). Classification (GTDB taxonomy): domain Bacteria; phylum Pseudomonadota; class Gammaproteobacteria; order UBA9339; family UBA9339; genus JAMCWR01. The sequence goes on from JAMCWR010000019.1 coordinate 7,645, forward strand.
TCCAAAATATCATGTTCCACATTTGGGGAGTTCCGCAAATGAGAGTCCAACAACTTATAAATTTCTACCTCAAGTTAGCCTAACAGCAAATAGTGCTAGTCTTTGGCGTAGCCAATTTGTTGGTAACCAAACAAATAATGGTGATAACACAGGCGGACAGCTAGCAAGCGGAGATATAGATGGTGACGGTCGAAAAGATCTTGTTATAGGCTCCTCACATCAAGATGTTAGTACTGGTGTGGTAAGGACATTTTATGCAAGTGATTCAAATTTTCCTCCAGTGGTACATTTCGGGACTCTTAGCAGTCAAGGTATGTTGGAAATTCAAGGCGATGGTAATTATGCGCAGGAGGGGGGTGGTGTAGTTGTTGGTGATTTTGATAGAGATGCTAACTCAGATACTATTTCTGGGGCTCGACTAGGATGTGGAGGATTTGGTGCTGTTAGTATCTTAAGAGGTGATGGATCTAGAAGGCAAAGTCCAGTTTCTGTTACAGAGATAAATGGTATTAATGGACGAAGAATAAAGGGTAAAGAAGAAAGCAATAGTGCATTTGGTAGTGCTCTTGGTTTTGGTTATCGAAATGGCCAGCCGTTTTTAATTATTGGGGCTTCTGGAGCTCAAAATGGTGCTGGAGAAGTTTATATAGTACCTGGAAGTAGCGGGCCATGGACATCACCTGCTTCAATTACCAATATACCAGGTGTAACGACAATAACTGGAGCACCAGGCGATGGAGCTGGATTTGTCGTAGCGGCTTATCGTACTAGCTCATCTAGTGCTGATGATGTTTTTATCGGTGCGCCATTCGCACTTAATAGTGATGGAAAAGTTTATGTAATTAGAGCTAATGCCACTACCCTTAGCCAAATATTTTTGAATAATTTACCAAGTTCTATTGGTTATGAGTTAAGGGGAGGTACTGGGACAGCTTTTGGTTGGTCGTTAGGTTTTTTAGCTCCAATTAGCAATAATGGGATGCAAGCGTTAGCTATCGGAGCTCCTTTCGCTGCAGGAGATGCTGGAGAAGTTACTGTTATTTATATCCAAGATTCTAATTATAATTGGACTAGCCAAACTCCATTTGTTAATCCAGATGGTATAAATTGGCTTAAAATTACTGGAAACAAGGTTGGAGATCAATTTGGTTATAGGGTTACTGGAATTGGAAAGTTTAATGCTAATAGTAATTATACCTTTGCGGTTGGAGCTCCTGGTGCTAATAGCGGGAGTGGAGCGGTTACTGCTTTTTTTGCCAGAAATGACAGTTGGCCGCCTTCTCTCTCTGTGGCTACAGCAACTGATGGTATTAATGCGGTACAATATAATGGTCAAGCTAATGAACATGTTGGTTCTGCAATTGTGCCAATACAACAACCTAATGGTTATGCACATATTGCCGTTGGAGGGCGCGGTATCTCTAGTGTACCAGGAAGAGTTTATCTAATTTACGCTAATGACCAAATTTATATAGTCAATAAAACGCTAGATAATGTATATCAATTTCTGCCGATAACAATAGATAGTTCAATGTTGGGTGCTAGTAATGTTTTTGGTAGTGATGCAATAATAACTTATAACGCCCAGACGCAAAATGCTTATTTTTCTCGCAATGGAACGACGACTGTAACTTTTACTAATCGAGAGGTAGAAGAAGGGGCGGTACAGTTTACTGCTACAGATGTTCCAAAGGTTTCTATTACAGCAACTGATGATCAAGTGAAAACAACTGCTGAAGTGACTATTGGATATGTGGGTAATTTGCAATTTACCAAACCACCTGAATTAACCACCGCTCAGAGGCAAGTTACTCCATTTGATGCTTCAGTAGTAAGTACGAGTATTACCGGCGCAAATGCGGATGATGTAACTTTATATGTTACTACTACTAACGGGCATGTGGCTCTTTCTAGTGATTTAAACACGGCAGTTTCAAGTACTACACAAGGGGAAGTTAATAATGGGAATATGGTTTTTGTGACTAATGGTTCTCCATATGCTCCAACTATTACGATAATTGCAAGTTACAATAATAGATTAAATACGTCTGCTAACGTTATTGTATATTTTTCAGCATTTCCAATCTTGAATTTTCCTCCACAGGTAACAATTGGTGAAGGTCAAACTATACCTCTAACTACTAACAATATTAATGCGCATGATCTATATTTTGGTTCAGATAAGTTAGTGTTTAAGTTTACGATAATTGATGGTGTAGTTATTGTTAATGGAGGAAAATTCAAGATTGGAAATGCTGAAAAATATACAATAACGTTAGTTTTTCTCCAACAATTGAATCCCTTACAAGGTTTGCAATGTAATGTAAGCGTTAGTAATGGCGTACTAATAACAGATCCTTTATCTTTAATAGTGAGTTTTTACCGCCAAGCCTCTTTTACTATAAATAACTTCAAGCTTAGCCAGCAAACTAATCCAGTATCAATTCAAAATATGTTAGGCGTATTTGATCCAAATACTAATCCTGTTATTGACCCTAGGACGTTAAAAATTTCTTGGTATAATTTGACCCATGCTATTATTGATTCAAAATATAATCCTGGAGTTCCTCTAACAGAATATACTTTTGGTGAACAGTCTTCAATTAGGGTTACTCTAGATGGAAGTGAATTCCCTCCTTCTGCTTCTTTAAGAGTTGCTAATAGTGTTGTTGCAAGTTCATTTATTCCATTGAATGTTGTACGTTGGAATTTAGCACCAAAAATTACTATTTGTAGCTTTAATGTTACAGAAGATGGTTCTCTTGTCTTAAGTATAAATAACTTAGACGTTCGTGACTCTGATACAGATAGAACTCAATTGCGGTATGTGTTTAAAGTGCGTAATGGCCAAATTGTTTATGTTAGTAACCCAAGTGTTGCAGTAGCTCAAGCACCTGTAGTTGATGTTGATGCAGGAAGGATGGCTTTAGTTACGGGAGATCTCCCGCCGAGTATTACAGTTAGTGCAGCTGATCAGGAGGTGGAATCACCTTCAACAAGTGCCGCAGTGGCATTCTATCGAAAACCCGTAGTAAATGCATGTATCGTAGTAAATCAAGGCGAGCCAGTAGTAATAGACTCTTCGCAGCTAAGTGCTACATCCTTCACAGTAACAGATCCAAAACAAATAGTTTTTACAACCAGTGAAGAAGAGCATTGTAAGTTTGTTTTTGCTGCAAATCAAAGTGTGGCGATTCATAGTTTTACTTTACAAGATGTTATTGATAAAAAAGTATTGCTAATTCCTGATGGTAGTTCAGCTGAACCACGTGCCTCAATCTCAGCAAGTGATGGCTATGCAGCTTCAGATGCTGCAGATATCGTGTTTGATTTTGATACACTACCCCAAGTCAAGAGTAACATTGTAGCGCGTCAAGCTACCCGTGAGCCTATTACTAGCAGCATGCTAAGTGCTACTAGTGCGTATGCAGATGCTGATTTATTACGTTTCAATGCTATCGTTAATAGTGGCCGATTTTCAGTAGACTATTTTTCCCAGTGGCAAATTAATCTTGGAGATATTTATTTTGAACCAGATGGAACTGATAATGCTCCGTCTGGGTCAATTATAGTAAGTGATGGCAGAATTCAAACTCAAGTGCCGTTATCTTTTACTTTTATTCCCGAAAGTGCTAACAACAATGTAGTTAAATACGCGGTAATTTGTAGCTGTAGCAGTGGCGCTGTTGGGATGTTTTTTTGGTTAATTAAGCGTTATCGTGAACAACAAGCTCTCAATCAGTATCCTGGGGTTTCATTTAAGCAACAAGTTTGCCGAGGTATTTTAGCTAATATGAATTTATCTCCGTGCTTAGGAGCAATAGGTGACGAGTTAAAAGACCAGTTTGAGAGTGCAGTAAATAAACTATTAGTTGAGTTACGGAAAAAGAATATTGGAACAACATTTGTACAACTAGGTTTGAAAAAACAGCAGCAATTAGTTAAAACTATTGTCGAACAAACCGCAAGAATTATTTTAGGTGAGCGCGGATGCTGTTATAAATTTGGTAAATTTTTCATAAATTTTTGCCATGCACAAATAACACCTGAACAAATTGAGCAATATGCGTATGAGATAGCTGAAGCAGTTGAAACTGTTTTAAAAGAGCCACAAGCTTCAGTTACTGCTTCATCTGGTAGTGAAAGAGCAGCAGAAGCAAAACTTGAATCTGTTTGTATTGAAATGCAAAACCCAAGCAATAGACCACCTACTGTAGTTGCTAGTACCTCAGCTGTAGCCAATTCAGATGAAATACGTCAAGATAGTTTATTGCAGATCAGCCAATTGAGTAGATCCCCTTCTTCCGTGAGCCTTAACCCATGAGTGTAGATGGTCCACTAACTTTACATCGTGCGCAATGTCAGCAGTTGTTAAACATTATTCATTTTCAGATCGAGCAAGTTAAGATTTCATACAACACTGTTAACGCAACTAATCCAGTTAATCCATTTGCTTTGCTAGTTAATGAGGAGGAAATGTTAACTGAGCTTGAGGCGATAAAAAAATTATGCATAGAAATTAATGGTTGTTATCAGCAGGCTGATCACCAAATTCTTACTGCAATGGAACGAAAGATAAAATCTAATTTATCTGAACTGCAAAAAATGCAGAATACGCTTACAGTAACTTTGCAGCTATTTACAGAGCAAAAAGATTTTGTTGATGATGAAGATCATGCAACTGCAACTGTTTTTGAGTCTTTTGCTACGGTACAAGATGAAGTAAAAAGTATCAGGAACTTGAATCAGGCTTTAACTGGTTTACTTCTGGATGGTAAGTCTATTAACAATGCTCAATTAGAACGGTATGAAAGTCAAGATGAATTGCTTACATCAAAGACAGAAGCATTTGAAAAAATAATTGCTGAGGTTAAGGGTAAATTAGTTACTGCTAATATTCAAGATGCATTTTTAACTCATTTTTTTGCCGATGAACTTACAGAAGCACTGCAGCAACAGTTACGTATTTTGCTTTTATACCGTTGGCAAAGCGAGGTTACCAGTCAAGGTGATGCTATTATAAAAAAATATCCAGAGCAAAATTTGCAACAGTGTTTAAAACTCCAACAGTTATTAGTGAAATATAAGTTGCAATTTTATAATGCTTATTACGCAAGCCAAGGTCGCAATGCAGCTGCGCGTAATGAGCTTTTTGAGCACGTTGCTTTAGCAGTTACATATGGATCTGAGGCTACGGGCAAGCGCGCTCAAATTACTCCACAACAAATTTTTGCTCAACTTGAAACAGAAGAGCAGGGCGCAAGCGATATAACAGATAAACTAGAAGGTGATTATCGAAAGCATACTGTATGGCAAAAGGCAATGATTAATGCAGCAATGCTTGTTATTAGCACTCCGTATTATCAATTTTCTGAGGCTTGGTTAGAACTAGGCGAAGCATTAACCGACAAACACACTGGCATTTATCCTTGTGATATTAAACTTGATGACGATGTTTTTGGTTGCTGTGCAGTAGTTGGAGCGGCTGGTTTGGCTGGAGGAGTTAGTTATGTTAGCCACCGAACTGGCGATAGTTTATTGGGGTTAGGTATTGAAGCGCTGCGATCTAGTTTAGATAGTTGTATTTTTTATTGGGGTAATATGTTGGGGTGTAATAGTGCGCGCCTAGTACAAACATTGCCAAAAACTAGAAAAGTTATCGGGATAGCAGCAGGGGTAGCAACAGCAACGGTTTTATGTGCTTTAACCGGCGACATTACAGCACCCGAAGCTACTTATATTATTGGTGGTTATTTAATTGGAACAACTGCTAGGGATTTAAGTAAATTGTATTTATCTGGGAGATCAGACAATACCATCCACCGTGCTTTAAGGAAGGCTTCTCCATTAATAAACTGCCTAGTTGGTTCGGTGAGCGTTTATAGTGTTTGTGCACTGAGTGGGATTGGATCTTCTCTTACCAATTATGTGCTATTTAGTTATTTAGCTAGCAATACATGCCAAGAAGCGGTAACAGTAGCTGCTTATCATATGCAGCCTCGATTAACTAGATTGATGCATAGAATGCTAGATACAGAAAAGTTATTAAAAGCATTACCAGTCGTAAGTTGGTTATCTGGTTTTGCTATTGCTGTAGGTGGCTGTGCTATGGTAGTTGGTATAAGGTCGCCTTATACCCGTGATGCTGCATTCTGTTATTTTGCTGGTTCGGGATGCCAAGCTTTAGTTACTAGAATTTTAGATTATGCAAAAAAACGCGCAGCTGATTCTGATTGGTTACAGAAGAAATTTTCAGGTTTTATTAAAGTATTGCCTAGTGGAAGATGGTGTCTTGGATTGGCAACTACCTTTATTAGTGGAGCATGCTTTGCAGGCATAGATTCACCTACGACTCAGTATGCGATGCTCACTTATGCTGCAAGTACTACTTTAGGAAGTCTTAGTAAAAATTTTTTCCGTTTGCAAAGCAGTACGGCTAATACAATTGGTGTGAGTAGTGCTGTTGCTTCTAGTATCTTACTATTTGGTATGGCTGAACCTGAAACCAATCAAATTGTTGTACCTACAATCTTGGGTTATACAAGTAGTATTTTTGTTGGTGCAGTTATCGATGCTTGCAAAGCTAAAAAACTGAGCATGAGTAGTAAGCAGCAATTTAAGCATTGTCTGGAGATTTTGACTATTATTCCAAAATGTGCTGCATTTGTGTTTGGGAGCAATTATCTTGCTCCTAAGGTTAAACAAACCTACAACCGATTATTTCGTACTAACTTAACCAGAGAAGAAAGTTTGCAGTTACTTGCTAATCAGCAAGAATGTTTGGTGGATACAGTTGAGTGCAAACGTGCAGCATGGACAATTTTAGATTTGCCGAAAGATGCAAGTTTAGCTGAGGCCGAAAAATTGTACCGGGAACTAATGCTCGATGTGCATCCGGATGTGGTTGGTGGATCTGAGCAGAGAGCGGCAGAATATAACACTGCTATAGTAGCACTGCGTGGACTTAATAATGATTAATTGATTATTTTGTAACTTGGTGGCTAAATAATATTAATTGGAACGGAATTGATGTATGTTTAAGGATGTTAAGTTAATCAAACTAATTGTATTATCGCTCTTGATGGCTCTTTTATTTTCTGCGCCGATTGATGCGCAAACTGATAAGTCTCAACTTCAACCACAACCTTTTGAACAGAGTTTATCTAACAACACTGACCAAGTATTATCGTTTAATTCAACTAATTTCGGACTAACAGGACCTTTTGTTTTAAGTGGTGAGTATAGTAAAAATTTCGGTTACATGTTGAAGGGAAGTTGGGCACAGCTATTTTTGCCAGAGACAGCGGCAAACCTTGTTTTCGAATATGGTAGTAAGCAAAAACGTATTAATGGAACTATTGGGCAAGGATTTTTTTCTTCTAACCGAATTAAGTTTACCGCAGAGCGTTTATGGCAAGATATTGATTTTGATTTCACTTCTGGGAATGTGACCAAAATGTTAGCGCAGAATGCTTTTGGGTTAACATACGAATTTTTAATTTCCGAGGGGTTTTTTCGCGATATTAATTTAAATGCTTCCTATAGCAAAGCTGATAGTAAAGCTTTAGATGCTATTAGCTATTTCAATGGGGATGGTTTATTTACTACTAATTATCGCAATATTGTTGGTGGCAAAGATAAGAGTATAAATGCAGGTATCGATTTGCATCCGCATCGTTCTAATAATATAGGATTACAATTAAATTACGATGCGTTAACTTACCTACCACTTTATGATACAACACTAAAGAATGTTTATGGTTTTGGCGTTTCAATAAGCTTAAAACAACTGATTACCGATCGTATCAAACTGCAATTATCAATGAGCAATCGCAAGATTTATAAAGATTACCAAACAGAGTTAGATTTTTTATTTCCTAGTAAAAAAGGTAGTTTGTTAGAGTTTGGCATTACTGGAGAGCGAGTAACTGGTGTTACTGATCAACCAAACGATAATCGGGTTTTAGTGCATGCACGTTATTCAATTGATGCTAATTTAAATAATGAACAACCTAAATTTAATTTAGATAGCAACAGTAGTGATACTAGTTTGCTTAGTTGGACAACTAATCCAGCTGTTTATATGCAAGCTGTGCTTGTGGCTAAAGATCAGGCTAATGTTACATATTATAAGCCAACTATTATGTTGCATGAAGTGCAAGCTATTATTGGTAAAGCAATAGATTTATCCATTAAACAATACATTAAGGCGGGTTACGGAACAATTAAATCAGTCTATTCATCAATTATTAATTTGTATGGGTTACATTTTTTCTTATCTAGTGATGGTAAAGATGTGAGGATTGTTGGTATTCCTAAGATTCCTCCAACAGCAATACTTAATCAGCATAGGCAAATCAATGATGAGTTACGTTATCCTGTTGATATATCGGTAGTTAACTCTGCTGGACAAAGTAGTTCTTCAACTTTTTATCTTAACTTAACTAGCAAAAAACCAGCGACATTAGTTTCGATTGCAGTGACGCCGGCATCAAAGAGCATTACTAAAGGTACGACGCAAAAATATATTGCAACCGGAACTTATTCTGATGGAACAAAACAAGTAATAACTCCAGACGCTTGGAGTTCAGCAAAAACTACAGTAGCAACTATTGATAGCAAGGGATTAGCAACAGCAGTTGGTTTAGGAATTACAACGATTAGTGCAACGAAAGACAAGATATCAGGAAGTACAGATTTAACTGTTACAGCTGCAACATTGGTTTCGATAGCAGTAACTCCGACAGCTAAAAGCATTGCAAAGGGCACAACACAGCAATACACAGCAACTGGAACCTACACTGATGGAACGAAACAAGTAATAACTCCAGATGCTTGGAGTTCAGCAAAAACTACAGTAGCAACTATTGATAGTAAGGGATTAGCAACAGCAGTTGGTTTAGGAATTACAACGATTAGTGCAACGAAAGACAAGATATCAGGAAGTACAGATTTAACTGTTACAGCTGCAACATTAGTTTCAATAGCAGTAACACCAACTGTGCAGAGTATTGCAAAAGGTACAACGCAACAATACAAAGCAACAGGAATCTACACAGATGGTACGACAAGTGATATTACTACAGTAGTAAATTGGCACTCATCAGACTCAGTTAATGCACCAATTAATAATGTTGGGTTAGCAACAGGCAATGGTGAAACTCCAATTGGAATGGATGCGGTGATGAAGGCGACACTGGGAACGACTTCAGGGAGCGCAGCGCCACATGGAACGATATCAGGAAGTGCTACGTTAACAGTAACTGCTCCAGTACTTGTATCAATAGCAGTGACCCCGGCATCACAGAGTATAGCAAAAGGTTTAACCCAACAATATACCGCAACTGGAACTTATTCTGATGGAACAAAACAAGTAATTACACCAGATGCTTGGAATTCAGCAAAAACTACAGTAGCAACTATTGATAGTAAGGGAATAGCAACAGGAGTTGGTTTAGGAACTACTACGATTAGTGCAACAAAAGACAAGATATCAGGAAGTACAGATTTAACTGTTACAGCTGCAACATTAGTTTCAATAGCAGTGACACCAGATGTGCAGAGTATCGCCAAAGGTACAACGCAACAATACAAAGCAACAGGAACCTACACAGACCATTCGACAAGTGATATTACTACGCAAGTAAAGTGGAACTCATCCGACTCAGCTAATGCACCGATTAATAGTACTGGATTAGCAACAGGAAATGGTAAAACTCCAATTGGAATGGATGCTAAGATAACTGCAACACAGGGCACAATATCAGGAACTGCTATGTTAACAGTAACTGACCCAGTACTTGTATCAATAGCAGTAACGCCAGATGTACAGAGTATTGCAAAAGGTACAACGCAACAATACAAAGCGACAGGAACCTACACAGATCATTCGACAAGTGATATTACTACGCAAGTAAAGTGGAACTCATCCGACTCAGCTAATGCACCGATTAATAGTACTGGATTAGCAACAGGAAATGGTAAAACTCCAATTGGAATGGATGCTAAGATAACTGCAACACAGGGCACAATATCAGGAACTGCTATGTTAACAGTAACTGACCCAGCACTTGTATCAATAGCAGTGACTTCAGCATCACAGCAGATTTTTAAAGATGAAACTTTACAATATACTGCTACTGGAACATATACAGATGGTTCGACTAAAAATATTACTTATGATAATTCAACCAATTGGAGTTCATCAGCAACAAATATCGCTACGATAAATAATAACATTGGTGATCCGAACAAGGGGTTAGCTAGTGGTAAGGGGGTAGGAACAGCTACAATTACCGCAACTAGTGGCGCAATTTCTAATTATACAAGTTTGAAGGTAGTGGCTGTAACTTTGTTATGTCCATCGGCACAAGCTACCTCGCAAGTTTGTAGCGGAACAAAAAATTGCAGCGTAACTGTGCAGGATAGTGCGCTAAGAAATAGTTATACATTTTCTTCAAACTCTTCTAAGAACCAAAATACTAACTATCAACATCTACGAGCTACATATAATTCTTCATCTAATAGCTTGAGTTGTAGCTATTATGTGACCATCCCCACCCCATCTCTAACCTTAACATTAAAAAGTGCACCTGTGCCAGTAGATCAAAATAACCCATTTGAGAATCATACTGGATCAAGTTGTATTTTTTCATCCGGAACTAGTGATAATGATTGTAAGTACATGATCAATTAAATGGTAGTAATAGATAAGTACTTGCTATTATCTAATGTATTCATTTAAAATAGATAAATTAAGGATGATTTTTTCTAAATGGGTGGGTGCTCTTCTGTATAGAGTTTTTTGATTTTTAACTTAACTGAGGACATTTTTAAATGTTTAATTTTCTTAAAACTGCTCCACATAAGCCTAAACTTACTAATGCGGCTGAAATTGATAGCACGTATAAGTATTGGCGTATTCGCATTTTTTATAGCATGTACATCGGTTATGCTATGTTTTATTTAACGCGGAAAAATTTTGATTTTATTATGCCGTCGTTGATTAGCGATCTTCATCTTACTAAATCTGACTTAGGACTTATTAGCACCATATTTTACATTATGTATGGAGTTAGTAAATTTGTTAGCGGTATTTTATCCGATAAGTCAAATCCACGCTATTTTATGGCGATTGGTTTAATTGCCACTGGTGTTTGTAATATCTTTTTTGGTTTTGGTGCCTCACTGTGGTTTTTAGCAACTGTCTGGATGGTTAATGCATTTTTCCAAGGTTGGGGTTGGCCACCATGCGCACGTTATCTTACTCATTGGTATTCACAAAGAGAACGTGGCCGTTGGTGGGGTGTGTGGAATACTTCCCATAATCTTGGTGGCGGTTTAATTCCAATTATTGCAGGTGCTCTTGCTATTCACTATGGATGGCGTACTGCAATGTTTGTTCCTGGTGTTATTGCAATCGGCCTTGGTCTTATTCTACTCAATAGATTGCGCGATGTACCAGAAACCGAAGGCTTGCCAACTATTGAAGAATATAAAAATGATTATCCCCATGGCGAGTGTGTTCCTACACATCCAAAAACACCTACCAAAGAAATTTTGGTTAAGTATGTTTTGTGCAATAAGTATCTTTGGATTTTAGCATTTTCTTTTGTTTTAGTTTATATAGTGCGAACTGCAATTAACGATTGGGCGAGCTTATTTTTAACCGAGCATGGAAACAGCTTGATGCGTTCTAACTCCGCAGTTTCATTTTTTGAAATAGGCGGGTTTGCTGGTAGCCTTGTTGCAGGTTGGGCATCAGATAAAATTTTTGCTGGACGCAGAGGTCCTGTTAATGTGTTATTTAGCATTGGCATAGTAGCAGCTATATTTTGGTTTTGGATCTCAGCAAGTTGGGGATTTATTGCTAACGCTTCTGCTCTTTTTGCCATTGGCTTTTTGGTTTTTGGCCCACAATTATTGATTGGTGTAGCTGCTGCAGAGCTATCACATCGTGAAGCTGCAGGAACTGCGACAGGTTTTGTTGCTTTATTTGCCTATATTGGTGCCGCGCTTTCTGGATATCCAATGGGCTACATTACTCAACATATGGGTTGGAATTGGTTCTTTGTTGTGCTTGGTGTTTGTTCAGTGTTAACAATTTTGTTATTAGCCACTATGTGGAATGCAAAATTGCCATGCTTCAGTAAAGAAAATCAAAAATAATAGTTAAATTATGGCGGCCCGTTCTGACAAACTTGTAATTCTAGTCGACGGGTCGTCATATCTGCATCGCGCTTTTCACGCTTTACCTCCATTAACAACTTCCAAAGGTGAACCAACGGGAGCTATTTATGGGGTAAGCAATATGATCAGAAAGTTAATTGCTGATTATCATCCAGATCACATAGCAATTGTTTTTGATGCCAAAGGAAAAACTTTTCGGCATACCATTTATCCGCAGTACAAAGCAAATCGCCCGCCAATGGAAGAAGATTTAAAAGTGCAAATTGCGCCTTTGCACGCAATTATTAAAGCTATGGGATTACCTTTAATAATTGTTGATGGAGTTGAAGCTGATGATGTAATTGGTACTTTAGCTGCTATGGCGACCAAGCATGGACATAAAGTATTAATATCTACTGGTGATAAAGACATGGCGCAACTCGTAGACCATGATGTTACGTTAATTAATACTATGACTAACACCATTATGGATGCAAAAGGTGTTAAAGAAAAATTTGGTGTTGCTGCAGAGAATATTATTGATTACCTAAGTTTGGTTGGTGATACATCTGATAATGTTCCAGGAGTTACTGGTGTCGGGCCGAAAACTGCGGTGAAATGGTTAGAAACCTACCATTCGCTTGATAATATTTTAAAGCATGCAGATGCCATCAAAGGTAAAGTTGGTGAGAATTTAAAAAATAGTATGGCACATTTGCCGCTTACCAAAGAATTAGTCACGATCAAAAAAGACGTCGCATTAAATTTAAAACTTGATGATTTAAAACCCAAATCTGAAGACGATGCAAAACTTGCTGAATTATTTACTCACCTCGAATTTAAAAGCTGGCTTGCAAATTTAGAGAACAAAGCTTTTGGCTCAACCAAAACTTCTACTGAAAAATATTTAACTATTTTGCACGAGCACGATTTTGCCGAGTGGCTTAAACGTTTAGAACATGCTAAAGCTTTTGCATTTGATCTTGAAACTGATAGCTTAGATATTATTAATGCACAAATTATTGGTCTATCTTTTGCCGTTGAAACAACTGAAGCAATTTATATTCCTGTGGCGCATGATTATGTAGGTGCGCCAGAGCAATTGGCGCGTGATTTTGTTTTAAAGCAGTTAAAACCAATCTTAGAAAATCCGCATAAAATTAAACTTGGACAGAATTTAAAATTTGACAAAAATGTTTTAGCAAATTATGGCATCGAAGTGCAAGGGATTGGTTTTGATACTATGCTTGAATCATATGTGTTAAATAGTGGGAGTAGCCAACATGATAAGGCAACTTTAGCGCTACGGTATTTGGGTAAAACCATAACCACTTATGAGGATGTTGCGGGAAAAGGTACAAAACAAATCCCATTTAATAAAGTAAATTTGGCTCAAGGCTCGCCATATGCTGCTGCTGATGCTGATATAGTGCTACAATTACACGAAGTTTTGTGGCCACAAATTCAAAAGACCTCTAAGTTAGAGGATGTTTTTAAAAATATTGAGATGCCACTTTTAAGCGTTTTGGCGCGTATGGAACGAATTGGGGTGGCGATTGATCAAGACTTACTTGCCAAGCAAAGTAAAGAATTAGCGTTGCGTTTACGTGAAATTGAACACGCTGCCTACAAAATTGCAACTTGTGAATTTAATTTGAATTCGCCATTACAGCTACAGCAAGTTCTATTTGAAAAATTACAGCTGCCAATTTTACAGAAGACACCAACTAAACAACCTTCAACTGCAGAAGCAGTGCTACAAGAGTTGGCGCTAGATTATGAATTGCCAAAATTAATTTTGGAATATCGCAGTCTTAGCAAATTAAAATCTACTTATACTGATGCTTTACCACTACAAGTAAATAGTAAAACTAATCGTGTGCATACTTCTTATAATCAAGCAGTAACTTCTACAGGCAGGCTTTCTTCAACTAATCCTAATTTACAAAATATTCCGATTCGTACCGAAGAGGGACGCAAAATTCGCAAAGCGTTCATCGCGTCCAAAGGTTATAAATTGATTTCCGCCGATTATTCGCAAATAGAATTGCGCATAATGGCGCATTTATCGCATGATCATGGTTTAATTAATGCGTTTACTAGTGATGAAGATATTCATCGCGCAACTGCAGCAGAAGTTTTTGGTGCTAAATTAAAAGATGTAACGTCCACCCAAAGACGTGATGCTAAAACCATTAATTTTGGTTTGATTTACGGCATGTCTGCTTATGGGTTAGCTAAGCGATTAAATATGACGCGCGAAGCAGCAGAAAAATATATTGCACTCTATTTTGCGCGATACCCCGGCGTAAAAGATTATATGGAAAAAATGCGTGAATTTGCCCGTAACAATGGGTTTGTAGAAACTCTTTGTGGTAGAAGGCTTTATATTCCAGAAATCCATGCAAAAAACTTTGCACGCAGAAGTGCAGCAGAGCGCACGGCGATTAATGCGCCAATGCAGGGAACTGCAGCTGATATCATGAAGCTTGCCATGATTCATATCGATCAGTGGATTAAAGAGTGCAAATTAGATATTAAAATGATTATGCAAGTGCATGATGAATTAATTTTTGAAGTTGCAAATGATGATGTTACAGCTTCCGAAGCAAAAATCAAAAAGCTAATGGAAAACGCTATGCAATTAGCTGTTCCAGTTATTGTGCATGTTGGAGTTGGTGATAATTGGGATGAGGCGCATTAGAAGCAATAAGGGGCAGGTTTGTGTTGTGTAGGGTGCGGGTTTGTGAGGTAAGTGTAGAGGTTTAATAGAATCTAGATTTGTAAAGTTCATTTCGATTTATTAAATACTGCAGAAACCCGCCCACTATTGGGAATTAAGGCTTAATGAACTTGCAGCTACTGATGTAGAGACTGCAGCAGATGCAGAGGAATTGGGAATTAGTTGCTGTTGCCGCGCCTCCATATCTTCAAACGAGAAAATTCTTGGAGGGGCTGTGGAGACGTCTTTGTAAAAAATCTCATGTCTGTCGAACGAAGCAGGAATATTTAATTTATTATAAGTGATTAGTTCTTTTGTTGGATCTTCTACTATAGCGCTTTTGCCAAATTTATAAAAGTTACCATCATGCACACCACCAGTGCTAGTATCCATATTTATTGCATCATAATCATAAACAGTATTTTCTTTGTATTCCTCATCTTTCTTATGGTGTTTGCTTTCTTCTGGGTAGTATATTTTACCAGTATTAGTATCTATATTTAATTTTTCTCCATACTTATCACAAAAAGTTATTATTTTGGAAGAATTGCCATATTCATCTATGACATGAAAACCAGCTTCTAGATTTTCAGGAGGTCTTTTTATACTTCTATAAATATCTCGTTCATCTAATTTTTTTGTAACAATATGTGATTCTGGAAAAACCCCTTTCCAATCGTAAGATATTTTGGCAAAAAAGATGGCAATTCCTATGAAAGCAGTAACTAATGGCCATGCAGGCGCTGCAAATATTGTACCAATTGCTTGTGGTTTGAAAAGATCAGTAAGAGTCCAAGCAAGTAGCGCTAGGCAAGCTAAAAAAATTATCAGAGATGCTCCACGCGAAGTTGTTTCTCCATGAGGATCAGTTTCGTTGTTAAAATAACACTCAAACCAATAGCCAATAGTTGTTACTGTAAGAATTAATGGAAAACCTATGGTTGCGATAATATTATTGCCTGATAAAGCTAATCCAAGGAAAATTCCAGCGATTACTACGTTAACAAATGCGGAAAGACAACTAGATAAAAAAGTGTGTCTTTTTTCTTTGTCGGTTAAATTTTCATTATTGGTAATGCCGATAGCAGTGAGAGTTCCTTTTAATAAATTGACAAGTGTAATAATGCCAAAACAGATTAATTTTGCTAATTGACTAACGTCTAAAAAAGACATAATAGCAAAAGTGATTAGTGCAGCTATATTTGCCCAATCAAAATAAGTAGCTATACGGAGTGATCTATTATCTTTTAGCATAAATTATTATGCGCAGTTATTTATTATTAATTATACACTATTTTCAAGAAACAGCCAAAAACTAGTACATTGTTTGTCTAATTTTACTCCGGTGTAAATGTAGGGGAGGGTTTGCGCTTGAAATTTTACAGTTTTTTAACTGCCATCAGCCCCCATCCTACAATTCATAACGATGTAAGATAAACAATTTGGAATACCATATTTTTTGTGTAGGGGAAGGTTTGTCATAAACGACTGCGGTGTAAATCGAAACTAAAAGTATTGCGGACCTTGTGATCTTGTCGAGGTCGCAGAAACCTTCCCGTTGAGTGCCATACTAGAATTATGATGGGCGGGTTTCTGCAGTGTTTCGTGAATTTTACAAATTTAGATTCTATTAAAACTCCATACTTCAAACACAAACCCGCCCCTACATTAATACCGCGAAAAAATCAGGTTAACAACGTACTAATTCCTACCGTAAAAAACCCGGTGATGATTTTTTAATTTGGTTCGGTAAAATCAAATCATGCCCTTAGCCGTAATTTACAGCCGAGCAAGTCGCGGTATCGATGCACCGCTTGTAACTATTGAAGTTCATATTACAAATGGCATGCCATCACTTTCGATTGTTGGTTTACCAGAGACTGCAATTAAAGAGAGTCGAGATAGAGTTAGAAGCGCCATAATTAATTCTGGTTTTGAATTTCCGGTGCATCGCATCACTATTAATCTTGCTCCAGCTGATTTACCCAAAAAAGAAGGCGGACGTTTTGATTTGGCAATTGCGCTTGGGATTTTGGCTGCATCAGGACAAATTGCTAATTCAAGTTTAGATACGTATGAGTTTGCTGGTGAGCTTGCACTTGATGGCGCGTTGCGTAAATTTAACGGTGCCCTACCTTTTGCTTTAGAAACAAAAAAAACTAAGCGCAAACTAGTTGTTCCACTTGAAAATGCTGCTGAAGCTTCTTTGCCGCGTGAGGCTACAATATTACCCGCGAAGCATTTACTCGAAGTGTGTGGACATTTAACTGGAAATAATCTGCTTGCTGCATTTTCTTCTTCAATCCCACAAGCAAAAGAAAATTTACCATATGATTTATCGGATATTCGTGGCCAAAGCCAAGCTAAACGCGCTTTAGAAATTGCAGCAGTTGGACAGCATAGTTTATTGATGATTGGTCCGCCGGGAACAGGAAAAACTATGTTGGCGAACCGGCTCACTAGTATTTTACCATCGATGACCGAAGAAGAAGCTTTAGCAATTGCTGCGATTAATTCAATTTGTGGTAAAGAATTTAATACGCTAGATTTTTTGCAACGACCATTTCGTTCGCCGCATCATACGGCATCAGGTGTAGCTTTAGTTGGTGGTAGTAATCCGCCGCGACCTGGAGAAATTTCTTTAGCGCATAATGGCGTGTTATTTTTAGATGAACTTCCAGAATTTAATCGTTCGGTTTTGGAAGCGCTGCGCGAACCAATGGAATCTGGATTTGTTTGTATTTCACGTGCTTCGCATCATGTTAAATTTCCAGCGCGTTTTCAGCTAATTACAGCAATGAATCCTTGTCCTTGTGGCTATTTAGGCGATAACAAAGAAAATTGTCGTTGTTCAGAGGAACAGGTAAGCCGCTATCGTGCAAGAATTTCTGGGCCAATGCTTGATCGTATTGATATGCATGTTGAAGTAGGATCTTTGCCTAAAAATCTGTTATTACAAAAGAACGTTGCTGCAGAAACAAGTGCTGAAGTGCAAAAACGCGTAGTTAAAGCTCGTACTGTACAGCTAGAACGTGCTGGTAAAATAAATGCTGCTTTAACCAATAAAGAAATAGAAAAGTATTGTGAAATTTCAAGTGCAGAACAAGATTTTTTGGAAACTATTGCTAAAGAGCGTCGTCTTTCAGCGAGAGCATTACATCGTATTTTAAAGGTCGCGCGCAGCATTGCAGATCTAGAAGGAGCAGTAAATCTTGAGCATCAACATTTAGCAGAGGCGGTGAATTATCGAAAATTGAAATAACCGCCTTGTATCAAAACCGATTTTATGATTTAATATACACAAGGAGTTTTCAAAGTTTAGTGCTTTTTACGGTAAGGAATTCAAAAGCATAAATTTTGGGGAAAATCTAACATGCCCGAACAAAATAGCAGAATAATAAATAAATATATTCCTAACGGTTTAGTACGTGACTCAAATGCATCTCCTATGCTTATGTTTTTGTACACTGCTGATCGTTTAAAGCTTTTGTCTTCTAGCGTAATAAGCGATCCTAAAGAGAGAGCTGAAGTATTGAGGTATTTATTAAGTCAGGTCGATGGTACTAAAGAAGATATACTCCATCAGCGTGGACACGAAGACGTTTTGCATATGTTGGACGGATTAGTACAACAAAAAGATCTAAACAGTGAAGAACGTGACTATGCAGCTAAGTTGCGTGAAGAGCTTGCACGGTTAGATGCAGATTTGCAAAGCCAGCAACAGCCAAGCATTCCAGCAGCAAATTCAGCCTCTCCCAAACCTATTTCAATTGTTGAAAAACCGCATAGTTGGCGTACCGCAGAAGAGTTGATATCGGCTGGTTTCGTAAAAGAAACACTCCCAAAAGTTGGTCGGTCAAAGTAGCGTAGGATTCAGAAAACAGAAGATAAAAAATCAAAAAAATGTTTATACAGCTGGGGCTATGAAAGAGCCCTATGCTTTACCAGCCCAGTTTTATATTTGCCCAGAATTTCCCCGTCTTTGCTTTTTTACCAATTTCGGTGTAGCATCCATTTTTTAAATTACCTCCAATCTTGGTCGCGAGATTGGTTTATTAATATTTGTGGAGATTAAAATGAAAGATATTTTTAGCTTAACAGCAACAGCTCGTGCTGATATAGGCAAAGGTGCGAGCCGCCGCCTACGTCATGCTGATAAAGTTCCCGCTATTGTTTACGGTGCTGGAAAAACACCAGAAACTATAAGCTTAGAGCACAATCAAATATTTAAAGCTTTACAAAATGAAGCTTTTTACTCGCATATTTTAACTTTAGATATTGATGGCAAAAATGAAAAAGTAATTTTACGTGATTTACAGCGCCATCCATTTAAACCAAGAATTTCCCATGTGGATTTACAACGTGTTAGCGCCACAGAAAAATTTACTATGCGCATTCCATTACACTTTAAGGGCGGAGATATTGCGCCTGGTGTAAAACTATCTGCTGGACTTGTTTCACATTTAATGACTGATGTTGAAGTACGTTGTTTACCTGCAGATTTACCGGAGTTTATTGAGGTTGATTTATCTACGCTTGAACTAAACCAAAGTGTTCACCTTTCGCAATTACAATTATCTAAGGGGGTTGAACTTGTTGATTTAGCACATGGTGATGATAAGCCAGTTGCAACTATTTACATTCCACGTGCAGTAGTTGAAGAAGAAGTTACCCCAGCTGCTGGCGCAGTTCCAGTTATTGGCGAAGAAGCTACTGCTGAAGGTGCAGAGGCTGAAGCTAAAGGCGAAGAAGAAAAAGGTAAAGGCAAAGGCGGCGAGAAAGAAAAGAATAAATAATTTGTCTAGCACGGCCAAAGCTTACTTTAGGCTTAAATGTAGCTCTTTGACTCACTGCGTAGACTCCTGAGTCAAAATAGGAGGATATTCTATAGTGTGCACTAATAACAAATAGCCAATTTGTTGTTAAGTGCCACGAGAATCCTATACTAAGGAGAATCTCCGGCTCGCAAATAGCAACATTCAACCCTACGCCGCTTTGGCCGTTTTGAACAAACTTAGGTAAATTTGTCTCTTATTTAACTTATGTACCAAGATCCTATCAAACTAATTGTTGGCTTAGGCAATCCTGGTCCGCAATATGAAAACACCAGGCACAATGTTGGTGTATGGTGTGTTCATGCTCTAGCTGCAAAATACAATTGCGATTTTAAAATGGAGAGCAAATTCAAGGGTTATTTTTCTGTATTAGCCACTGAACAACTTAGCTGCAAACTTTTATTACCAACAACTTTTATGAATCTTAGTGGTGAAGCAGTTTTAGCGGTTGCACACTTTTATAAAATTTTAGCTCCAGAAATTTTAGTTGTGCATGATGAATTAGATTTTTCCGCTGGAACTATACGGCTAAAAAAATCTGGTGGTGCTAATGGCCATAATGGTGTGCAAAATATAATTAATCTGCTTGGTACTCCTGATTTTTATCGCTTACGCATTGGGATAGGTAAACCCTTGCACAAAGATAAGATGCTTGATTATGTATTAAACGCGCCAAGTAAAACCGAAAAAAATTTAATTCTTGATGCAATTGATCAAGCGGTTGCCATTATGCCTGATTTAATTGTCGGCAATATCGACAAGGCTACGCAGATATTGCATAGTGTTAAAAACAATTAAGAATGAATAATTAATAATTAATAATTAATAATTAAGAATGGTGGTGTCACACAAAACGTGACGTTTTATATTAAAAAACACGCGAAGCGACAACAATATTCTTAATTCTTCATTCTTAATTTTTTATTTTATTCTGTTCATTGCGTTGGAATATGAGTTATTACCTTGGGTTTTAATGGGAAATTATAGGGGGCTTAGTTATATGGGTTTCAAATGCGGAATAGTTGGTCTACCCAATGTGGGCAAATCCACAGTTTTTAACGCGCTTACCAAAGCACAAGTTGCAGCGGAAAATTACCCGTTTTGCACTATCGATCCAAATGTTGGCATTGTCCCTGTTCCAGACCAAAGACTAAAATCTTTAGCTGCTATTGTTAATCCTAAGCAAATAATTTCTGCTGTGGTAGAGTTTGTGGATATTGCCGGAATTGTAAAAGGTGCGGCAAGTGGTGAAGGTCTAGGCAATAAATTTTTAGCCAATATTCGCGAAACCCAGGCAATTGCTCATGTGGTACGTTGCTTTGAAGATGAAAATGTTATTCATGTTGCAGGAAAAGTTGATCCACGCTCTGATATAGAAATTATCAACACTGAATTAATTCTAGCTGATCTTGAAACTGTTACTAAGGCTTTACTTAAGGTTGCCAAAGTCGCCAAAAGTGGTGATAAGCAATCTTTGATTGAGCTGCATGTTTTAGAAAAAATAAAAACCACTCTTGATGCTGGTTTGCCAGCGCGTGCTTGCAAGTTAGAAGAAGCAGCCGCGCCTATTTTGCAGCAGTTACATTTGCTAACTTTAAAGCCAGTACTTTATATCGCAAATGTCAATGAAAAAGGATTTACTAATAATCCATATTTAGATGAAGTTTATGCATTAGCCGAGCAAGAAAACGCTGTGGTAGTACCTATTTGTGCAACGATGGAAGCTGAAATCATGCAGCTTGAAGAAAACGAAAAAGAGCTATTTTTAGCTGATTTAGGCTTAAAAGAATCTGGTTTAGATCGTGTAATTCATGCTGGTTACGCATTATTAGGTTTAGAAACTTTTTTTACCGCTGGTCCCAAAGAAGTCCGCGCTTGGACTATGCCTAAAGGCGCTAAAGCTCCACAAGCTGCTGGAGTGATTCATACTGATTTTGAGCGTGGTTTTATTTGCGCAGAAATTATTTCTTATGCTGACTATATTCAGTATCAAGGTGAGCATGGAGCAAAAGAAGCTGGCAAACTGCGCCTCGAAGGTAAAAGCTACATAATGCAAGACGGCGATGTGGTGCATTTTAGATTTAATGTCTGAGAATCCACTTTAGAACGTTATTTATCTAATTTTATCGATATTGTATTGTAGGGGCGGGTTTCTGATGGCATTTATAAAATTGTGGTAACCTTTCCAAATTTAGATTCTATTTAATCGCAACAGTTCCAACACAAACCCGCCCCTACATTAACACCGCGATAAAATAAACTGGCTACGCACTAGACCAACACCTTCGATTTCGCTCCCCTTTTTTCATACACTAATTTTGGCACTAAAAATCCAGGGAGTTTTTCTGTCATGATTTTGTGTAGCTTTCTTGCTTGCGTGGATCCAACATAAAAATGCGCTGTGCCTTGCACCTTGTCTAAAAGATGCAAATAATAAGGCAAAATACCCGTAGCAAATAACTTCTCACTAAGCGCAATTAAAGTTTTTGTATCGTCATTGATCTTTTTTAATAGCACTGACTGGTTGAGCACTAAGATATTCGCACGTTTTAATTTTTTAACTGCAGCTGCAACTTTTGTATCAAGTTCTTGTGGATGATTAGAGTGTACTACCATAACTACTGGCAAACGTGTGCTTGTAAGTGCAGTAATTAATTGTTGTGTGATAAGTTTTGGCGCAGCAATTGGCACTCGAGTATGCACACGTAAAATTTGTACATGCTTTATTTTAGCAAGTTTATTAATGATTGTGGCGAGCTCTTGACTTTTAAGCATCAAAGGGTCGCCGCCGCTTAATATTACTTCTTTGATTTCAGGATTTTTAGCAATATAGTTTAATACGCTTTGCCAATCAGTTATCATATCGTTTAAGTAACGGCGAAAACAAAATCTGCAGTAAATCGGACAAGTATTGGTTACGAGTAACAACACGCGCCCAAAATATTTATGTAACAAACCCGGGATTGGTTGCGCGGTTTTTTCTCCTAGTGGATCTTGTAAAAAACCGGCACGTTTTTGCTGTTCTTTAGCTTGTGGCAAAATTTGTAATAACAGAGGATCCAAAGGGTTGTTCGGTATTATTTTCTTTGTGAATTCTTGCTTTTGCTTTCTCATAACGGTAGTGTACACTCATCTTTTATTTTAACAAAATAATGAGGTCGATATGAGTTCCTATTCAACTAATGAATTCAAAAGCGGTTTAAAAGTAATGCTGGATAATGATCCATGCAGCATTTTGGAAAACGAATACGTAAAACCTGGCAAAGGCCAAGCTTTTAATCGGGTAAAACTGCGCAATTTAAAAACTGGACGCGTGCTAGAAAAAACTTTTAAATCTGGTGATACTTTGCCTGGCGCTGATGTTATTGATGTGGAACTGCAATATCTTTATAACGATGGTCAAATGTATAACTTTATGTCACCAGAAACTTTTGAACAATACACAGTTGCTAAAGATACGGTTGGTGATAGCAGCAAGTGGATTAAAGAACAAGACATTTGTGTCGTGACTTTATGGAACAATTCTGCGATATCAGTAGCACCGCCGATTTTTGTTACGTTAAAAGTTACTGAAACCGATCCTGGTTTACGCGGCGATACTGCAACTGGCGGTACCAAACCTGCTACCATGGAAACTGGTGCAGTGGTGCGTGTGCCATTATTTATTAATATTGGCGATGTGTTGAAGATCGATACGCGCACTGGGGAATATATTTCGAGGGTTAAATAATTGTCGGAATTCACGGCGTGTCGAGTGCGTTGTTTATTTATCTAATTTTGCCGAGGTGTATTGTAGGGGCAGGTTTGTGTTTGAAGTATGGAGTTTTAATAGAATCTAAATTCGTAAAAGTCATCTGCAGTTTATTAAATTCTGCAGAAACCTGCCCTCTAGATTTGTGCCGCTACACGGGCGGGTTATAATATTATTGCAATTATTAAATACATTTGGTTTCCATAGAATTGAGCATTATCAACCACAAACCCGCCCCTACATTAATATCGCGAAAATCCCACGAATATGCTAACAACTAACCCCATCTTCCGTCTCCGCGCCGAACTCCTTACAAAAATTCGTGCATTTTTTGCAGAGCGCAATGTGCTTGAAGTTGAAACCCCGCTACTATCTGCAAGTACCAATCCCGCTCCACATTTGCAAAGTTTTACTACTACGCTTGAATTGCAGGGAGCGCCAAAAATCTATTATTTGCAAACCTCACCTGAATTTGCGATGAAACGCTTACTTGCTGCTGGCAGCGGCGATATCTATCAAATTTGTAAAGCATTTCGTAATCAAGAAATTGGTTCGCTACATAACCCAGAATTTACTATTTTAGAATGGTATCGTATTGGTTTTGATCATCATGCTTTAATGGATGAGATGGATGAACTATTAAAAAATTTAATCAATGCGCCCAAAGCGAAACGTTTTACTTATAGCGAAATTTTTTCTAATTATTTGCAGCTTGATCCTTTTGCTTCTGAGCTTTCGCAACTAAAATTATGCGCTAAAAATAGAGGTTTTGTGTCAATAGAAACTTCTGCAGAAAAAAGCGTCTGGCTAGAACTGCTTTTTACTAATTTTATCGAACCGCAACTAGGAAAAGAAAATCCAGTATTTATTTATGATTTCCCGAAAGATCAAGCAATGTTAGCGCGCATTAATCAAGATAATAAAACTGCTGCGCGTTTTGAGGTTTATTATCAAGGTGTAGAATTAGCTAATGGCTTTTATGAATTAAATGCAGCAAAAGAACAGCGAGAGCGTTTTCTGCATGATCTTGAAAAGCGCAAGGAACTGCAGTTGCCAACTATTCCGCTTGATGAGAATTTTTTAGCTGCATTAGCTAAGCTTCCAGATTGTGCTGGAGTGGCGCTTGGCATTGATCGCTTGTTATTACTTGCAAGTGGTAAAACATCAATCAAAGAAGTATTAAGTTTTCCGATAGAGTGTGCGTAGATGATTACATATTTATCAAATTTCTCGCACAATACATTGTAGGGGAGGGTTTGTCATAGACGACTGCGGTGTAAATCGAAACTAAAAATATTGTAATATTCTGCGATCTTATCGAGGTCGCAGAAACCTTCCCGTTGGGTGCCATACTGGAATTATTACAACCCCGCACATTTACATCGAGCCAAAATTTGATGTGAGAAGAAACATAAATAATGTAATTCAGTACATTTTTTTAAAAACAGGTGTATAATTATTTAAAAAATACGGAATATGGAGGTGATTTATGGCATTAAATGCAGGCGATTACACAAGAGGGGCAAGTTTAACTGCGACTATATTACTTGCGGCTATGACTTTGTCATATTTTGCTTTATCTTATTTTTCCCTTTTCACCCTTCGTGGCGTTACTATAACTTTTCCAATAGTTGCTTTTGTTTTTTTGGCTGCTCAAGCTATTAATTCATATTATGAACATGATGTTTTACGCAAAGCAATGGAAGACTTCGATACCGTGTCCGCTGGACGAAAAAAAAATCCGCATTTAAAAGTGCAAATAACTTTTTTAATTCTGAGGATCGCTGCTGCAGCTTTTTTAGTCATCGCAGCATTATTTTTCCCAGCTTTAATTCTTCTAGGATTAACCGCAACTTTATTAGTACAAGTGTTTAGTAGCTATTCAATAAGAAGAAAGTTTGCAATAGTTGTGAAAAAGATTGGAGAAGACGACCCAATAGCAGTAAGGCTGAATAAATACAATCTTAGTGCTATACCGCAAATAATAATATATTTCGTAGCATTTGCAGCTTGTCTACTTGCATTATATCCAGCGGTTGGGCTCAGTGGGCTTTTTTCTGCTGCGATGCAAAGTAAAGTTGCTTTAAGTGTGATAGGCGTGACCGGGGCTAGTTTCTTAGGGTTAATTGCTCTTAAATTATATGATATTTCTATATATTTAGGCCATAGACCAAGCGCTTCCTCGTCATCGTCAATTGAACGTCAAGATTCAAAAAAATCTGTAGCCTCTGATAGTAGTGATGAAAATGATGAGACGCGAAGACTAATTAACGAGGCTGGCGCAAGTGCAAGTATAAGTTCAATTCCAGCAGTTACAGAAAAACCACCACTTAGTGCAGCAAATTCGGTAACTACTATCTCTTATGCTAGCATAGGAGAGTCGTTATCAGAATCTAAGGGTAGTAGAACACCAACGCCACCACATGGATCACCGGTTAATAATGCTGCCGCTCTTTCAGCACCAGCTTCCGGTGGGATGCCACATCTTCAATTGCCACCACAACAAATGCCTTCAGCCTCTGTTTCCGTGTCATCAATTGCACAGCCTTCGCATACTGCCTCTGCAACAGCATTTGCGTCATCTCAGGGCCAAGAAAAAGCTGAAGATACAGAAAGTCTAATATCGAGAGAAGGTGGTCCAGGTAGAGATACTTTGGGTTATCCATTTGATGTTTGAGGGGAAAACTAGTTTTTGTAGGTTGAGTTAAGGGTGAGGGATTCGAGCGCGAACCCAACATTTTTTTTGGAGTTTACTATGCTTGCTACAGCTGGAACAAATTTATTTCGTAACATTATTTCTTTAGCTAATCTGCTCGCTTTTGGAGCTATCGGATTACTTTTTGTTTTAAATGCTTCGTCTCTTGCATTTACTTTAGGTTTTGGTGCATTGTCTTTAGTGTTAATCACGCAAACGATTTTATTTTGGTATGATTCTGCAGGAAAACGAGAAGGTCGATCTGGGGCAGAAATAGTAGGTGGAGTTTCTTTAATATTATTGGCGCTAATTGCCTTAACTCTAACCGTTACTGCAAGTTTAGCTACTAGTGGTATTTTAAATACTGCTTCAATAACTCTTGGCGCGATTGCTCCAAGCCTTACTACAATACTTGGGATTGGGTTTTCTACTATTCTTGTTGCTACTGCTTTGATTACTGCGTTGCCTTTTATTGGTTATTTATTTACTGAAAAAGACTATGACCAAGCTAAAAAAAGTGTTCGCAATTTTACATTTTTTGGCTTGACCGCAGTTTTTGTTCCTGTAGCCCTTTTTGTTGCTGCACCAGCATCGGCACTTGCAGTAACTATGTGGAGTCTTGCGGCAGTATGTTTAACAGCCATGATGGTTTTTAATGGCAAGGATATTATTTCACCTCGTAGCAGCAGTACAGTAGTGCCAATTAGTGAAGATTCTAGTAACGCAGGTGAAAGAAAAAAAGCAGTTATCATAGGTAAAGCCCCATCAGACTTGTTTACAACTACAAGTTTGAGTGTTAGTTCAACTTCTGCTAAACAGGAATTATTCAAAGAAGAGAAGAGAGAACTCGCCAAGCAATCACTTAATTATAAGTACACAACCGGGACACTATTTGGGCCTCCAAGTTTGTTAAGTGTTTATAATGAAGATAATCGTGCAACTCAAGATTCTATAAAAGAGTTAACAATTTTGACCGGTAACGAAAATGTGGCTAAGAATATTCTTCGGGGATTAAGTAGTCATACAAGTCAAAACGATCGTGAATTAATAAGACAATTTAAAGTATATATCGACCTTCCAGAGGCAACACAATCAAGCATCTATGAGAGTCTTCCTTCTATTCATTTTAATTCTGGTAATAGAGGTAGTACTGCTAGTCAGGGTGATAGTTTGTTGAGTAGTATTGGCACAGGCAGTAGCAGAGATTTGAATAGCATTCCGTCACTATCTTCTAGCAACAATAACCAAGCTTCTAGCCAGCCGAAGCCGAATGATTGAATATCGTAGGTTGGGTTAGCGAGGGATTCGAGCGTAACCCAACCTACTATTTTTATCCTAATTTGCGCTATAACTATTTACTGAAAATTTTGCTGTATTTTTTGGATTAATTTCGATAAATTGCATCATTATTATTTCCTAGGTAAAGAAATGCTAAGGGTATATTATGAATATTTTTTCTGCAACCATAATGCTAATACTAATTATGAACCCACTGGGAAATATCCCAGTGTTCCTCTCTGCACTAAGAAGTGTAGACCCAAAACGCCATACTTTTATTATTATTCGCGAAAGTATTATTGCCTTTATGATTTTAATGGCTTTCATGTTTTTCGGCCAATATTACTTACAAGGCGCGCAAATCAGTGAGCAAGCGCTGGGAGTATCTGGCGGTATAATTTTATTTTTAATTTCTGTGCGTATGATTTTCCCGGAAGAAAAACATAGTAATGAACGCCAACTTAAAAGTGAACCATTTATCGTACCATTAGCTATTCCACTAACTGCCGGACCAGGAGCTTTAACTACTGTCATGCTCTTTGCCTCGCAACACCCAGAAAAACGTATCTTGTGGCTATTTGCAATTTTTATCGCCTCATTTATCGCCTGTATGGTGATACTGGGCGCAAGATTACTCAGTAACTTTTTCAGTGAACGCGGCTTAATTGCATTAGAAAGACTTTCTGGAATGATGTTAACAGCGATGGCCGTACAAATGCTATTATCCGGTTTAGATGCATATTTTAGATTACATTAGAGGTAAGCATGTCTACTATTGCAAATGAGAATCAAGCAGAATTGGAACTTGACTCACCATGCTGGTAATAGTGACTAATAAATAAGAGCAAAATTACTTATAATCAATTTCCTACAATCGTACTTTCTGTAATCTTATGATGCTGATGGTGAATTTTGGCTTTACCACTCATTTCGACGTAAGTATCTTTTTGTGCTTCATCGCGATGTTTGATTTCTTCAAGCAAATAATCGCGACGCTGTAAATAAGCATCACGCACAAAAGTATATGGATCGAAAGCTTCATTAACCAGCTTATCTCCCGGTAATAATTTAGCACGAAAATCAACATATTTAAGTGTTAAGCCATAATAACGCAATTCAATTGGATAAATATAAGTCCATGGGCTTAAAAACTCATAATTAATTGCAAAACCTACGGCATCGCGGAAAGTGCTTGGCCCAAGGATTGGAATCACAAAATAAGGTGTATTAGTAGAGCCCCAATGCGCAAGAGTCAAACCAAAGTCTTCGTAGTTTCTTTCTAAACCCATCTTCGATGCAAAATCAAACAAACCGCCAATACCGATTGTTGTATTAATAACAAATCGGCTAGCGTCAGTCATGCATTCATAATAATCAAGCTGCAAGACATCATTTAAAAAATTAGAAATTTCACCAAAGTTGTTAAAGAAATTGCTGATGCCTTTTTTTACTGGCCCAGGTAATACTGCGTCATAGGTTCTCGCAACCGGACGAATAAAAACTGCATCAATTTGTTTATTAAGAGCAAAAGTGCGGCGATTGAAATGTTCGTATGGGTCGCGAGGATCAGATGGGTTTTTATCTCGCGCACATCCAGAAAATAAGCAAGATGTTACCAAAAGCGAACAAAGCCAATATTTATTATTTTTCTTTAACATAAAATTTTCCTTGTATCCTACTATAACACATATTTTAATTCTTCATGGCATTGTTGCATAATTAATTTTTATCGTACACATAAAATTTTTACACCTAACATTGTAGGGGCGGGGTTCTGCAGTGTTTAATAAAATGAGGTGAATTTTGCATATTTAGATTCTATCAAACCGTGCTACTTCCAACACAAACCAGCACCCTACAAACACAAACCTGCCCATATTTTCAAAATAATATTAATTATACAACAATGCCATTCTTAATTATTAATTGTTTTTTGGTCGGGGTGAGAGGATTTGAACCTCCGACAACTGCTTCCCGAAAGCAGTGCTCTACCAAGCTGAGCCACACCCCGTCTTATTTTTAACGTTAAATTTAACACCCATTTACAAAAACGCAAGTGAAACCGCGATAACTCTTTTTTTAAAACACGGTAGTGCAAAATAAAAAG
This sequence comes from Gammaproteobacteria bacterium, assembly GCA_023480665.1. Lineage (GTDB taxonomy): Bacteria > Pseudomonadota > Gammaproteobacteria > UBA9339 > UBA9339 > JAMCWR01. Next base: position 37,201 of record JAMCWR010000019.1, read on the forward strand.
TTAGCGGGTACAATCCATTTTGTCCTTAGTGGACATATAATAATAATGCAGAGAAGGAGAGAAATTTATGGCAAGAGGAGTTAATAAGGTAATTTTAATTGGTAATTTAGGTAACGACCCTGAAGTGCGTTATACACCTAATGGAAATGCAGTCGCAAATATATCTTTAGCAACCAGTGAAACATGGCGCGATAAGCAAACTGGAGAGTTGCAAGATCGTACTGAATGGCACCGCGTGGTATTTTTTAATCGCTTAGCAGAAATAGTTGGGGAATACTTACACAAAGGTTCGAAAATTTACTGCGAAGGTTCTTTACGTACGCGTAAATGGACTGATAAAAACGGAGTTGAGCGTTACACAACTGAAATTATTGCTAATGAAATGCATATTTTAGATAGCCGTGCAGCTGGTGCAAGTCATGAAAAAATTGCTCAAGCCACAAGCGAAATTCCAACTAACGCAAATGAAGGATTAGCAAGTGAACCAAACATTGCTGTAGCGCCAGGCGACATTGATGACGATATCCCGTTTTGATTTATGACAATCTCTGATGACACTATTGCAATAATCAAACGCGGCGCGACTGAAATTTTATTAGAAACAGAGCTTGAAACGCGTTTAAAATCTGGTGCAGTTCTTAACATTAAAGCTGGGTTTGATCCTACTGCGCCAGATTTGCATTTGGGTCATACAGTTTTAATTAATAAAATGCGCCAATTTCAAGATTTAGGACACAAAGTATATTTTTTGATTGGTGATTTTACTGCATTAATCGGCGATCCAAGTGGTAAAAATGCTACACGTCCACCACTTTCTCCAGAAGAAATTCTCGTAAATGCTAAAACTTATGAAACGCAGATTTACAAAATATTAATCCCAGAAAAAACCGTGATCGCTTTTAATTCAACTTGGCTACAAAAGTTAAGTTCAGTTGATATGATTAAACTTGCGTCTACTTATACTGTAGCGCGTATGTTAGAGCGCGATGATTTTAGTAAGCGTTTTCATGACAAGCGCCCAATTGCCATTCATGAATTTCTTTATCCGTTACTACAAGGTTACGATTCAGTAATGTTAAAAGCTGATATTGAACTTGGCGGTAACGATCAAAAATTTAATCTATTGATGGGGCGAGAACTGCAAAAACATTTTGGGCAAAAACCGCAAACTATTTTGATGATGCCACTTCTAGAAGGCCTTGATGGCGTACAAAAAATGTCAAAATCGCTCGGTAACTATATTGGAATTACTGATACCCCAGAAGAAATGTTTGGTAAGTTAATGTCGATTTCCGATCAATTAATGTGGAGCTATTTTGAGCTTTTGAGTTTTCGCTCTACCAATGAAATAAAAAAATGGCGCGATGAAGTTACAGCTGGCGCAAATCCTAGAGACTACAAAATCAAACTAGCTTTAGAAATTGTTGAACGTTTTCATAGTAAAGAAGCTGCCGAAAATGCACTTGAAGATTTTATCGCACGATTCAAACATGGAGCAGTTCCACAAGATCTTACCACGCTTACTATCAAAATAGCGGGTGATACTATTGCCCTTCCTAATTTGCTGAAAGATGCAGGATTAGTTTCGAGCACTTCTGATGCGCTTCGCATGCTAAGACAAGGTGCGGTAAAAATTGATAATCAAAAAATCGAAGATGAGAATTTAAAGATTAATCTAAATTCTGAGCATGTCTACCAAGTGGGTAAGCGCAGATTTGCAAAGGTTAAGATCACGGGGTCAGGTCTTTAATCAAGCATTGCCCATTACCTAGGGTCTCCTCCGTCGGCTTAACGCCATTGTTTCTAAAAGTAACTCTATATTATCAAGTGCATCAGGATGATCGGGTTGAATCTTTAACGCTGCTTTATGTTTTTGCATGGCTTCGTCATAGTGGCCCAAGTTCATTAGTGCAACTCCGTTGTTAGTGAGCGCATCCACATCATTTGGATTGATCCTTAGTGCTCTATCAAAACTTTCCAATGCTGCTGAATTTTGCCCCATTTGCACCAGTAAGAATAGGGTCAGGTCTTTAATCAAGCATTTCTACGGTATTGTTTATTGAAAATTTTTTTGGCTAAATATTGAAATGTCTAGACCTTTAAGAATAGAGTTTCCAGGCGCTATATATCATATTACATCCCGGGGTAATGCCAGCGGGCTTATTTTTATCGAAGATAATGATAGAAAACTTTTTCTCGATATTATGGCAGATGTTATTAAAAGATATAATTGGATCTGCCATAGTTACTGCCTTATGTCTAACCACTATCATTTGTTAATTGAGACGGTAGAAGCCAATCTTTCTAGTGGGATGCGTCAATTAAACGGTGTTTATACTATGTGGTTTAATAAAATTCACAATAGAGTAGGCCACATATTCCAAGGTAGATATAAAAGCATAATTATAGATCGAGAAAATTATCTATTAACTGTTTGTCGATATGTTGTTTTAAATCCAGTGCGGGCAAAAATGGTAGATAGACCTGAAAATTATATTTGGAGTAGTTATTGCGCTATTGCTGGTTTGAAAAAAAGTCCTGACTTTCTTACGATTGGCTGGATTCTTAAACACTTTGAAGATCAGCCAGCTTCAGCACGAGTTAAATATTCTGAATTTGTGTATGCTGGTATGAATGGTGTTAGTCCATGGGATAGTTTACGTGGGCAAATTATTTTAGGAAAAGAAAAGTTCTGTCAAACTATTGAAAAAATGATTGGTGAAAAAGTTAATATTCCAGAAATTTCACGTGCTCAACGTCATTTTATAATTCCACCAACCGCTGAGCAACTTACTATTGCGAAAAAAATATCTAGTCTGCAGAAAAGAAATGAAATAATTCATGGATTACATTATAAAAATGGGATGGCAATTAATAAAATTGCAAAGTTGTATTCTTTGCACACATCAACGATTAGTAGAATAATCAATTGTACGGTTTAATAGCTTATAACTTTAGGTTTTGCTGATTCTATGGGCCCCATGCTAAATTAAAGACCTGACCACGGCGACTCAATATGTTTGATTATTTTCGCAAACCCGGTCACAACTTTGAGCTTTGTGGATATCATGCTAAATTAAAGACTCGCTCCGATGCTCTTGCTCTTATTGATGGTGCGCATGTGATGGCAAACTAGTATTAGAGTTAGTAACAGTAGGAGCACTAGATTGAGCAGCACTTGCAGAAGGATCAGGAAGAACTTGAGGTCGGCGGCTCAATCCAGATGAATCATGAGATGCGGTTGCTGATGCCAATGAAGAACTCGAAGGATTAGGTTTATCCAACAATGCAGCAAACGTTGGCGTTGCCAGCGGATTGGAACCTACAGAAGCTGTAGCTGCTAAACTAGCTGAATCCGATGCTGTAGCCGAAGCGCTTAATAGAGATTGCTGCTGGACAAGCGTTTCTGCTCTTTCTTTCGCTCGTTCATCCTCATTGATAAATTCTTCATAACCGGTGCTCTGAGGTGGTTTGCCTCGTATAATATTCCAATCTAGATATAATGAAGCAGCTGCGATTGCAGTAATAATAAGTCCAACAGGAACCCATAAATCTGGAAGGGCAAAATAAGCACTTGCAACTAAGCCTGTAGAAAGAATAGATAACGTAAGAAAAATAAAGGGTTTGATTAAGTCTTCTGTTGTCCGGGGGGCTTTATACCAGTATTCTTTAATTGCACCTACCAATAAGAAAGGGCTAACGCATGAGTATCCAATTGGGAATAACCACTTTATGCTAAAATCCATAGCTGCTGCGGTGCTGCCAACCCCGAATATAGTGCTTGAACCTGCCAATTCGAAAGCACGGGAATACACGACCCAGGTTGATAAACCAACTAGTAAAAAAGAGGGAACAACTTTTGTCCAGAAAATTGACCAACTACCTTCTTCACCTTTTGCTTTTTTGCGTCGTATGTCTCTAATGTTGTAGCCTATTCTAAATGCTTCAACTATTACTTGTAATCCAGAAATGGCAGCAAGAAATCCTGTGCACAATTCGTTTGTTATCCCCAAAGGGATTCTTGCATAAAGAATAAAAGCAACTGCGGCGAAAGTAATTGCGGAGAAAAAATCTAACCATGCACGAGTTTTAGTTCGGGGGGGGATTATAACTTTTGGTTCGTCTGAAGTTATAGCTTCATGATCCACCAATGGGTTGAGTTCATCTTTTTTCTCTTCTGCTACAGCTGTAGGTTGTTGTAATGTGGATGGTCCTTTAGCTGGAGTCATGAAAAGGTTATCCCGGTTTTGGAAAGCAGAAATTGCACCAAGCGTAATCATTGCAATTCCAACTCCAGGCCAAAGTGATGGCAAACCATAAATAGCGCCAGGAATTAATCCTAAAGACATAAGAGAAATTGCGACGAAAATAAACCCCGCAAATAAATGGCCTAGATTTTTTGTTTTGCTATCTTCTTGTTCTTGTTTTGTTTTGCTATATCCTTGCCAATGTACAATAAGTAGCATAGTGCTAATGCCAATAAAGCCGAGGGGAAAGCCAAAACTATTCATGAAATTGATGACTTCTGTTGGTTCAGCTCCAAAATTTACCGCGTTAGTAATTCCACTAATAAGGAACAGCATAAATGTTAGAGTTGAGGCTGCTATTTTTAGATAATCGGATGCTTCTCGTTTCTCTGCTTTTTTATCTAGAAAGTCTTTTCTGTGGTAAAAAGTCCTAACAATTTCAATAAGTGCTATGGCAAAAGAAAAAGCTATAAAAACGGCTTGAGAAGCTAAGCTTGTTACGTTCAGAGCTTTTTGTGCATAAATAAGAAAAGTAGCTGCTGCAAAAAATAAGTATAAAAATAAGTCTAACAAGGCTTTATTGCGAAGGTTTTTGCTGTATTCTTCCTGGTGAACGTCATCAGCTGGAGTGATTGTAGTATTAGGATCACTAGCATCAGTGCTAGTAGATGCTGAACTGGATGCACCGGAAGTAGATATAAGGCGTTCGTTTTCAGTAGTACCTGATTCACCAGTAGACATAAAATTTACCCCGTTTTTTGGATTTTATTTATTTTTGATATGCAACTTATTTTAGCACAAAAATAAAGTTTTGGGGAAGTCTAAAGCAAAATTTTTTTGGTTTGATAATCCACGTCCATCACAGAATTTGTAGGGTGTGGTTTGTGTTGCGTAGGGCAGGCTTCACATCAGCTCTTGCGGGTCGATATCTATATGCCATTTTATGTTCGAGGCTGGTTTGTTAATCTTTAACTGTTCTAGGAGTGCTGTGATAGTTTGATGCAAAACGTTGCGCTTGATGCTTTGTAAAAGCAATTGCGCACGGAAAAAACCAGATTTTCGCTCCATCACTGCAGGAATTGGTCCAAAAACATTAATTTTTGCATTTGCGGGGGTAGAATTAATAACTTGTCCGCGTACACCACGCAAAAACTCTATTGCCATATCTTGAGTTTTACTTTCGGCACGGATTATTGCTAAATGGGTAAAAGGCGGTAATTCTGTGATATCGCGTTCTTGTAACTCATCTCGTGCAAAACTTGCATAGCCAGAAGAAATTAACTTTAATAATAATGGGTGCTGTGGATTATGGGTTTGTAAATAAATTTCACCGGGCTTTTCTGCGCGCCCAGCACGCCCCGAGACTTGCATAATTAATTGTGCCAAATGTTCATTAGCACGAAAATCAGAACTAAACAATGAGTTATCTACATTTAGCACTGCTACTAGTGTAACATCAGGGAAATGATGCCCTTTAGCCAACATTTGGGTACCAATTAATATCTGACAATTATTTTCCTGAATTTCACCTAGCATTTTTTGCAGTGAACCTTTGCGCCGCGTAGTATCTCGATCAATACGAATTAGTTTTGCTTGAGGAAAATGAGTTTGCAGAGTTAGCTCAAGTTTTTCTGTGCCGACGCCTAGCGCCACAAGATTATTACTGCCACAAGTAGGGCACTTTATTGGTATGCGTTTTACAGTAGAGCAATGATGACAATGTAATTCTCGAGCTTTTTGATGCAGTGTCATATGCGCGTCACAATTTTTACAGTTAGCATGCCAACCGCACTCATGGCATAAAAGCACCGGAGCAAATCCCCGACGATTTAAAAATACTAATACTTGTCCTTCTGCAGCGAGATGTTTTTCTATTACGCCAAATAAATTTTCTGCAATTCCATCTTGCAGCTTTTGACTTCGCATGTCGACTAAATGAAACTTTGGTTCAGGCGCTTTGCCAACTTTATGTGGCAGTGGTAATCCTACATAACGACGGCGTTTTACATTGTGAATGCTTTCTAATGATGGAGTTGCAGAACCTAAAATTATAGGGATATTTTCAATTTTTCCGCGCACATTAGCTAAATCTCTAGCATTATAACGCAGGCTAGATTGTTGTTTGAACGATAAGTCATGTTCTTCATCCAAGATTATTATTCCTGGATTTTGCATTGGAGTAAAAATTGCTGAACGCGTACCAATAATAATTGCTGCATCATTATTTTTCGCTGCAAACCAAGATCGCAAGCGCTCTTGCGGTGTAAGCTTTGAATGGATCACTGCAATAGGAAGATTGAAGCGTTCTTGGAACCTCGTAATTGTTTGTGGCGTTAGATTTATTTCTGGAACTAACACTAACGCTTGCTTGCCTGTGGCACAAATTTTGCTGATAGTTTGTAAATAAATTTCAGTTTTACCGCTATTAGTTACTCCATCTAACAAAAATGTTTTAAATTCGTAGAGATGTTGCTCGATTGCAGAGAGCGCATGCTTTTGCTCTTGGTTTAAAATAATTTTGTTTAGAGCATTAGTTTGTGAAGAGGTAATTGCTTCTGGTTTGCTATAAACATAGTTTTTTTTTCTTATTTCACGTAGTAGGCTTGGAACAGCATTAACAAAAACATCGCCAAGCGGATGATGATAATATTCGGCGGTCCAATTGATTAATTCCATAATAGATTTTGGAATTAGGGGGTCATTATCGAGAATACTAATTGCCGCTTTTAATTTACTCGCTGCTATTTCGGATGTTGCAGTTATAGCATGTACAAAACCAACAAGCTTTTGTTTGCCAAATGGAACAAGCACGCGCATGCCAGGCTCAATTTTTTGTCCCTGGTCTTCAGGTGGTAAGTAATCGAAAGTGTTGCGTAATGGTGATGGTATTGCAACTTGCAGAATAATACTCATGCTTGGCAGTATAGCGTAATTTACTAGCGGCGCAAATTAGGTGTCTTAATATTGTTTAGCACGGCCAAAGCGGCATCGAATTCAGAAGGCAGAAAAAATCAAAAAAATATTTACACAGCTGGGGCTCTGAAAGAGCCTTTTGCTTTACCAGCCCAGTGTGTAGCGATCCCGCACATAAATTCTTTCCAAGAATAAATATCTAATGGTTAATGGGATATTATAAAAAAATTATGTGCGGGAGAGCAAACGCTGGGTGGTGTATGAATTGGCGAATTAGATATTGAGGGCGATGAAGAGGATGTGCGGAGGTGGATGAATCATTTTCAAATTGCAGAACTTTAATTAATGTAGTATTAATATTTTATGCAAACGACAATACAAACTATAGCTTTTATTGGTGGTGGCAATATCGCTCACAATTTGATTAAAGGTTTAATCAAAAGTGGCTATGATCGCAAAAAAATTATTGTAAGTGATGCTGACCAAGCCAAATTAAAAGCGCTAAAAAAACACTTTAAAATAACTTTAGCTAAAGACAACCATGAGGCTATTAGTAAAGCGCATCTAGTATTTTTAGCAGTTAAACCGCAGATTTTACCTGAAGTTTGTGCGCAAATTGCTGCTACGGTACAAAAACATAAACCCATTATCATCTCGCTTGCTGCGGGAATAAGGCTTAATGATTTGCAAAATTGGCTAGGTAGCAAAACTAAAATTGTCCGCGCCATGCCCAATCTTGCTGCTGCAGTTGGCAAAAGTATGACTGGTTTATTCGCTAAGAAAATTTCTATTGCGGATAAAAAGCTTGTTGCTCGAGTATTAAACCTAGTTGGAGTTATTCTTTGGCTAGAAAAAGAAGATTTACTTGATGTCATTACTTGTGTGTGTGGTAGTGGACCAGGAATTATTTATCTATTTATTGAGTGCCTACAAAAAGCTGCGATTAAGCTAGGAGTTCCCGTAAAAGCGGTAGATAATTTAATTTTACAAACAGTACTTGGCGCAACTATTTTAGCTTTGAATAGCGAGCATGATGTGAAAACTCTACGCGAACAAGTAACATCTCCACAAGGCGTTACTGCAACTGCTATTAAAGTGTTAGAGCAAAATAATATTGAACAATTATTTAAAGAAGCATTATGTGCCGCACATGTTCGCTGTAAGGAAATTGCGCGAAAGTAATTGTATTGTAGGGTGCGGGTTTGTGTTGTAAGTAACACGGTTTGGTAGAATCTAAATATGCAAAATTTACTGCAGTTTATTAAATACTGCAGAAACCCGCCCGTTTAAATTTGTACCACTACGCGGGCGGGTTTCAGATGGTATATAATGCATTGTAGATTAAAATAAAATTTAGCTTCTATAAACATTGTGCTATGTTTATGACAAACCCGCCCCTACATGAATATCGAGGCAGAAATAAACGAACAACATACTATACTGTGTCAATTTAATTATGCAACGATATATTTTATGGGAATAAGTAGCTTGGAACAGCAACATCGAGATTTATTAACCAAAGCCAAACGCATTGTAGTTAAAGTTGGTACGCGTATTTTGGTGGATAAAAATGGCAAACCAAACCATTCAAGTATTACTGCAATTACAGAGCAGCTAGCCAAACTTAAAAAAAGTGGCCACGAAGTATTATTAGTAACTTCTGGAGCAGTTGGTGCTGGTATGCAAATTCTTGGCTGCAAAAAACGGCCAACAGCAATACAAGATTTACAAATGGCAGCTGCAATCGGCCAAGTTAGTTTAATGAATTATTACACTGCTTGTTTTGCTAAATGGCACTGTAAAATCGGACAAGTTCTGCTTACCCACGCTGATTTAAAAAGCCGAGAACGCCATTTAAATGTGCGCAATACCATCTTAAATTTATTACAGCATGGCATAATTCCTGTCATCAATGAAAACGATGTAGTTTCTTGTGATGAGATTAAGATTGGTGACAATGATGTACTTTCCGCTTTAGTTACTACTTTGATTGATGCTGATTTGCTAATTATTTTAACTACGCCAAATGGCTTGAGAAAACCATTAGCAAATGGCAAAACCGAGCGCGTTGGTTATTTGCCAAAAATTGATAAAGCTGCTTTGGCATTTGTGTCAAATAGCAAAGATCAATTTAGTACTGGTGGCATGGGGTCAAAATTACAAGCGGCGGGAATTGCAGCTTTAACAGGCGCGTTAGTAGTAATTGCCAGCGGTAAAGATCATTCCGTTATTAAAAAAGTTTTACAAGGCGCAGAGGTAGGCACGTTAATAGGCAATCCCAAAGCAGCAAATGTGCTTTGCCACCGCAAGCGTTGGATTGCATTTTTTCATAAACCACAAGGTAAATTAATTATCGATCAAGGTGCAGCTCATGCACTGTTAGAAGAAGGCAAAAGTTTATTGCCGATAGGTGTGCGTGAAGCTGAAGGTAAATTTTCTGCTGGTACCGTGGTAAATATTTTTGCTCCAACAGGAGAAAATATTGGTTGTGGTTTGATTGAATATAGCAGTAAAGAGATGCAGCAAATTAAGGGAAAACCAAGTGCCGAGATCGCAAAAACATTAGGTTATAAAAATAGTGATACAGTGATTCACCGGGATAATCTGGTATTGTTTGAGTGATATACTTATACGCAAGGATATTTTTGTAATAATGTGTCCTTATGGATAAGGATATGGAGTGTAAAATGCATAAAGAAAACATCCAACACGAAATTGATTTGCTCACGCAAAATGCAACTAGGGCAAAAGAGCAGTTAGCTATACTTACTACTGAGCAAAAAAACGCAATATTAAAAGCTATGGCTTTGGCACTTGATGCGCGGCGAGAAGAAATCAAAACTGCCAACCATAAAGATATGGTTTTAGCGCAAGAAAAAAACTTATCGAGCAGTATGCTTGAGCGGTTACAATTAAATGATGCGCGCATTGATGCAATGATTTCTGGATTAAACCAGGTTGCAGATCTTCACGATCCAGTTGGAAGAATTCTTCAGGAAATTAAGCGCCCAAACGGCCTTTTAATCAAAAAAATTGCCGTACCAATTGGTGTAATCTTAATTATTTATGAGTCGCGTCCTAATGTTACGGCTGATGTCGCAGGTTTATGTTTAAAATCTGGTAATGCGGTAATTTTGCGCGGTGGCAGTGAAGCGCTTTATTCCAATCAAGCAATTTTTCAGGCTTTAGTTCAGGGCGGGACTAAAGCAGGTATGCCGCAACATAGTCTACAATTTATTACCAGCTCAAATCATGAGCTAACTTATACCTTAATGCAGCAGGTAGGGAAGGTTGATCTTGTTATCCCGCGTGGCGGAGCAGGCTTAATTAATGCTGTAATGGAACATGCTAGAGTTCCTGTGGTCAAACATTATCAAGGTATTTGTCATGTTTATGTAGATGTTGCAGCGGATGTTAATAAAGCCATGGCGATCGTTGAAAATGCTAAATGTCAAAGGCCAGGAGTGTGTAATGCTATGGAAACGCTTTTGGTGCACCACGATCTTGCTGCTACTTTTTTACCTAAGATTGCAGCTTTATTACAAAAACGTGGAGTGACTCTAAAAGGCGATGTAGAAACACAACGTATTTTAAGTGGTTCAACTATTGCACCTGTCGAGAATTGGTCTACTGAATATTTAGATCTTATTTTAGCCATCAAAGTTGTGCCAGATCTTGCTGCTGCGATAGAGCATATTAATACTTTTGGTTCACACCATTCCGATGCAATTATTACTGAAGATTCTGTTGCCAAGCAGCGTTTTCTCGCAGCAGTAGATTCTGCTGCGGTATATGTGAATGCCTCTACGCGTTTTACTGATGGAGCCGAATTTGGCATGGGCGCAGAAATCGGTATTAGTACCGATAAATTACCAGTACGCGGTCCAATGGGGTTAGAAGAACTAACAGCTTATAAATATATTATTTTGGGTAACGGACAGATTAGAACTTAATACGTTGTTAACTGAATTTTGTCTAGCACGGCCAAAGCGGCGTAGGGTTGGATGTTGCTTTTTGCGAGCCGGAGAGTCACCTTAGTAAAGGATTTTCGTGGTACTTAACGACAAATTGGCTACCCTGTCATTAGTGCACATTATAGAAACATCATCCTATTTTGATTCAGGAGTCTACGCAGTGAGACAAAGAGCTACATCCAAGCCTAAAGTAAGCTTTGGCAAAAGACAAAATTATTTAAACAACGTACTAGAGTCACAAGGAAAAGTATATGCAATGTATCTCACCTATTGTTAAAAGTGTAATTCCAGCACATATTTGCACAATGATTACTGAGCAATATTATGCTCATATTCCTGACGAAGTTGATTTTGAGCATATTTTGCACGATAAGGATTTTATTGATGGTGCCAAAAAAAGTGTTACTTTGTTTGGTGATCATGGCTTACACCACGTAACCAATGTTGCTGAACAAGTTCCTCTAATTTTAAAGTCGGTAATGCAGGTTTATATTCCTAAACGCGAAGCTAAGCGCCTGGATTTTATTGAGCGTTATGGCATATTAATTGGTTTCATTCATGATATTGGTATGTCAGATGTTTCTAAATTCGGTCGCACTATGCATGGAGAGTTTGTAGCGCAAGAAGCTTTTCAACCGAGGTTTCAGCCGATTTTCCGCGCATTGTGGGATGAAAATGTTGGTAATATTCCATGGACGCTTTTATCGCTATACCATCGCGGCTGTTTTAAACAGGCTCCAGAGCTGATATTCCGTGAAATGTTAAGTTTAAGTGTGTGCCACCGGAAAACACTAGTTCCAATAGATATCCTCAATAATCCACAAAAGCTGCAAAAAGAGATGCAATATTATATCTATAATACTTTGCACTATCAGTATTATCAGAATCAAATTATTAGCGCCACCAACGCTTTAGAGAGAGCAAAAAAAACTCATCGTGGTGATATTGCTAAACTAACCGCAGCACTTGCAAGCGCAAAAAATAACTTCGAACATGCTTCGCGCAAGGAAATTTCTGCAGATAACCTCCATAAAGTGTTAGCTAATTATTACCAGGATTTTACGCATGATTGTTTTGCCTGGCTATTAAATCCAGAGCCGAAAGTGCGCCAATTAATTGCAGATATAGTGGATACACTGCGCATTATTCGCTGTTCAGATGCATTGCGGCAGCGTGGTACCGAATTAAAAACTTCAGCACAATTCCAGATTTTTGTTAATCAATTTACCGCACAAGCCATTTATGCTTTAACTAAGAAAAATGGGAAAATGTATTTTTTAGAACTAGATGATGAGGTTGCTTGCGGTGAAGCCAATGTGTCTAGTTCCTGTTTTACTAAAGAAGGTGATCTGCGCTTTGAATTTTCTCGTGGCTATTTTCACAATGCAGAAGCAACTGAACGTGCTCTTAACTATCTTGCTGCATTAATTGCACAATTGGATTACGATATTTTTGATACGTTTATCCGTGGCGACTTTTGGCAAGATGGATTTGTAGCAAAAAAACGCCCTAGAATATTATTAGAAAAAACTGATGATTGTCCGCAATTTACGCATCGGTTAGTAGAAAAATTAGTTGCTATAAATCCTGCGTTAGCTAAAACTGTCGTGGTTGTTCCATCCTTAAAAAATATTCCACAAATTGAATATTTGCGCTATCTTAAAGCTGATGCTGTTACATGGAATGATAAACAGAAGCACGCTTTTTTAAAGCGGGTTGCAGCGACTGGCCAAAAGATGCAGCGTGTTGATATTCATAAGGCCTTTCAAAATGCGCGTTTAGCTAGAGTTGCTGCTAAAGAGATTGTTTTTGAAGTAAAAACACTGCCAGGTTTTGTATATTTCCCATTTGCTTCTGGCCTGGTTGGATATCCTACTGGATCGTATAGTCCTTTTGATGTAACTCCTTTTACGCCTCTAGGAACTACTGGTGTGATTCGTGGTGATGTAAGAAATGCTACAGTTATTGCCAACAAACCAGTGCAGTTACTGATTATCCCAAAAGATGATTATCTCGCATATTGGTTTGCTACTTATGCAAAAGATGAGTTTGTGCGGTTAGTTAAGAGCAAAAAGATTAGATAGCATTAAATATGCCCATAGTTTTGACGAGATGTATGTCAAAATTACCCATAGTTTTATCTCAATATTCGTTAAAATTGCCCCCAATTTTGACAAAAAATAATTTCATTGCTATAATAATCAATATATTATGCTGTTATTAAAAATAATAATAGAGTAAAAAATGTTTAGAAAAAATATGCAAAATTTGCAATTATGGTTTAAAGACCAAAACCGCAAGCCTCTTGTTATTAGGGGATCAAGGCAGGTTGGTAAAACATGGCTGGTTCGCAGTTTAGCTACACAGTTAAAACTCGACTTATTTGAATTAAACTTTGAGCGTAATCCTAAAATCAAAGCATTGTTTTCTGATAACGATCCTGAACAAACTATTTTACAGCTTGAATCATTCTTTAACCGAAGTATTAACTCTAAAAAAGCTTTGTTATTTTTAGACGAAATTCAAGCGGCCCCAGAATTACTAGCTAAACTGCGTTGGTTTGCTGAGGAAAAACCAGAATTAGCGGTTATTGCAACTGGCTCTTTGCTAGATTTTACTTTGGCTGATCATGAATTTAGTATGCCGGTGGGTAGAATTAGTTATATGTATATAGAACCCATGTCTTTTGAAGAATTTTTATTAGCGTTAAACCAAAACAAATTGTGCGAGTATCTTTCAAACTTTACTTTGCAAGATAAGATTCCGGAAATTATTCATGACCGCCTGCTGCAATTTTTACGAGAATATATTTTAGTTGGCGGGATGCCGTCTGCTGTAGAAATTTGGATGCAAAAAAAATCTTTTTTTGCTGTTAGTGAAATACATAACGGTATTTTACAAACTTTCCGTGATGATTTTGCTAAATACGCAAAAAAAATCGCATTTGATAGATTGGATGATATTTTTAGAAGTATACCTAATTTACTTGGTAAAAAATTTAAATATAGCTTGGTTAATAAAGAAGTGCGATCTGAAGTTTTAAAGAAGGCTCTAAATTTGCTGTGTAAGGCAAGAGTTTGCCATAAAGTATTTAGTTGCTCGGGTAATGGTGTACCATTGGCTGCTGATATAAAAGAAGATATTTTTAAAGTAATTTTTTTAGATGTTGGTCTAGTATCTTCAGCGTTAGGATTATCTATTACCACAGAAAATATTTTTACTCGATTTAAATTGATTAATGAAGGTAGCATTACTGAGCAGTTAGTAGGGCAATTATTACGAACAGTTTCTCCATATTATATTGATCCAAAATTATATTACTGGGTAAGAGAAAAAAGTGGCTCAGCTGCAGAGATTGATTACCTTATGCAATATAATACTAAGGTTATTCCAATTGAGGTAAAAGCTGGAACTACTGGAACATTAAGATCATTACATGGATTTATGCAAAAAACTAAATTACAAACCGCAATTAGATTAAATGCTGATTTCCCGAGTGTTACTGAAGTTAAGCTAAAAGACTTTGCTAATAGACCAATCGAATATACTTTATTTTCTTTGCCGTTTTATTTAACTGAACAGATTAATAGATTGGTGGCTACGGGTGGACTCGAACCGCCGACCTCAGCATTATGAGTGCCGCGCTCTAACCAGCTGAGCTACGTAGCCATGATAAAAACAATTAAGAATTAAAAATAACATTGTTGCATAAATAGGTATTTCCGCACACATAAAATTTCTACATAATATACTGTTTAATTATAAAAATATTAATTATGCAACAAAACCTATGGAAAATTATTAAAAGTAAATTGTGGCGAGCGGTACCTGCTTTGTCAAGAGATAAAAATCTTCATCATTTATCATCTGAATTATTTTTGTTCAGGCTGCAACAAGGGCAAATGCTCCAATCATTTATTCCCTCTTTTTCTTTGAGTGTTTGTGGAGCGGAAATTTTTGTATCATCAAGTTGCGATTTTTTATGTTCAAAGCGACTTGAATTAGGAGTGATATCGACAGAACACTGTTCGGGGATGGAATTATACGTAGTTGCTCTTTCATATCTTTGCGCTGGGTCACCTTTTAATCCAAAATAAAACTGAAAAAGTATTAAAGGAATAAAACATGCAACTGTCATAACCAAAGGTGTTACAAATAATTGGCCGATATGAAAAGAAAAATAAGCTGGTGATACAAATGGTAATGATCCACCAAAGCCAAATTGGGTGAAGGCAATAATTGCGGTAAATGCAAAAGCGCCTAGATATGCTAAAGTAGTGCATATCGAATTAACCATGCCATACCATGCTGCGTTATATTCTGCACCAAGAGCTGATGCGCTATCATTTATTTCGTTGGGGGTAATGTAGCTGTTATTTCTCGCTTCATGAAATCTATATCCCCAAATTGCAGTATTAACTATTGCAGCAATTGCTTTAACAGCACAAAAAAAGCAAAGATAAGGAGCTATATGGAAAGTTAATAGCGTTGGATCCATACTAAAATTGGAGGTGATGGCGAATGTTAAGGCGCCAAAAGCTATAAAAACATCACACACAGTACTTATTTTAGTTTCATAAGAATTACGCCAAGTTAAAATTGCTCTTACAAGCTGGATAGCAGCAAAAACACTTGTTACAATAATTGCTGTGAGTTGAGTAAAAAGTTCTAGTTCTAATAATAGAAATAAAGAAGCAAGAAACAAAGCAGTAATAAGTTCTTGCCAGCGCAGAAAGTTATCTTTAGCAGATTGTAGAGCCATAAAACCTTCCCTCTTAAGAAACTTAATTTATTTATACGCATTATAGCACAAAAACAATAAACATGAATGGTTTTGATTATCACAGGTTTTGATTATCATAATTTTAGTGCTAGTAGATAACTAGTTAAGTTTACAACTTCAGTATTATTTTCTACGCGCTCATGACGTAAGTCATAGACTAATTGTGTGGCTGGAAACGAGTATTTTTTTTGTAATAACATAAGAGAACGACTTAAAGCAGCATCGCTATTTTTGACCTCTAAAATTTGTTCGATTTTATCGTTGTTAACCAGTGCAAAATCCACTTCGAGTCCATCTTTGGTGCGTAGATAATGTAATTTATAATTTTTTCCTTCATAATCATTTTTTGCTAACACATGTTTTAGTAAACATAATGCAACAAAATTTTCCAGCTTTGCTCCAATATTGCCATTAATTAACCCAACATCAAAAAAATAGAGCTTCGGTTCTTTGATGAGGCTACGCGCAATATTTTTCGCGAACGGAGTAACACGAAATACGATATATAAAGCTTCAAGGATACGAATATATTTTTTTACCGTATTTGGGGCAATATTTATATCTTCAGCAATCGATTTATATGAGATTGGTGAACCAACTTTAGTTTTTAATAATTCAAAAACAAGCTGCATATTTTTAATATTTTCAATGTTGTCGAATTCGAAAATGTCAGTGCGTAATAAACTATCAACGTATTGGTTGCGCCAACGCGCAGCATCAATTGGATCTTCTGCTAAAAATGGTTCTGGAAAACCTCCTCGTGTTAAAAACCGTTCGATATCTTTTGCATAAACTGTGTTTTTTAATTCGGCAGGACTAAATGGTAACAAATGATGAGTAAAATACCTTCCAGCAAGTGAATCGCCTACTTGTCGGAAGATGCCTAGGCGTGCACTGCCTGTAACTAAAATTTGTTGCGTTTCTGGTTTGGTGTCATAAATACCTTTTAGATAATTTTTCCATTGTGGCATTTTATGCAATTCATCAAAAATCAATAATTGTGTACTGGAACGCCATGCTGCTTCCTTGATGATTTTGCGATCGGCAAAATTATCGTAATTTAAATAAACTCCTTGAGAATAATTTTTTAAGATTTGTTTTGCAAGCCAGGTTTTTCCAGCTTGACGAGGACCAACTAGGAAAACCATTTTTTTTGATAAATCTTTTATGATTAGCTCTTTTTGTATTCTATCCATTGGATTGCCCCCTGTGTTTCGACTATTTTGCACGCTATTGCAGAAAAGTCAAGACTATTCTGCAATAGCGTGCGTTTTAGTCGGAAAAACTCTGTATATTCCAAATTTTGGCTTTGTATGGCGTTGGTTTGTATTGAGTAGGAGCGGGTTTGTATTGTAGGGGCGAGTTTGTGTTTGAAGTATCGCAGTTTGGCAGAATCTAAATTCGTAAAATTTACCGCGGTTTATTAGATACTGTAGAAACTCGCCCGTAATAATTTTGTCACTGCACCTAACGGGAAGGTTTCTGCGATTTTAATAAGATCGCAGAATTTGCAATATTTTTAGTTTCGATTTATACCGCAGTTGCTAATGACAAACCTTCCCCTACATTTACATCAAGCCAAAATTTGACTTGTACAGAACGCAGAAAAACACGGTATTGCGTTTATGAAATTAAATTGTTAGATATTCAGTTTGTTTTTTTCTCTGACCTTAGAGGTGTGCTAAATGAAAAATCGTAAACAAGAAAGGTTGCTTCGGATGCAGCGCGGATATCACCAAAGTCATTCTTGGTGTTTACAGGGAGATGGTTTGTATATCCCACATTCTTATAAAGAAATATCACCAGACGCTTATTGAACAAAAGTTATATTATGAACGTTTGAATGATATTCATAAACACATTAGTGCAGAGGGCATTGATTTAGAGGTTTACCCATCTTGGCGACAGGAAAACCTTACGTGGGCTGTTGGAGTGAATATAATAGCACCTATTGAAATATGAAATGAAAATGAATTAAAAGTACTTGCTTCGCTAGTGCGTTGGCTCATGCTTAGACAGACTACGCTTGAGTTAGAATTTCCTAATTATCGATATGGCAGAGAAGAGTGGATCAAAAAGTATATGCAATGATCAGAATGAAATTTGCGCGTTTCTACATAATCTCCGGACCACAATTTTTAACAATTATGAATGCAAACAATTGTCAATGCAGTGTTAGTTGCATGGTGGTGTATTGAGGATAAAATTCCAGACAAGGATTATTTATTAAATTATGCGCAGATTTTGCGCGAAATTATTTAGGCGTCAAAACAGGAATACGGCATGAAGATGGTTTTCAAAATAAAATTCAAAAATAAGTTCCTAGTTCTAATTAGCATTATCATTTTTCCATTGATCGTTTTTGCGCAAGGTCAATACGACAAAATTGCTAACGTTGCCATATATTCTGAATACTATCCAAATCCACAGGCAAGATTTCAAGGCACCATAATCTTTGAGAATGGTAGTATTAATACAGTAGAGGAATGGAAGCAAAATAAAAACTTCCTCGATTGTGTCAGCCAATATGGTGGTATTTTTATGTACGATCATAATGGTTTAGGTAAAAGCCCACCTGATCTAAGTACTTCTGTAAAAAATCCTATTACAGCCAAATTAATCAATAACAAGTTGATAGCATTATTGCAAAAGCGACATATTAAACCGCCATATATTTTAGTTGCTCATTCTTATGGTGGATTGTATGCAGGTTATTTTGCTCGTAAATACCCAAATTTAGCTAAGGGTGTACTGATGATTGATCCATTACCAAATAATTCTGAATTTCCTGAACGCGTGATGGCAGAGATAGACCCATTGAATAAACTAGCACAACAAATTTCTAATAAAGAAATGTATAATAAATACTCTTATAAAAAAGCAATTGAACATAAATTGATTCCAGCCGAAGTTGTTTATCATATGTTAGGGTTCGAGCAAACGAAAAAAGAAATCAATCAGTTACCTACCTTAAGCAACAATATTCCAATAATTGTTCTTTCTTCCAGTTGGATGGAAGAACATAAGCTAACCAAAACAGGAGATTGGTATGAAAAACAGAGACAATGGATAAATAGCAACCCAAATAGCAAAATAATCAAGGTACCTGGTGGTCATTTTATTCACAGGGAGCATCCAGAACTTGTTTGTGAACAAATTAAAGTGCTTGTAGCTTTAGCAAGCTGTGCTACACCAAATAAACCAGTAATAAAGTAAATAATTCAGTAGTTCCTAAAAAAGAAATAATAAAGACAGAAAATCAGCTAAAACAAATAAACTTTTTAAATTTTTCTAAAATTGATGAAGCACATAAACTAAGTTTAGGAAGTAGAACAAAAGTAGCAGTACTGGATTGAATGCCTTATTTTTTCTTAGCAACAAAAAAAATCGGTAATGATAAAACCTGCAAGAACATGCAAAAAATTATCATCCAAGGTAGAGAAATATCATACAAAAATCCCATAAATGCACTGCCTAAAAACCAAGCAAAGCCAAATGCCGTATTATAAATGCCATAAGCTCGACCGCGTTTTTCTTTAGGAATAATATCACCGATGATGGCTTTTAATAGTGAACTTTGTGCTCCGGTGCCAATTCCCCACAATATCATCCCAAGAAAGACCATTACTGGGCCGCCAAGAAAAATTAGTGGAGCAAAAAATGCCGCGATAAACGTGGAAATAATTAAAGTAACATATCCATAATGATCATATAGCTTACCTAAAAGCAATACTGAAATTGAACTTACTCCTAATCCCACAGCATAGGAGAGTGGAATAAAAGCGCTACTAACAACAGCGTGTTTTTGTAGGTGATACGCAATTAGCGGAAAATCTGCATAGCCTGCAGCTAATGAAGCGCTAGCGAGTAAATATACCCAAAATTTTATGTTTGCTCGTGTTTCTTCTGGTACACTTAATTCTAGTTGTTGTGGTTCTGGATAAGTTCTGCTTGCAATAACAAGCGCAATAACCGAGATTAGTGCTGGAATAAATAGAATGGCAAATCCGTTTTGATAACTCCCTTTAAAAAATAAAACTATTGTAACAATAATAGGTCCAAGCATCGCGCCTAGCTGGTCAAAAGTTTGATGTAAACCAAAACCGAAACCTCTGCCCATGCTATGGGTTGCATGAGAAAGCATCGCGTCACGTGCCGGCGTTCTTACTGCTTTACCAATTCGCTCTAGAACTAACAAAAATGCTGCTAGTTTCCAATTGCCAGCTAATGCGAGTAGTGGTGTACCGATAAGGTTACATCCATAGCCAAAAAAAGTGCAGAGCCAGTAGCGCCCGGTTTTGTCAACAAAGTAGCCGGAAAACAAGCGCAAAGCATAACCAACAAATTCGCCGAATCCAGAAATTAAGCCAACAAGAGCTGCATTGGCTCCAAGTAAGCCGAGAAATGCTCCGCTAACGCTTTTTGCGCCTTCTACTGTGATATCAGAAAAAAAGCTGACAATGCCGAGGATAATTACTAGTTTGAGAGCGCTGTTCATTTGGTTGTGCCAGGCACCGACAGTTAACAACAACTATTTGATATTATGGTTATTATTTTTTAATAACAGTACGTATCCGATATAAGCATAATTACTTAAGCTTTTCAAATTATAATCGATTAATTTCAACTATATTATGTCGGATACGTCGAGTTTTTCAGGAAAAAACAAATATAATCAATAATTTTTTTACAACTAGCCGTATCCGGCACCTCCTTTCCCAGTAAAATTTTAATTGCCCAATTGCAAGAATTGAGTGAAAATAGCCGGAAAAAAACAAATTAAGAATGAATAATTAAGAATTAAGAATGATAGTGTCACACAAAACGTGACGGTTTATATTAAAAAAATACGCGAAGCGACAACAATTCTTAATTCTTAATTTTTAATTCTTCATTGCTTTTATAAGGACGATTAAATATGCCGACCACTCGTGAGCTTGCCAATGCAATTCGATTTTTAAGTCTTGATGCAATCCAAAAAGCTAACTCTGGCCATCCCGGTATGCCACTTGGCATGGCTGATATTGCAACAGTATTGTGGCGTGATTTTTTACAGCATAATCCTCAAAATCCTCATTGGCTAAACCGCGATCGTTTTATGTTGTCTAATGGTCATGGTTCTATGTTGCATTACGCACTACTACACTTGACTGGTTATGATTTAAGTATCGATGAGATCAAAAATTTTCGGCAATTACATTCGAAAACTCCTGGACATCCTGAAGTTGGTTTAACTCCTGGAATTGAAACTACTACCGGTCCTTTAGGGCAAGGTTTGGCAAATGCTGTAGGGATGTGTATTGCAGAAAAAGCATTGGCTGCAACTTTTAATCGTCCAAGTTTTAACATTATTGATCATTATACTTATGTTTTTGTAGGTGATGGTTGTCTGATGGAAGGTATTTCTCATGAGGCGTGTTCGCTTGCGGGAACGCTTGGTTTGGGAAAACTAATTGCATTTTGGGATGATAATGGCATTTCGATTGACGGACATGTGACGGGATGGTTTACCGAAAATATCCCAGAGAGATTTGCTGCGTACAATTGGCATGTGGTAAAAAATGTAGATAGCTACGATGCGGAAGCATTAAAGAATGCTATACTTGAAGCGCGTTCAGTTAACGATCGCCCAAGTTTAATTTGTTGTAAAACTACAATTGGGTTTGGAGCGCCAAATGTTTGTGGCACACATAATTGCCACGGTGCAGCACTTGGCGAAAAAGAAGTTCAGGCAACTCGTGAAAATCTACATTGGAACTACCCAGCTTTTGTTATTCCTGAAGAAATTTATGCAGCGTGGAATGCCAAAGAAAAAGGTGCAAAAATAGAAAAAGCTTGGGATGAATTATTTATCGCATATCAAAAAGAGTTTCCTACGCTTGCTTCCGAATTAATGCGCCGAGTTAAGGGGGATCTTCCTAAAGATTGGACGCAAACAGCTACTAAGTTTATAGACCAAACACAACTCAAAATAGAAACATTAGCAACACGTCAAGCATCGCAAAAGTGTTTAGAAGCTTTTGCTCCAATTCTGCCAGAGCTGTTTGGTGGTTCAGCTGATTTAACTGCATCAAATCTAACTAACTGGTCCGGCTCGGTTGTTTTTAACCAAAATTCTGCCGATGGCAACTATTTGCATTATGGAGTGCGCGAGTTTGGCATGTTTGGCATAATGAATGGTATTGCTTTACATGGTGGTTTTATTCCTTATGGCGGGACATTTTTAGTTTTTGCTGGATATGGCATTGCCGCGATACGCATGGCAGCATTGATGTCGCAACGCGTTATTTATGTGTTTAGCCATGATTCAATTGGTTTAGGTGAAGATGGTCCGACTCATCAACCAATAGAACACTTAACTATGTTGCGTACTACGCCAAATTTATCGGTGTGGCGCCCTTGTGACGCTACTGAAACGGCTATTGCTTGGCAAGCGGCACTTGAAAGAAACCATGGACCGACAGCTTTAGTGCTTACTAGGCAGAAAGTTGTAGGCCAAGAGCGCGATAGTAATACGCTAAGTAATATTAAACGTGGAGGTTATGTATTAAAAGATTGCATAGGGCAGGCAGATTGCATTATTATTGCCACCGGTTCTGAGGTGCAACTAGCAGTAAATGCAGCAAAAAAATTAACTACACAGGGAAAAAAGATCCGTGTAGTATCCATGCCTTCAACTGATGTGTTTGTAGCGCAAGATAAGGTATACCAAGAGTCTGTTTTGCCATCCGCTGTCACGCGGCGAGTTGTTATCGAAGCAGCACATCATGATTACTGGCACAAATTTGTTGGTGCAAACTGTGCTATTATTGGTATTGACCGCTATGGAGCTTCTGCTCCGGATAAAGTTTTATTTGAATTTTTTGGCTTTACCGAAGAAAATGTTGTAAATAAAATTATTTCACTTTTTTAATTTAACTTGAGGAGCTTAAAATGACAATCAAAGTTGCAATTAATGGTTACGGCAGAATTGGTCGTAATATTTTACGTGCTGTATATGAAGAAGGGTATCGTAAAGATATTGAAATCGTCGCGGTAAATGATTTGGGCGATTCCAAAATCAATGCGCATCTTACTGTTTATGATACAGTGCATGGCAAATTTGCTGGTGATGTAAAAGTTGACGGTGATTATATTGTTGTCAATGGCGATAAAGTTCGTGTGTTTGCTGAAAAAGACCCATCCAAATTACCATGGAAAGACATGGGTGTGGATATTGTATATGAGTGTACTGGTAAATTTACCTCGAAAGAAAAAGCTATGGTTCATATTAATGCTGGCGCTAAGAAAGTTATTATTTCTGCTCCAGGTGAAGGCGCTGATGCCACTGTAGTTTACGGAGTTAATCATACTATTCTTAACCAAAATCACGTTATTATTTCCAACGCTTCATGCACAACTAATTGTTTAGCCCCTATGGCTAAAGTGTTGCATGAAAAAATTGGTATTGTTAGCGGTTTGATGACCACTATTCATTCATACACTAACGATCAAGTATTGATTGATGGCTATCATAAAGACTTACGCCGAGCTCGCTCTGCTACCCAATCTATGATTCCAACAAAAACCGGTGCTGCTGCGGCAGTTGGTTTGGTATTACCAGCTTTGTCTGGCAAATTAGATGGCTTTGCAATGCGAGTACCAACGATTAACGTTTCTGTTGTTGACTTGGTATTTGAATCTGCTCGTGCTACAACAAAAGATGAAGTTAACAGCCTTATGAAAGCTGCTGCTGAAGGTGAATTAAAAGGAATTCTTGGTTATAATGACTTACCTTTAGTTTCACATGACTTTAATCATAATCCATTGTCTTCTATTTTCGAAGCAACTCAGACCAAAGTAATTGGCAAAACAGTCAAAGCTTTGTCTTGGTATGATAATGAATGGGGCTTCTCAACCCGTATGTTAGATGTTACAAAATATTGGATGGGAACAAAATAAAAAATATTTACACGGCTTTACAATATTTTGTGGGGCCATATTGCTAGTGCTTTGCCGGCAATGTGGAATGATAAAACTCGGTATTTTTGAAGGCTTCACCAGCCTAGGGTGACGAGCTACAACGTAGCGAGGAGCCCTAGGAGAAAAAAACATTTACACAGATTTACAATATATAATTGTGGCTAGAGTGTTGTCGCTTTGCCTGCATTGTAGGGCGATAAAACTCGGTATTTTTGAAGGCTTCACCAGCCTAGGGTGACGAGCTACAACGTAGCGAGAAGCCCTAGGAGAATTTAACATGGCAGAGGAGTTACAATGACTATCATCAAAATGACTGATCTTGATTTAAAAGGTAAACGCGTATTAATTCGTGTCGACTTCAATGTTCCAATAAAAAATGGCTTGCTGCTACTGCTTCTGCTAAAGCCTTGGTTCCAGCTGCAAACTGATCAATTTCAAATACACCAACTGGTCCATTCCAAACAATGGTTTTAGCTTTTGCAATAATATCTGCCAAACGAGCACGCGTTTCTGGCCCGATGTCCAAAATCATTTCATCAGCAGCTACATCGGTTGCAGCTTTAATTACTGCTTCTGCTTTATCGGTCATTTCTTTTGCAACTACAACATCAGTTGGAATTGGAATTTCGGCGCCACGTGTTTTTGCCAATTGTAAAAGTTCTTTAGCTTTAGGAATAAAATCAACTTCAACCAAAGATTTGCCAATCGGCAGACCAGCAGCAGCCATAAAAGTATTAGCAATACCACCGCCAACTAACAATTGATCAACTTTACCCAATAAATTTTCTAGCAATTGCAGTTTAGTTGAAACTTTGGAACCACCAACAATCGCAACTAAGGGATGTTCTGGCTTTTCTAATGCTTTACTTAAAGCATCAAGTTCAGCCATTAGCACTGGACCTGCACACGCAATAGGAGCAAATTTTCCTACGCCATGAGTTGAAGCCTGTGCACGATGCGCTGTGGCAAATGC
The DNA here is from genome assembly GCA_023480665.1 of Gammaproteobacteria bacterium. GTDB lineage: Bacteria > Pseudomonadota > Gammaproteobacteria > UBA9339 > UBA9339 > JAMCWR01. Next base: position 62,053 of record JAMCWR010000019.1, read on the forward strand.
GTCCATGACAAAGACATCGCAAAGAGCTGCCATTTTTTTTGCTAGTTCTTCGTTATCTTTTTTCTCACCCTTGTTAAAGCGCACATTTTCACACAGTACGACTTCGCCAGGCGCAACTTCTACACCGTCCAACCAGTTACGCTCTAACCGAATGGGTTTGCCAAAAAATTTACTTAACCAATCAGCGACAAGCTTAAGTGAAAATTCTTCGTTAAACACCCCTTCTTCTGGTTGCCCTAAATGTGATAGCGCAATAACTTTTGCGCCAGCATCTGCTGCCATTTTTAGTGTTGGTGCAGAAGCGCGTAAACGTTTATCACTAGTAATCACGCCATTTTTTATTGGAACATTGAAGTCGACACGAATTAATACGCGTTTACCTTTTAAATCAAGATCAGTCATTTTGATGATAGTCATTGTAACTCCTCTGCCATGTTAAATTCTCCTAGGGCTTC
>JAMCWR010000007.1 GCA_023480665.1 Gammaproteobacteria bacterium
TTGTCCACTGTATTTAATCGGGCAACTAAATAGATTGTTACCTGTCGTATGAATTAGCGAATTAGATATTGAGGGCGATGAATTTGTTTACTAAAGTTAAAGAGCTTCGAATTCATTATAAAATTTATGGTTGCGGCCAGCCGCTTGTACTATTACATGGCTGGGGCAATACAATTGGCAACTGGGAAAAATTGCAAGCATATCTTGCGCAAAGATTTCAAGTTATCGCAGTTGATTTGCCTGGTTTTGGTTTAAGCGCTGTTCCTGAAACTCTTTGGGATACGGCAACATATGCTGAATTTCTTCGCGATTTTTTAGTTGCAATAAATATAACTAAACCAATAATACTCGGCCATTCTTTTGGCGGTAAAATCGCAACTTATGCGTTAGCTAAACGTTTGTTTGATGCTGAACAATTAATTTTAGTCGCAAGTTCTGGGATTAACTTACCAAAGTCTTGGAAAATTCGTGGCAAAATTTTTTGCTATAAGTTACTAAAAAAACTAGCAGCGGTTCCAGTCTTGAAATACTTTTTTACAAAAATAATTGCCGCATATCAAAACCAAGTTGGATCAAATGACTATCGAAATTCAAGTGGCATAATGCGTAAAATTATGGTGAAGGTTGTTAATCAGGATTTGCGTGATTTACTGCCGCGAGTTGTTGTTCCTACGGCTTTAATTTGGGGACAAGAAGATCAGAGCACACCAGTTGCAGCAGGAAAATTAATGCAGCAATTAATTCCAAATTCACAAATTATTATTTTAGAAAACTGTGGCCACTTTCCGTTGCTAGATGATTTTCAAGGCTTCATCGCTATATTAGACAAAGTTTTAATAGAGAAAAAATAATCATTAATGGATGTCTTTATGGCACAAAGCAATCACCGAGTAATATTTTTTGCTTACCTGTTCTCTATTTATGGCTATTTGTCGATTAATATAGGCTTGCCGGCGTATCCAACCTTACAACATTACTTTCATACTAATGCTAACCAAGTGAAATTTAGCATGACAGTTTTTCTTTTTGGCTATGCAATTGCCCAATTATTTTGGGGTACGCTATCGGATCGATTTGGTAGACGCAAAATTATTTTAAGCGCAAACCTTGTGGCATTAGTAGGCAGTTATCTTACAGCTGCTGCAACTTCCATGCCGCTATTTATTTGTGGGCGCTTTATTGAAGCTATTGGGGTAAGCTATTCTGCTGTAATAAGCAGAGCGATTTTGGCAGACGCGTGCAACAAAAACGCCATGCAAATTGCTGTGGCGTGGGTTTTAGTTATTATTGCTATTATGCCAGCAGTAGCACCAATCATTGGCGGTTCTTTACTGTTTTGGTTTAATTGGCAAGCAGCATATTATTTTTTGTTGGGTTTTGGTGTGTTAGTTTTACTTTCGTCTCATTTATGGCTGCAAGAAACTTGCAGCAAATGTGTGACGAAATTATCTTTGCCTAATATTTTTTCTCTTTACACTTCTTTAATTAAGAATAAAAAATTTATGGGGTATTTATTGTCTTATTCTATAATTTTAGGAGGCCTTATTGCTTTTTATGTGTTTGCTCCATATTTATTTATAAATGGGTTACATATTTCTGCTCGCCATTATGGTTATCTATTAACTTTGATTGGTGGAGCTTATATTTCAGGAACGATGCTTACTAGTTTTTTAACTAACAAATTCTCCTCGCAACGTATTTTAGAGCTTGGCTATATTATGACTTTAGTACCCCTCATGTTGCTCTTAGTTTTTCTTTTGGTTAGGATATTTAATCCTGTCACAGTAATAATACCGATGATGTTTTATGCTTTGGGCTGTGGGTTTATTAGCCCAACTTCGAATGCTTTAGCTATGTATTCAGTTGCAGATAAAGAAAGAGGGAGTGCAGCTGCACTTTTGGGAGCGACGGCTATTGTTTGCTCTAGTTTGTTTAGTGCAGTAACTGCTAAATTTGCGATGGATAATTTGTTGGCTTTAACGTTGTTTTTATGTTGTGTTGCGGTGGCTGCAATTTTGATTTTAGTTTTGAATAACAATAGTACAACGTCGGATTAATTTGGTTTCTTGCCAAAGCTGCTTTAGGCTCGGGATATACTTATAAACTCTTACACCAGCCTCAACATCGCCCTCAATAACCTATTCGCTAATTCCTATACCACCCAGCGTTTACTCTCCTGCACATAAGTTTTTTTCATTATATCCAATTAACCATTAGATATTTATTTTTGGAAAGAATTTATGTGCAGGATCGCTACACACTGGGCTGGTGAAGCAAAGGGCTCTTTCAGAGCCCCTGCTGTGTAAATAATTTTTTTGGTTTTTTTGTTTGCTGAATCCTCCGTCGTTTTGGCAAAGACAAGCAATGCAGCAATGCCAAGTTAATCACTTAATTATCGGGGTCACAAACATTAATAACTCTTTGCGCTGTTGCTTTTTTTCTTTGTTGGTAAATAACATACCGATGAGAGGAATTTTCCCAATGTATGGTACTCTAGTGATAGTTTCTGCGTTAGCCCATTCATAAATTCCGCCAAGTACAATAGTGTCGCGATTTTGTATTGATACCTGAGTAACAATTTTTCGTGTATCAATTGCTGGTACGCCATTAACTGTCATTTGGCTAACTTTATCTTGATTCAATTCTAGCGCTAAATTAATTTTATTTGTACTTACAATTTCTGGAGTAACTTTTAAACTGAGGACTGCTTTCTTAAATGCAACATTAGTTGCACCTCCAGAGGTTTTTTCTTGATAAGGGATTTCCGAACCTGATTCTATATATGCAGCCTGACGCTCAGTGGTAATTAATTTAGGGCTTGAAATTACTTTTGCTTTGCCTTCGCTTTCTAATGCAGCTAGTACCAAGTCCAAAGTACGGGTATTTGCAAGCTTCAAAATTGAAATATCTGCAACACCTGTTTCCATCGTATCTAGTGGCAAATCTAGGTTTATTTTTTGTCTGGGCAATATCTGTTCAGTTTTATGTGTGCCAAATTTGGCACCTAGCTCGTGTGCATAATCCGCATCGATACATACAATCCGCGCTTCAATTAAAATTTGATGTAAGGGGTTATCAATAGCGTGGACTAGCTGTCCAACATTTGCGATATTAGTTGCAACATCACTAATTAATAAAGTGTTAGTGCGAGGATCAGCACTGATACCAGAGTTGTTGGATAAAATTCCCGTGGGTTTTAGAATTTTTTCTAAATCTTGCGCTTCGGCATAATGTAATTTAAGCGCGAATGGCAATTTATTTTCTGTTGCTTCACGTTGTTTTATCTCTGCATTCGGTGCAATAAAAATAACATTTGGAGTGGTAATCTTAGTTAAATTTTGCAGTTTTAATACCGAAGCTAGAGCTTCTTCCCACGTAACTTTGCTTAATTCTATACTAATGTTTTCTGTAACTTGGCTGCTAATAATAATATTTTTTTTTGCCCGTTTAGCGATAATTTGCAGCAAATCACGAACTTTAATGTTTTGCACGCTTAAGCTAATTAATTCTTGTTGCGGTATTTGTTTTGTGTTGGCTTTACTGTCAGAAGCTAAACATAAAATTAATAGCAACATGCAAACCGAGAAAAACATCAGCGTTACGCGGTACATTAGTTGCTCCTATAAACATTATCAATTGCATTGGTA
>JAMCWR010000053.1 GCA_023480665.1 Gammaproteobacteria bacterium
AGATAGCCCTACCTTCTAGCTGTTCAAGAGACTTAATCTTTGGCGCTTCTTTGTTGGCTTTTAATACCAGCTTTTCTAATAACTCATCAACATCGATATTTTCCATCAAAAACTTTTCAGCAAACTCCAGGTTGCAAATTTTTTCTAGTCTTGTCATATTTAACCCCCAGTAAATTTAAAACTTTTTTCATTAAACAGTTTAACATACGCGTCAACCATATTGGAATCATACTTCAATCCTTTATATTTAATTATTCCCTTTCCGCAAAGTTGTTAATGTCCAGTGCGCTATATTTTTAGGAAGTACTAATGTTTTAAGAAAATTACCTAAATTATATGCTAGCCCAAATAACTGCAATCGTATTTCATTAGCAACAAATTTTTCACAGGATAGTTTTGTCCATTTAACAGCGTTTTTCCTTTTTTGATGTATTGTTCTGCAGTGCCTCATTTATTATAAAACTTCATAACGTTTTAATAACTTATTTTAATTCTATCTGGGAAATATTGGTATAATAACAGTTACGAGGCAACAACAATATTATTAATTATTAATTGCATTTTTGCTACAATGGTTTTATGCAAAAAAGATCTTCATTAAGAATTATCGGCGGTAAGTGGCGCAGCCGGAAAATTGATTTTCTGCCGCTTGAAACTGTGCGCCCCACCACAAACCCAATCCGCGAAACAGTATTTAATTGGCTTGCGCCGATTATTGCTGATGCAAATTGTTTGGATTTGTTTGCAGGGAGCGGTGCTTTAGGGTTTGAGGCTTTATCGCGTGGAGCAAAAAGCGTTTTATTTATAGATAAATCGATAAAGATAATTTCGCTTTTAAAAGAAAATGCGAGGGCGCTGAATGCAAAAAATGCTGATTTTTTATGCGCTTTGATACCGCGAGATTTATTAAAAATCCCCAAGCAAACTTTTGATATTGTATTTTTAGACCCACCTTTTAAACAAAATTTATTACAAACATGTTGTGAGCTATTGCGTGAAAATAATTATATTGGTCAGGGTTCTTATATTTATCTTGAAGCTGAAAAGAGCCTAAATATTCAAGAGGTCATCCCAAAAGATTGGCAAATTGTGAAAAGTAAAATTACCGGTGAAGTGGGCTATTATTTAATAACTATTTGATTTAAAACAAAAATCTCGCTAATAAAACATGTAAAATAAATTATTAATATAATCAAATAATTACAAAATGAGCTGGACTTTTTTTAATATAACATATTGATTATAAAAAATTATTTTTTCAATACGCTAGGTCCGTATTTGCTTTTACTCATGCTTAATTAGAAACTATTTTTTTCCATCGTTCCTGCTTTTACTAAACATATTTAGTAAAATTTGTGTGTTTTACTAAATATGTTTAGTGAAAATATTTCACAATTTAGGAAAAATATCTTGTCTATACTTTCCCGCATATTTTGACAAATTGGTTTATCTTGATTAATATTTGCGGCCCTTAATGCTAATTTAGCAGCGTTGGGCTGAAAATTATTACGGAAAAAAATTTGCAATTTTTATTCTGGCTGGATCCTAAAATTATACAATTATAATAGAAGCGTAGGAGAAATAATATGTCAGCACCAGCAACACCATCAACAGCTGCAATGTTAGCACAAGTAGCAGCGCCATCATCAATACCATCATCACCAGCGGGACATGAAATAAAAGAATCAAAAGAGGGAAAAGAAGTAAAAGCAGTTGCGCCTCTTACTCCAGATGAAGCAAAACGGTTACAAGCAATTGGAATTGATCTGAGTGGTACTGTAACCCCGTTAAACATTTTCAACATAGTTTCCACACTTGCAGCGCTAGCAATGCAAGCATCTGATAAAAGATTCGGCGGCAAACAAAGCTTTAGTAGAGCAGAAGAATATCAATATTTTGTTATTGCACAAATTATTGTTACAAATTGTTTGCAAAGCGTGGGGCCATGGAATATTGGTCAGCTCAACAATTATATTGTTGAACAGCTACGCCAGCAGAGTTTTCCATTTGGCAGAGTAGAGGGTATTGTTGAAGCGAAGGTTGATAATGAAGTTGGGTTTAGTGGAATGACGCTTTTTAAAGTAGGTTCCAATGCAGAGCTTGTGCAATTTGGTAGGCAGTGGAGTGAACAAATTTTGGCGGCACAGCGAAGTGGGTATTGCCCAGCTTTTATTTCTCGTGATTATATTGATTGTATTTTGGCATATCTGAAAGGAGTGTTGGGATTTGCTGCAGATAATATAAGAGTAATTGTTGAAGAAGATCTAATGAGCGCTAAAGATCTTGAGGATAACCATAGAATTTGTATGGCAACTCTACATGGCGTTCATGCAAAGTTGGCAGAAGCAAAGGCGTTAGGCGAATGTGGCGAGAAAGTATTTGCAGATTTTATGAGAGAACAGTCTGAGAAAAGAGAAAAATTCTATCAGCAATTTGCTGGAAAGATTCTTGTGTTTTCAGTTTCAAAGGATGCATCTAAAGGCGATGCTATGGAAGCGTTAGCTAAATTATTGAGAATCAGCCCCGATCAGATGCTTTTACTTGATGATCAAAGAGTAAATATTGTATCTGCTACAGAGCATGGTGCTCGCGCATTTGAAGTTGCCGAGAGAAATACTCCTTCATTGTTAACTTGGTTGGGTGGGTTACCGCAATGTAGTAGTCGACCTGCTTTTGATAGCACAGCAATTCAAGAGTGGAAGGGATATCATGGTGGTATGATTTCAAGCACCGGTCTTGCGCGCCAAGAGAGTGTGTTGAGCGCAATAGAAAGTAACGGCGGCGCGTATGCATTATATGCAAGCTTTAGATGTCTTTTCCCAGAGTCAGGTGCTGCACTTTTACGCTCAGGCGATAATCTTAGTAGAGTTTTTAAATCAATGCATGTAAATATGTATGCTGATGAACAAAAGAGCGCTCATGCAGCAATCGTAAGTGCCGAGGAGGCTGCGAAATTAGTGCCAACTTTTGGTAGTTTAGGTAGTAACGCGATGACTATGTTTGGTGGTGGGCCAGCGCTTCCGCCTGCAGCACCGCGCAAAGGGTCTGGTGATGAGATTTCGTTTAAGTTAACTTCTGGAAGTGCAGCATCAGCAGCTGCTTCTGTTGAAAGTAAGGCTAAGGCTAGCCTAGTAAATTCATCATTGTTGGCAGCAATTCCAGTTTTAAATCTTAGTAGAGTGGCAGCAATGACTACGCCTGGTAATGAACAAGCGCTTCCGCCAGCAACACCGCGCAGAGGGTCTGGCGATGGATTTTCATTCACGTTAAATTTGGCAAAAAATTAAGAACGTAGATTCTAATTAAGTTAAGCTCGGGTTTTGCTCGAGCTTAACTTAAACATACATATCCAAAATAAGCTAAACTTAGTGTCGCCTAGAGCCATCGCCACCATGGCCACCGCTTCCGCCATGATGACTGCTACCACCACCGCCATGTGATCCACCGCCAGTAAAGATGTTTGCACCGCTATGCCCGCCACTGCCGTGATGAGTGCTTCCGCCATGCGACATACCGCCACCGCTATGCATTCCACTTGGATATACATTGTGGCTCGGCTGTGATCTGCCCCCGCTTTCGCCGTGGTGCATGATATTTGTATTTCTTGGCCAGCCTTGTCCTTGATGTTGCTGGCCTTTAAAACCGCCTTTAAATCCTGGCTGAAAACCACCTTTAATACCTTGTTGCGGCGCATGAAAATCACGTTTGAAATGCTGCGGCGCAAAGCCTGGGGTTTTGCCGCGTTGCATTTTAGGCGTAGTTTTTATGCTTTTTGGTTGATTAAATTGCATGGGCTTTTGTATGGATTTTTGCATAGATTTTGGCATAAATTTTTGCATTGGTTGCACCATTGGTTTTGCCAGGCGTCCAGTATTCCATTTTCGATTGTAGATATTATTATTAATATTGTGATCGAATCTAAAATTGCGTTTGCCAATATTAATTTGATTACCAAAGATTGCATTTCTGTTGATATTTATATTGGTGCTGCGATATCTAAAACCACCTGGGCCATACCAACCTGTTGGCCGATACCAATGATTGCGCCCCCACCAATTATTATGCCAGTCATAACCAATGGATCTAAAAGCATAACCCCAACCGCGGCCATAACCCCATCCATAATAATTGTCATAATAAAAGCCAATGCCATAAGTCCATGGCCAAGGATAATAGTAACCACCATACCAATATGGATATATGTAGCCGGTGCCAAACACTACTGTCCCGAGAAATGAAAAAAATCCGAGATAACCAGGAGTGTAACCAACATAAACAATATCTGGAGTAGAATCGTAAACGCGGACATATTTCACATTATAAACTGGAGAACTTGGTGGAATACTTTGCACTTCTTCTGGTACGTCATCTGCAACTACCCATGGGCCAGTTGGGCTATCTGCGACAAACCAAACTGCATTATCACAAGCATAATATCTGCCGTTAATTAAAAGCACTGGAATTGTAGTATTAACTGCATATTTTATTTTAGTCCCACGAATTTTTTTAAATTGTGGGCTACCATTATATTCAACTGTTAATTTTGCTTCACTGCGTTTGATTGCTGCAGTTTTTGGAATTTGCGAGGTGATTAGCGCATCTTGTGCCTCTTGAGTATTTGGGATGCTAGCTAATACATTCCCTTTGGTAGAATTAGCAGGAATTTTTGCAAAATCAGCGGGCAGTTTATCTGGCGAGACAAAATCCCACGGTCCTTGTAAAGATTTGCCAGCGAACCAACGACCCGAGAGTAATACATAATATTTTTTAGCACCTGTATCTAAAAAAACATTGCTTTCAGTGTTGCTCATATATAGCAAATTAGTATCTTTTATTGGTGTGTATTGTGGAGTGCCATCAGTTGTAATTAATTCTGCAGGTGTGGTTGATACTATAATTTTCGGCATTTCTGCATCTGATATTGTGCTTGTAACAGGTTTACCATTTGCAGTCACAATGTTTGCAATATACGCTGGAGGGTTATGTTCAATGTTCCAAGGGCCGTTAGTATCTTTAGTGCTATACCAAGCGCTGCCAGAGGAAAGATAATAATTTTTTGTTGTTGGATCAAAAACTACTAGCATTGGCGTGTTAACTGCACGCATCAATTTTGAATCTTCAATTGCTTGAAGTTTTGGTTCGCCATCAAAGGTGACGAGAACAGCGGGGTTGTTCGCAAATATTATTTTTGGAGGAGTTGTTTCAAGGCGAGCATTAGTTACTGCCGCTTTTTGTTCACGCTCTAAATTTGTTTGCAGGGTATCTAATGCAGCATTTGTGTAATGTTTTGGCAATTCATTTTCGATGCTAGATAAAAGCGCTTCTTCGTTTAGCGATGTTGTTTCTGAGAATTTTATTTTGTTGATTTTAAATTGCTGTATGGAATAAGTGCGTTTATCTAAATCAGTTGCAAGTTCTGCGTTAAACCAAAATACGCCAAATGTAGGTACGTTTTGGTTTTGAGTTTGTATTGAAACTGCGGCGCGGCCAGTTAAAGCATTGCCTTGTAGAGTTTCGGGTTGCAGTTGATAAACAGTTATTTGCCCTTGTGTAGAATTTATAGAAATTGGTCTATCAATTGCGGCGATAACTTTTGTTTGTAAAGAAAACGCAAAGCAGAAAAAAATTAAGTTTAAAATTAAAGTACGAAAAGAAATGGACTGCGGCTCTCGCATAACATCCTCCCTTGTAAATTGTTCCTTATTAAACGTCCAAATTCACGACTTCGAGGGCTTTTTGTACGATAAAATCACGGCGTGGTTCGACCTGATCGCCCATCAATGTAGTGAAGATTTGATCGGTGGCAACAGCATCTTCGATAGTTACTTTTAATAAATGTCTCGAAGCTGGGTCCATGGTAGTTTCAGCCAGTTGATCGGCGTTCATTTCACCAAGACCTTTGTAACGTTGAATAGTTAAACCTTTTTTCGCCTCATCCATCAGCCATGAGAATACTTCTGCAAAGTTTTTTACGGCTTGTTTGTGTTCGCTACGCGAAATAAATGCGCCCGGCTCAAACAAATTAATGGTGTTTTCTGCTAAATCCGCGAGATGTTGATATTCACTAGCAGTAAAGAATGATGGATTTAATGTGTAATTAACCGCAACACCATTTAATGTAGTTGAGATCACTGGAATAAAAATATTTTTATCGGGCACTTCTTTCGCAAGAATTTGATACACCGGGCTATCAGGTGGCGAATTTGCAGTTAAATAATCTTGCAAATGTTTGATCCATGCATTAACTAAATTACAATCGTGCAACATTTCCGGTTTTAAGCGCGGCATATATAACAGCGCTTGTAAAATAATTTTTGGATAACGATGCGTCAGCCTTGAGATTGTAGTTAATGCGGTATTGTAGCTTAAAACAAGCTTTTCTAGAGCGGCACCAGAAATTGGTGGCGCAGATTCATTAACAAATAATTGAGCGTTTTCTATGGCAAGTTGTACCAGATAAGCGTTTAAAGCATTATCATCTTTGACATATTGTTCTTGTGAACCTTTTTTAACTTTATATAACGGAGGTTGTGCAATATAAATATGGCCACGTTGAATTAATTCCGGCATTTGGCGATAAAAGAATGTAAGAAGTAACGTGCGAATGTGTGAACCGTCAACATCAGCGTCGGTCATGATAATAATACGATGATAACGAAGTTTATCTGGGTTATATTCTTCATGGCCGATGCCACAGCCAAGCGCAGTGATAAGAGTGCCGATTTCTTCTGAAGCAAGCATTTTATCAAAGCGAGCTTTTTCTACGTTTAAAATCTTACCACGCAAAGGTAAGATAGCTTGATATTTACGATCACGGCCTTGTTTCGCCGAGCCACCTGCCGAGTCGCCTTCGACAATAAATATTTCGCATAATGCAGGGTCGCGTTCTTGGCAGTCTGCCAGTTTTCCAGGAAGGCCGGCGATATCAAGTGTGGTTTTTCTGCGCGCCATTTCTCGAGCTTTTCTGGCAGCTTCGCGCGCTCTTGCCGCATCAATAATTTTTGTGGCAATAATTTTTGCTTGCTGTGGGTTTTCAAGTAAATAAGAATTTAGTTTTTCTGCGACCAAAGATTCAACTATTGATTTTACTTCAGATGAAACTAATTTATCTTTGGTTTGTGAAGAAAATTTTGGGTCTGGTAATTTAACTGATAACACCGCCGTTAAGCCTTCGCGTGCATCATCACCAGAAATAGCAACTTTATCTTTTTTGACGAAACTTTCGCTTTCGATATAGGAATTTAGTGTGCGAGTAAGTGCTGCGCGAAAGCCAATTAAGTGTGTGCCGCCATCGCGTTGTGGAATATTATTGGTGTAACAAAAAACTGTTTCTTGAAAACCGTCGTTCCATTGCACGCTTAATTCAACCACGATATTATTTTTTTCGGCGGTAAAATAAAATGCAGGAGTGTTAATTACATTTTTATTTTTGTTTAAATATTCGACAAAAGCTTTAATGCCGCCCGTGTATTGAAAGGTTTCTTCTTTCTCAGTTCTTTCATCGATCAGGGTAATCTTAACCCCAGAATTTAGAAATGATAATTCGCGCAAACGTTTTACTAAAATATCATAATGGAATTCTATATTAGAGAAAATTTTGCTACTTGGTTTAAAGCTAATTTCAGTGCCGTTAGTAGTGGCGTCGCCAATGATTTTTAGTGGCGCATCAGGGCTGCCGTCATGATAAAATTGTTCGTATAATTTCCCGCCTTTTTTCACTAATAAATGTAATTCTTCAGAAAGTGCATTTACTACTGAAACGCCGACACCATGTAAACCGCCTGAAACTTTGTATGAATTGTTGTCAAATTTCCCGCCAGCGTGCAACACTGTCATAATTACTTCAGCTGCAGAGCGGCCCTCTTCAGCATGAATATCGACTGGGATACCGCGGCCGTTATCGATTACGGTTACAAACCCATTGGCATGAATAATTACTACGATTTCGGTGCAGTGCCCTGCTAGCGCTTCATCAATTGAGTTATCAACTACCTCAAATACCATTTGATGTAAGCCGGTGCCATCGTCGGTATCGCCAATATACATGCCGGGGCGTTTGCGTACTGCATCTAAGCCTTTTAATACTTTAATTGAAGTTGAATCGTAAGCTTTTGTTTGTTCTGACATTTTTTATTACTTTTGAGCAAAAATTTTTAAGTTTTTAAATGAAAAATTATAGCATATTTTATGCAAAAACTCTAAGTGTTTGTTGATTTAAATATATAAAAATAAGCCTAATTTAGAACATCTTGAAATAGCTGATTATTGTAGGGTCCAGAGCTTTATAGGCACCATTTTCTTCAATTACAAAGTCTTTTTCCAATAATGCATCTATAGCTTTCTGGATACTTGATTGCGAAAGATTAAGCATTGCCAATGTTTCTTGTTTGTATAATGCGGTTATTGGCTCTTGGCATATTTTTTGTAATAGTTTTTTTTGATTCAATGGCAGTTCTGACAAATTTTCTGTGATATCAGTTTTTTTTGAAAGAATATAAGATCGCCATAATTCATCGACAATCTCTGTTTTGGGTTTTTTATCGTTTAGCCAAATTGCGCTGCACAAAGCATTTATGTATTTTGGATACCTATCGCTATAGTTTAATATTTGAGCAAGCACAGCATTATCTAAAGGCGATCCCCATTTTTTAGTAGCCTCTTGATTGATAAAAGCTGTGGCTTCTGCGGTTGGTATTTTTGAGAGTTCCATGATTTCACATAATGCATACAGTGGATTTTCCTTGCCATTAAACATACGTCGTAGAGGTAGGTGCTTGCTGCCTGAAAATAGGTAGGTAATTTTTTTTGCGCGTTCGGCGGCATGCCTGATTGATGCTTGCAGAGTAGAATCGGCATCAATTCTGAGAATTTCCTGAAATTCATCAAACACTATTACTATACGTTTTTTTATATCTACTGCTAATTTATCAAGATTATTTAGTAGGTCGATCACACTGTCATTGTTTTGAATATTTGGATGTAAATTTAAAGCAACTCCAGGAAGCTTGATCGTGATTTCTGGCTTAAGTGCGCTAAAATATTTGCTTGTTATTTTTTTCAGCTTTTCAGTTACTGGCGCGATTTTGACAATGAGTTCGCCTACTTTTTGCAGAATTTTATTACAAGCATCTTTCCTGCTGGTGATAGTCATAAAATCGATCCAGACATAGTCGAATTTATTTTCAAGTAGCACTTGAGTCATGAGCGAGGTTTTGCCAAATCTTCTTGGCGCGATTAGCGCGGTATGAATGGTGTTATCGATATTTTGTTTAAGTTTTTTTTGCTCCTGAATTCTGTCATAGAATGCTTTGCCTTGGGCAATTCCACTGGGAAAAAGTTTGATCATAATTATTCACCAAAATTATCTAATTAAGGTAATTATAATTATCTTTTTTAGATAACACAAGTAAGATAACACAAATTAGATAACGCAAATAAGATAGTTTTATAATCTTGTCCATAAAATTTGTTTTAATATTTGAGCTACATTAATCAACCACCAACCATTCCTCTTCTAATTTGCTATTTTGTGCTTGTAGTTGTTTTTGCTCGGCGAGCAAATTTGTTAACTGCGCTTTTTTATCTGGGAGATAAATATCTTGCGTAGTTAAAATGTTTTCAATTTCTTTAAGGCGGTGATCGATTCTTTCTAATTCTTTTTCAATTTTTGCCAAGCGATTTTTTGAGATTGACGCAGATTTTTTTGCTGGTGCGCTTGTGGCGGCAATTATTTTTGCGGTATTTTCAGAAGTATTTGTTACGGCTTTTTCAACGGTTTTTTCGGCAATCCATTTTTGATAATCTGCCAGATCTCCTTTATAAATTTGTACGTTGTTATCGCTGATCACTAAAAAGCTATCGACCGTGCTTTCTAATAAATATCGATCATGTGAAACTATGATCATTGCGCCAGTGAAAGTTTGCAGTGCTAAAGCGAGCGCTTCGCGCATTTCTAAATCAAGATGATTTGTTGGTTCATCCAAAAGCAAAAGATTTGGTTTTTGCCAAACAACTAAAGAAAGAGCAAGGCGTGCCTTTTCTCCACCAGAAAAATTTGTAATTGGTGTGATGGCAAATTCATCGGAAAAATTAAAACGCCCAAGAAATTTTCTTAAATCAGATTCATGGGTGGTTGGGGCGATACGTCGTAGATGCTCTAAAGGTGATGCATACAAATCTAATTGCTCAAGTTGTTGCTGCGCAAAATATCCAATTTTGGTTTTGTTGTGGATTTGACGCTCGCCAGCTTGAGGGGCGATCTCACCAACCAAGAGTTTCATTAATGTAGTTTTGCCGATACCGTTTCGGCCAAGCAAGCCAACGCGCATACCAGCTTCTATACTTAAATTTAAATTTGCAAAAATAAGCTGCGCACCATAACTAAAATCTACATTTTCTAGGGCCAATAGATTTAATGGAGCAGTGGTTGGAAAAAACTCAAAAGTAAATGGTAGTGATTGATACACCGGAGCAACGCGTTCCATTTTTTCAAGAAATTTAATGCGACTTTGCGCCTGTTTGGCTTTGCTTGCCTTTGCGCGAAAACGATTAATAAATGTAGTCACATGCGCTATTTGTTGTTGCTGTTTTTCGTATTGTTTTTCTTGGAGTAAAAGTTGCTGCGCCTTTAAAGTTTCATAGCCAGAATAGTTGCCGCTAAAAATACTTAGCGTGGCATTTTCGATTTGCACAATTGCTGTGGCAACATTATCAAGAAAATCGCGATCGTGCGAAATAAGCAAAATAATCCCAGCATATCTTTTTAAAAAATTTTCTAGCCAAATTACAGATTCGAGGTCAAGGTGGTTTGTTGGCTCATCGAGGAGCAACACATCAGAGTTTATAAAAAGTGCGCGCGCTAAATTTAAGCGCCGGCGCAATCCACCGGATAATTCATTGACGTGTTTTTGTTGATCTTTTGCGATCACCCCTAATCCAGCAAGTAGCGAGGCGGCTTTTGCAGATGCGGTATAACCACCCTGCTCGCCGTATTCTGCGTGAAGTCTCGCAATTTCTAAGCCATCGCGATTTTGTTTTTCGGCAATTTTTATTTTTTGCTCGATGCTACGCAATTTGCTGTCGCCGTCGATTACAAAGTCGATGCAGCTTTGAGCGCCGATTGGCACCTCTTGTTCCATTTCAGCTATGGTTAGTTTATTCGAAATTATGATTTCGCCGCTATCTGCCGATAGCTTCCCTGTGATCAATGAAAACAGGCTGGTTTTCCCAGAACCATTTCTACCAATCACGCCGATTTTTTGTTTTTTATAAAACGTCAGATTAACGTTGGCAAATAGCAATTTGCCGCCGCGCGCAAGGGAGATGTTTTGTAGCTTAATCATGGTAAAATAAAATTTCGTTATTAATCAAAGTGATACCTCAAAAAACATGTAAAAAAATTTACGTTTAAAATCAAAGAGTTATAAAACATGCATGTTTTTTTGTTATTAATCAATATATTATAGAATTCACAAAAAAATTCCAAAATCTGTCGGTTAACAAACCCCGCACGCAAAATTTTGCCGGTATGCGCAGCGGAGCGTCTTTTGCGAGCAAGACCTAATACTTTGTCAATTTCAATATGTCTAGTTTAGCACAAGCACGCTTAAAGGATTTGCTGGTGTATGTAGCGAAAATAAAGCGCAGCCCGAGGGACGAGGGCGAGCCATTTCGCGAAATACACCAGCAAAGCCTCAGCGTGCGTTGTTAAGAGACAAAATTAACTTGATGCTGTACTAGGCTGATAAAACAATTCACTATTTCGTAGCTCTGTTGTGAAAAAATTATTTTAACCTTATAGATGAATTATGCTCAACACGCGGCAATATTACCATGTTCCACGTGGAACATTTTTGTATTCTTTGTCGCGAACACTTTTACAATATCATTCTTATCTAAACTGGTAATAAAAACTTGAGTGTTTAGATTAATCAATAACTCTGCGAGTTCAACCCTTCTATCACAATCAAGCTCCGCACCAAAATCATCCACTAAATAGCAACATTTTTTGCCGCTAAAATTATATAGCAACGTTCCCAGTGCAAATCTTAAAACATAAAGTAACAATTTTAATTGCCCGCGCGACAAAACGTCTTGTGCAGGTAGGTTTTTTACTTTGAATTTTAAATCCGCGCGATGCGGCCCAAATTCCGTGTAACCAAGATATAGTTCATGTTGAAAATTTTCTTCTAAAATCGTTTGCAGATTTTTTGAAACATCCCAGCCTGGTTCATAAGTAATGGAAATTTCAAAATCCTTAAATAGCGAACGCAGATAATCATCTATTATAGGTATAAATAAATTAAAAACCTTTTCGCGCAACTCATGAATAGCTGCGCTTGCCGTCGCTAATTCAAAATTCCATGTTTCGAGTTGATTTGACTTGATTCTATTTTTTATCAAAACGTTTCGTTGTTCAATAATTCTTTCAGCGCTTTTCCAAATTCCAGAAAAAGAATGTTCCACGTGAAACACTCCCCAGTCCAAGAATTGTCTACGAGCTTTTGGTCCATGTTCAAAAAAATGATAACAATTTTGATTAAGTAATTGAAGTGGTAAGAGTTTTGCCAACTCTGCGCTAGAATAAACATTGTTATTGGCAATGCGAATTTTTCCCTCAGTTTCAATAGAACGTTCAATTCCAATTGGAATTAATGCGGATTGTTGTTGAATTGATCCAAAAATAGAAAATTCAGTTGCGGTATGCGCGATAATTCTGCGATGCAAATGGCTACGAAAGGATTTACCCATTCCTAGATAATAAATAGCCTCAAGAATACTGGTTTTGCCAGAGCCATTGCTACCATAAAATAAGTTATATTCTGGATGAAGATCCAAAGAGATGTTTTTTAGATTGCGAAAGTTTGTCGCTTGAAACGATTGTAATGACACAATGTGTACTCAAAGTTCACTGCCGAATTGGCATTATCACATGAACGCAATTACTTGAGCCGTTAACTTCTTCAATAATGGCCCCGCTTTCTCCATCTTTTAATGAGATACTGATTTTATCCGTGTTAACTGCATTAATAATATCAAGAAGATAGGTAATATTGAAAATTGTTTCAATGTTATCGCCATGATAATCAACAGAAATTTCTTCAGACGCTTCTTCTTGCTCAGGATTATTTGATGCAAGCTGTAAAATCCCATCACGTAGTTGAAATTTTGTGCTGCGAAAAATTTCATTTGATAAAATTCCAACACGAATCAATGATTGTTTTAATTCATTGCGATTAAGTTCAATCCTTTTATCGCCGCGTTTTGGTAAAATTTTGTTATAGTTTGGAAATTTGCCATTAATTAGTTTTGAAATTAAAACAAAGTCGCCGCCCTGTACTCGAATAAAATTACTATTTAATGATATTGCAACTTCTTCTTCAGAATCGGTAAGCAATCTTTGCAGTTCAAAAATGCCTTTTCGTGGCACAATGACTTGCGCAAACGAATTATCAACTATTGCAGTTTCGATACTGTTTAATGCTAGGCGATGGCCATCGGTTGCGAGTACTTGAATAACTCCATCTTTTACCTCAATCAGTAATCCATTTAAATATTGCCTGACATCTTGTTGCGGAATTGCGAAGGCAGTTTTTTCAATTAAATTGCGCAAAGCTTTTTGCGTAATATTAAAAGTCATGACAGTATCTTGTTCGGGAGTGCGCGGAAAATTTCGAGCGGGCAATGTTGCCAAGCTAAAACGACTACGCCCTGAAACAATGGTAACTTTATTATTAGACTCTGATAAATTCAAAATACTATTTTCAGGTAGCGCGCGACAAATGTCTATTAATTTACGCCCAGGAATAGTAATTTCAGCATTCGGCGCTGATTCTTCAAGATCTGTAATCCCAAGTAATTCAACCTCGATGTCAGTTCCTGTGATAAATAATTTGTTGGACTGGATTGAAAATAGAAGATGAGAAAGTATTGGCATGGTTTGTCTGCGTTCAGAAACAACGCCAGATACCATCTGCAATGGTTTTAACAAGGTTTCGCGTTTAATAGTAAGTTTCATAAATTTCTCGAAAACAAAAACATGTAAAAAAATTTCCTTTTAAATTCAAAGAATTACAAATTATGCAGTTAAAATTCGCAATAAATTCCGATAATCTTCAGCAATATTTATTTCAGTTGTCTTAAGTTCGTTAATTTTACGACAAGCATGCAAAACTGTTGTGTGATCTCGGCCGCCGAAAGCTTCCGCTATTTCTGGCAAACTATGATTAGTCAGCTCTTTTGCTAAAGACATTGCAATTTGCCTTGGGCGCGCAATTGAACGGTCACGCCTGGTTGATAATAAATCTGTAACTTTAATTTTATAATATTCGGCAACTATTTTTTGGATGTTATCGATCGAAACTAATTTTGCCTGAAGTGCCAATAAATCTTTTAGCGCTTCTCGCGCAAAATCTAAAGTTATTGGTTTTCCTGTAAAATGTGAATTTGCAATTACTCTTTTTAAAGCACCTTCAAGTTCGCGCACGTTTGATTGAATATGTTTTGCGATAAAAAATGCCACATCGTTTGGCAGTGAAATTCTAGCTGTTTCAGCTTTGCTCATTAAAATTGCAACGCGAGTTTCAAGCTCTGGTGGCTCGATGGCAACAGTTAAACCCCAACCGAATCTAGATTTCAGGCGCTCTTCGACGCCGGTAATTTCTTTTGGATAGCGATCAGAAGTTAATACAATTTGTTGCTCTCCATCCAAAAGTGCATTAAAAGTGTGGAAAAATTCTTCTTGCGAGCGATCTTTTCCAGCAAAAAATTGAATGTCATCAATTAATAATGCATCGAGTGAGCGATAGAATTTTTTAAATTCATTAATCATGTTGCGTTGCAAGGCTTTAATCATATCTGCTACAAAACGTTCTGAATGTAAATATAACACATTTGCGCCAGGATTTTTTTGGATAATTAAATTGCCAACTGCATGCATCAAATGTGTTTTGCCTAAGCCAACACCGCCATAAATAAAAAGTGGATTGTAAGCTTTGCCGCTACTTGTAGCGACTTGCACTGCTGCTGCTTTTGCTAGTTGATTAGATTTTCCTTCAACGAAATTACCAAAAGAAAATAGTGGATTTATGCAATTTTGTTTGAGCTTGAGTTTAAAAGCTTCGGGATTTTCAGTTTCAATCGATTTAGATTGAGTTTTGTTGTGGCTGCTGCCGCCGCTATTGTGGCTATGATGGCTGCGCGATTTACTGCCAACAGATAATTTTATCTGAATATTATTTTCAGATATTGTATGTAGAGATTCGGCGATATGTTTTAAGAAATTTTTTTCGACGTGATCAAGCACAAACTGATTTGGTGCAAATAAATGCAGACAATCTTCGCTAACTTCAGCTTGCAGCGGTCTTAGCCAAGTATTGAATTGTTTGGCAGAAAGTTCATCTTCAAGTTTTTCAAGACATTCATTCCAAATCGTTAAGCTCACAGTGATACTCTCTATCCTATTATTAATCTTTTTTTCTCATTCTATCTTTTTCTCAAAACTTATCCACAAGTAATTTTTTGATCAATAATAGCGTCTGCGGCTGCAGCGAGGTCGTTAAAAACTGGGGTATCTCCAATATCTTGATTTTTGAATGTAAGCTCTCCTTTGCCGGTTTTTACCAGAATTGCACAAGCACCGCAGGATTTTGCCGCAAGCAAGTCGCGCAGAGAATCACCAATTACCAACATATCTTTTGGTAGGATATTAAATTTTTTAGATATTTCAAACAAAAGCCCAGGTTTTGGCTTTCGGCATTCGCAATTGTCGTTTGGCCCATGCGGGCAGATAAAAATGCCGTAGATTTCTCCGCCTTGAGATTTAATCGCTTTTTGCATTTTCTCATGTATGTTTTCAAGATCTTTTGCGGTGAGTAGCCCACGCGCAATCCCGGATTGATTAGTTGCGATTACAATTTTGTATCCGGCATGCGTGAGTTTTGCAATAGCTTCGATGCTGCCTGGAATTGGAACCCATTCATCTGGCGATTTAATAAATGCATCCGAATCTTTGTTAATTACACCATCTCGGTCGAGGACGATTAGTTTTATCATATTATAAATTTTTCGTTTAAAATCAAAGAGAAAACATGTAAAATAAATTACGTTAAAAATCAATTAGTTACAAAAATTGCAGCTTTTTTTATTTACTTTTATGTTATTAATCAAATAAATATAATTTATTTGTGCGTTGCATGTTGCGCTAAAATTTCGGCAATGCAACAGGTCACTTTTTTCGCTGCTGGTAAATACAAAGATTCATTTGGGCCGTGCTCATTTGAATCTGGCCCGGCGGCCCCAGTTAAAAGTAGCTGCGCTTTTGGGAATTTACTTTGCAGTAATGGAATGACGCCGATACTGCCACCGCAACCGATAGTAAGCGGCGGCCTCCCAAAATATTTTTCTGAAGCGTGTTGAATAGCTTTTTTTAACCAAGCATCTAAACGCCTTTCGCTCCATCCGGTCATTATTGCGCTAAGCGTAAATTTAACTTTTGCAGCATGCGGCGGGTTTTTTTCTAAAACTTGTTTTAATTCTTTTGCAACTTTTTTTGGGTCCGTGCCTGGGGGCAATCTTAGCGAAAGTTGCAATGTAGTATGTGGCCGTAAAGCAGAAGCAGCATCTTTAATTGCTGGTAAACCTTCTGCGCCAATAACACTTAAAGTTGGGCGCCAAGTTCGATTTAATAATAATTCTTTAGGGTCATTGGTGTGAAACTCGACATTTTTGATTAATGGGAATTCTGCAAAAATCTTTTTTCCAAATATTTTAGCAATGTGTTGCACATTTTTATGTATGGTTTTTGGGATTTTTGTGTGTGCAGATTTTATCAATACTTTGCCGGTGTTGTGATCTTCGATGCGGTCAAGCAATTGCCGCGCAATTCTAAAGCTAGAAGGCACAACGCCGCTTGCAACCCCAGAATGTATAGATTTTTTTAAAACGTTGATTGAAAGTGTACCATCGACAATTCCGCGCAAAGAATCGGTGCACCATAATCGATGATAATCGGCCGCGCCTACATCAAGGCAGATTATTAAGTTTGGCCGAGGAAAATGTTTTTTTAAGCGATCGAGATAATAACCTAAATCTGCGCTATCTGATTCTTCACAAGATTCAATTAAAACTACGATGTGGCCGTGCGGAATTTGTTCTTTTTGTAAGAATTTTATCGCGGTAATCAATGAAAAAAACCCATAACCATCATCAGCACTGCCACGGCCATAAAGATGATTGTGCCTAATAACTGGTTTCCAAGGGCCAAGATGTTTATCCCAGCCGTTACTTTCTGGCATCTTGTCGAGGTGACCGTAAAAAAGCGCGGTGTTTTTAGTGTTTCCTGCTATTTCAACATAAAGAAGTGGCGTGCGATTTTTTGCATGGACTACTTCAGCTTTAAGTCCGGCAATGTTTTGTGAATCTGCCCAGGTTGCCATAAAATGCGCGGCAGCATCAAGCGCACCATGTTTTTCCCAGTCAGCATCATATGCTGGAGATTTTGCCGGGATGCGAATAAATTCTGATAAACCAGGAATTACAGAATTCCCCCAAAATTGATTTACAAATTTAATTAGTTTTGTTGTGTGCATATATAATCATTTTTTGTATTAATGTTAAAAAAAGTGTTTTCGTTATCAAATAAAATTGGCTCTGCAGCTTGAGTTTCCCATATATCCAAAATGCGTTTCATCCCTTGTTTTACAGCATATGTAATTAAAGGTAAAGCTTTTAGCGAAATTATCGCACATAACGGATGATTTCGCGAAGCAGTTTTTGCATAATAAATTAGTTTATCTGCGTCAGATTGAAATACCCTATTTTTCAAGCGCAAAATTTCATTATGTGAAATGTATGGTAAATCGGCGGGTAATATTAATAACCAATTAATTTTATCTTGCAAAAAGTTTAGTGCACCTAAAACCCCAGCAATTGGCCCGATATTTTGTAATTTATCCCTAACTATTTCTAAATTGTAGCGAAGATATGGCGCTTCAGTATTTGCCGAAATGATTGTTGTTGTAATATTGGCAAGCTTAAGTTCTGTTAGTAAATGTTCGATCAATGTAACTTTTGGCCGAATTTCAATGTTGCCTTTTATTATACCTCCGAGGCGGCTTGCTTTGCCGCCAGCTAAAATTGCTGCGGCAATTAATGGTTTTTCTTGTATGTGCATATATGGGTTGATATATTAAATTTAAATTGCATTATTGCATGGCAGATGCAGTTAGTGAAGGGTTTGCTCGCGCATAAAGACGCGACGATAGAGTAAGTCCGAACAAAAAGCATTTGGATTTATCGTAGACTAATGTGATTTTTTGAGGAGAAGCGCTTCAACTTCAGCGATAGGTAGTTTTGTAATTCTAGCAACATCTTTAACACTCATGCAATTGAGTAATTCTTTGGCAATAGTTTTCGAGGCCTCCATTTGACCTTCAAACTTACCTTCTTGTTTTTCTTTCAGCATACCCTCAATAATGCCTTCTTTAATACCTTCCTTTTTTCCTTCTTGTCGTAAATAATCGCCCATTGTCATAATCTTTGCCTCATCTACTTGGGTTAAACCTGTTGTAACTACGTGAATAAATTCTTTTTGATCAAACGGTTCTGCCGCTTGAAATAAATAACTTATGATAGAGTAAATATACTCTAAGTCGCCTTGTTTCTCAATACAGGAGAGGTCTTGGATAAGATCTCGAAGGAAGGGAAGTACATCTTTTTCTGTTGGTTAAAAAATTGCGCCTGAATAAAAAACTCAGGCGCAATATTAGATTTAAATTAATGCTAAAATTTTGTGCAAAATTTTAGTCTACGCCATTTGCAGCTAACGCTAGGCTCATATAATCATATCGTTGTTCGTGCTGTTGACTGCCTGTTTGTGATGCGGCAGCTGGAACAAAAACGCTTGCATTTGCGTCCGAATCCGCATTTCTTGCAGAGCCAGATGTGTTAGCAGATGAAGCGTGTGATGAATGCAATTGTGCAAATGGAGTTACACTTGCGTTTGCATTAGTTGAAGCTAAAGCAGCCGAAAGCGAACTTGCAGCAAGCGCAGCGGTGGTGCCATGTGATTTACTTCCAGATACGCCAGAAGTCATTTCTCCTCTCGTTGCAGATCCGGTACCGTGGTGCCCGCCGCGATGTCCTCCTCTTCCAAACCCTGTAAAATGAGCGGCACTTGAAGAAGCGCTATGGGTACCAGTTGAAATATGTCTTGCCCCATGGTGCGAAGCATGTACTAATGGCTTTGGTTTTTTGTCACTTGGATTGCCACTGCTTCCACTTGCACTGTTACTTGCCGCGCTCATGGATAAAGATGTAAACGCTGAATTAGCGTTTACATCTGGGAGAAAGGCATCGCTTGATAATAATGGTTGAGTGGTGCTACCAGCAGAAGCTCCTGCCCATTGCGTTACTTGTTGTGTCGCTTGTTGTTCTGCATGTACTTTCCTGTATGTATCTAATAATACTTCTGTTAGATCAATCGCAAGCCCCGGTTGAATATTTCTGTCTATAATGTGGCTTAAAACAGTTGTTACAAAAGTGTTGATATCTTGTTCTTTTTCTGATCGAGTTTGTTCTCTTGCAGGCGCAGCATCTCCAGATCTCCATGCACGAATTGTGCTTATAAACCAATCCATTCCAGGTTTTGCAACTCCCATCGATACACCAAGAAGCCCGCCGGCCATTGCTACAGCTTCCCAAAAATCTACACCATCTTTGCTCAAGAGATACATAGATGCTGCACTTGAAGCAATGGAGCCCATTATCGCCATAGTATCATATCTGTTTATACCATCACTAGCTAGCTTACTAATACTGTCATTTGCAGTTCCTGCCCATAAACCAGCCCCCCACATTGCGGGGCAGTAATATCGCAGTAAATATTTTATCCATTGATTGTCGATAAGTAATTTCTCCACAGCTTTCGCTGCGGCAAGCCAATAAAACCCAGACCCGTAAAAGCACAAAGTAACTAATGCAAGAGTTAAACCTAATTTGGCAAGATCTTTCATTAGTGATGGCTGTTTTGTTAGCGCTAATCTAAATAAATATTTGTAAAAATCAGTTAGATCAGCTCTTATTTGTGGTGTTTGTCCGTTGCTTACATCAGTAAAAGATGTTTTTAACAAGGAATGTAAAGTGTTTATTTCTTCATCGCTGAGAATCGATAAATTTATTAAGAATATCTGTAGGAATTTTTCAAGAATGTCACAATTGTCTGCGTAATCATTCGCTGCCTGCATCTGCATAAGAGCAATAGCTCTCATCGCAGTTTCTTCGCCGCAAAAATGATTATGAAAAACTCGCCAATGTCTAGCTAAACGCTGATAAAGTCTTCCCACTGAATAATGAAAGCCTCCTCGAATGAAAGGTGAAAGAAGTATCCCTGATGAAGCGCCATATGCAATTGCAGTTGTATCGCTAAGCCCCAAGGTATCGCTTGCGCAGCTCTGATTCAATTGCAGGATAGGAAGAAAAACCCAAGTACCGGCTTCAAGCCCTTTGCCAGCAAATTTTAATAATTTTAGCCCAGATGATCCTGGTGCTCTAAATGTTCGCATCGTATCATCCGCACCAAGCTTTCCGTTAAAAAGAAAATATGGTATACAAGCGATCCCAGCAAGAGCTCCTGATGCAGCTATTTCAAGAACGTACACAAACCCACTAGCATCTTTAGGGATAAGTAGATATGCAAAAATTGGCATTGCGACGGCAGTATAAACAGAAGCAGCAACGGCAGCACCCGTCCAAAATTTTTCCCCGCGAGTCAAATCCCGTTCTTTAACTTCAGGTGGGAACATTGTTTGATAGATGCCGCCTTCTGTGTCGCTTTCTTTAGCAATTTGATATACGTGACTGGAAAGCAATATTCGGCGTAAATCTTGCGGTACACTCTTCATATCTAAAGCAACATAACTTTGCCCGGTAGATGATGCAACTGAACTTGAGGGTATAGCAGAGTTAGTGTCGAATGGCAGACCAACTGAGTCGGCCGCTGTAGCATCATCTGTATCTACTTGCACGGCTCCGCTAGGATCAGTTTGAGTATTTGCGTTAGTGTTAGCTTGCAGTAGTGTTGGAAGAAGCTGCGTCCTTGGGGTGCTGGATGAGAGTTCTGTCCCATTGTCTTCATCTGAATCATCACTTTCTTTTTTGTTGTTAGACATTTGATCAGGAGTGTCTAGATTGCTTGATGAAAGTAGTTGTTCTGTTGCCTCGCCGCTACTTGGATTGCTCATAAGTAACCTCATTATTATTTTAGAGTTGTTATAGTATTTTTATTTATTGCAAAACAAAATTAGTTAAAAAGTTGTCATGCAACATTAAGATTTATAATAGCACAGGATAAAAAAGCTGCGAAAATTTTTGTGAATTTTTTTGTTAGAGAGGTTTTTGCAAGAATTTTTAAGCTTATTTTAACCAAATAAGCAGATTTAAGAGATATGGCGCTAAAAAAGCAGTGCCAACTCCAGCGATAAACCCAAACACATGCCCTTCCCAGGAAACATTTTTTTTCACACTTGGCAATAGCGCAATAAATAATCCGCCAAAATAATAGATGCAGACTCCTGCAACAATAATTGCTTTTGCATTAAATTCAAAATAACTTTCGGCAAGAAGAAAACCAAAATACCCCATGATCACACTGCTTGCGCCAATATGAATTCCATTTTTGCCAAAGAGCCAAATTAATAAACCGCTAGAAATAATAATGCAAATAGTAACAAAGAAAAATGCCGTCTGGCCTTGCATGAGAATTAAATCTATAAGCACAAATAGCGGCACAGAATTAAAAAAGAGATGATTAAAATTACCATGTAGAAATGGGGAGAGAATAATTCCGCGTAATCCTCTAAATGTTCGTGGAATAATACCAAACGCATTTAAGCGATAATCAACAAGGAGATTAATGATATGCACAAACCAAACAATGCCGAGCATTTTTAAGGCAAAAAATAGGTTATTTTGCATGCCTGCAATTACTTCAGAAAATGATGTTGCGATTTTGCTTAGTTCTAACATATTTGTTGAGAGGTAGGTTGGGTCAAATGCGAGCGCGAAAGTTCACGTTTGACCCAGCGTTTTTACCGCAATTATTTTTGCACGTACCATTTATCGCCGCGTTTACACACGATAGTGGTGGCAGTATCAGTTTTGCCATCAACTGTAACTGTAGTTATCGCTTCTTTACAGTCTTCACCTTTATCATTTGTGAATTCTTTTGTGGGTGTTACGGTATATTCTTTATTGTCATGCTTCCAAGTGGTTTTTTGGCCAACTTTGTTTTTTGTGGCAGCACGCGTTGCGGTTCTGCGGTCATTGCGGGCCATGGATTTACCAATGCTACCCCCGATAAACCCACCAATTAAAGCGCCGCCAAGCACACCGGCAATTTTTGCATCGCCATGAAACACTTGGCTGCCAACTACACCACCAATAATTCCGCCAGTGATTGTCCCAGCGTCTTGGCTTGAAAATGCAGATGCAGAATTTGTCAGGAATAAAAAACTTGCAGCAAAAATTAAAGCAGCAAAAATATTTGTTTTTTTCATAAATCCATTCTCCATGAAAGTTGGTTTGGGTTTTGAGTGTTACATTTTACCGCTACCCAAGGAATTAGGCTATGTTAATTTACGTAGAGCGAAAAGCAACGATTGGTTGTCTTGACCCTGACTCTGTCACCACATTTTCATCTTCTTCTTTAATATCTGTTTCCCGCGTATAAAATTTACCAGATTTATGCGATTGATGATACATTGCTGCACTTGATAATGGCGCGCAACTTTGCATTTCTATTGCGACAGATGAACTAGGCGTATGTTTTAATTCATAAAGGGAGTTAGATACACTAGAGTTTGGTAATCTTGCTTGTGGCACCGCAGGTTGAGCGTTTCTAATAAGCGCATTTTTTAATGCTTTCATGTTCTGATCACAAACTTGGGATAGTTGTTGCAAGAGCTGCACTGTATATGTAGGAAAGTCGGAGCAACAACAAAAAACACCCATAATGTCATAAAAAACAGTCATACGCCGGTGATCTTTTAGTAATTTGTTTTCAGATGAAGATTTTATTTTTTCTAAAAGTTTTGTCGCGGGGTCATTTGGGCTACGACTCACAACGCCGCTTGTTAAAAAACTTGTTGCAAAAGTAGTCATTTTACCAATTATTTCTAGCAAGTATTTTTTTAATACTATTGCAGCAATTGGGTCGTCCCCCCACCATCTTGTATTCAAACTATCAACTTGTGCTACAAGTTTATTTATGCATTCGCATAAAGCATCATTAAAAAATATACTACATAGTTTTAAAAAGTTTTCTTGGATGCCTTCTGCAATCTGTTTTGTTTCTTCCTTATTTTCTTTCGCAAAACTTTGTGCAATTGACTCAAGCATTTCATGTTTTACTTGTGCAATAAGATGAGAAAGTTTAGCATCTATTGGTGTAATCAGGTTATCATTGCGAAAACGTTGTGCGCTTGAAACTCTTCTAAGCCTAGCATCAACCCGGTTTATTTTTCTTGGCGATATTAATTTTCGGGCGCTTTGTTCAAGACCTACAAGAAGATCTATTTCACTTTTGCATGCAGCGGAAAAATTTTCACATGCAGCGTTAAAATCAATCGCTACTGGGGCCTCTCTTTTTACTTCCGATGATATTGCCAAAGCTATGCCGCTGCCATTACTACTTGTTGATAATGGTGCGGAAGAATTGCTGATACTTAATCTTCTGTGCGCAGTTCGGGCATAATAATTTCTTTTAAGTTTTGCTAACATATCGTACATTTTTTGTCGTATTACTACTTTTTCAAAAGCCAATACTTCAATGCACTCTGCTGGGATTGAATCTAAAAGTGTGTCTCTGATTTTAGGCAGGAGCATAATTGCGTGATAAAAATCGAAGTCGCGCTCAGAATTTCTTTCTGATAAAAAAAGCCCACGTAAGTGTTTAAATGCTTTGTCAAAATATGTGCCTTCAGAATATTTTGTTTCATCATCAGGAGTTTGACCGCTTGTGACAACGTCTGCTTGAATAAATTTAATTGCCTGATGATAATTACAATCGGCTGTAATTTCAGGTATTTTGAAGTCGCCTATCTGACAGAATTTTTGTTCATTAATAGAATATAAAGGTGGGTTGTCATGATACAAAGTGTCATCTATCAAACAAAGTCTTGCTGCATTTTGCGAGGTTATACGCCAACCAAGCATTTCTAATAAAATACACATGAGAATTTTTTTATTATTACAAGAAACATACCCCGCTGTTGACCCATTTAAAACAATTTCTCTGAATGCTGCCCCATTTTGTTTATCTTGTAACAATGCTACTGCTTCATCGACGTTACTTAAATGTATTTGTAGCGGAGTGTTGCTACTATTAAAAAAACTGTAGGCATTAAGCGCATCAGGGTAATCTGCGCTTTTGCGGTCCAGCATGAGAATTGTTTTGGCAGACTTTTCTTCTTTCGAACTAGGTGTGGGCTGAGAATTTGCAGGTTGGGGATGTAATAAGTCATAACCTTCTAAGAAAACTTTTGAGCAATCAGCGTTTCCATTTTCGAGTATATATCTTCTAACATAATCATTAGTACGGTTTACAAAAGTGATAAATTTATTGCTGGTGTCATCTCTGAACCTGCCTAAAACTTCTTCAGGTGTTCCACACATTTCTACAAGCTTCCATTGCAGCTCTTCAAGCTCAGCTTCATTTTGTAGGCGACCTAAGATATCATTAGGCTCAACCATACCCGTGGTCATAATCACAAGGCGAACGCCAAACTGATAGGCTTGTTTTATTAGCCCACATATGCGTTTTTTTGCCAGCCAATATGTTCGACCATTTGCATCAATTGGATATCGCTCAAGATCAAGGTCATACTTTTTTTGTTCTTCTATTGTTGGTTCTCTGATGTGATCTGATTGCTGGTTTGGGTTATAGTGTGTGCATCTTACAAGAAGGGTTTTGTCAATGTCATAAGTTATTACATAAGGGATATTCTCACTTGAGCCATCGTCTTCATCAATACGAAAGCTATTTCTAACAGCTTGCATTAATTTTAAATCAAGAGCGTTTTGAGTTTTTTGATTTATTGCTATTAGATTTTGCGGTAGCATATGTTGTCTTTAGTTGTTTTTTTATTGTTATTGCTGTGTTGTTTCATAAGACATTACCAACTGTAGTTTGCTTGTGGTACATGCTCATCATCAGCTAAATCTGCAACTGTAACAGAATTCCTCATTATTGAGTGTTCACATTCTAAGGGTTTTTCTCTTCTCACATATCCTCTTGGTCCGCATTCTTTCATTTCAGGCCGAACAGACGAATTTGGGGTAATTTTTTTATCAGAAGAAGCTGAGGCTGAGGCCGAAACTGATACGCTTGGTTTTGGTATTGCCACTACTTGATATAAAGCCTCGATGTTTTGAGCCGGAGCCCTTCTTAATGCTTTTATATTAGTATCGCAAATTGTGTAAAGTTGTCTCAGAAGCTTAACTGATAAGGGTGGAAAGTCATAGAGACAACCAAAACAAGATTGCATGAGTCCAGATAATGAAACTGAATGCCGGCGCTTTTTTAAAGTACTGTCTCTTGATGATTCTTTTATTATTGTTAAAAGATCAGCAGCAGAAGCATTCTCGGCGTCTCTTAAAAAACTTACTGCAAAAGTTGTCATTTCATCAATAATTTCTTTCAGGCAATCTTGTAGCGTTCTTGCGGCATTTTCATCGCGCCCAAAGTACCTTGCTTTTAAGCTATAAATTTGTTTTGTTATATCACAAATACATGTGCATAATTCATCATTAAAAAAATGATGATATAGTTTATAGAAGTTTTCTTGGGTAGCAAGAGCCGCAGCTTTTGTTGCATCCACAAAGCTATGGGGGATAGAGGAAAGAACTTCGCCCCGCATGCGGCAGAAAAGGTTATGTAATGAAATATTTATTGGTTGAATGAATTTTCGAGTAAGGTTTGTATTAACTAGTTTTACTTCTGCAGAATCTACTAGCCCTCTAGCATATTGTTCGCGAGCAACCAAATCATTTATTTGGGTTTGGCATTCTGTGCGTAGGATTTCGCATTCAGCGCAAAAATTTTCTGCTTGAGGCGCCACCGCTTTTAGTTCGGTCATGATCAGGTTAGCGCTACCACTGCTAATCGGTCTAGCAATAAAATCACTCTGACTGCTTGTAGATGATACGGCCAAAGATGGGCCAGAACTTAACCGATTATCTCCATGTGCTTTGGCAGCATAATAACGTTCTTTTATTTCCGCCATTTTTGCAGTTAATTTTGTATAGATAATATAGTGTACGTGAAAGCGTGTGTTAATGTATTCATTTGGTATTGTAGCTAAAAGCTCGTCGCACATTTTGCTTAATGTTTCTATTGCGTTATAAAAATCTCTATCAAGTTCAGAATTATTTTCTGACAAAAAAAGATATTGTAAAAATTTGTCAGCCTCATCTATATAGGTGTGGTTAGGGTGGTATGTTGTGGTTTTAGCTTCACGATCATAAGTTACCATATCAGCGTGAATAGTTCTGATGTATTTATAATAATTACAATTGAAACTATCTAGTTGCTCCCATTTGTCATCTATAAGACCGATTTTTCCTGTATTGCTTGAATCTATAGGTATGCCTTGAACAACTGTGAGATAGTCACAAATTATAGGTTTTTTATTATTAGTGGTAACTGTTCCTAATTTAGTTTCATTCAATAATCTTTGAGTAAAGATCTGTCTTTCTGCCTCAATTTTACCATCTACTTTATTATCTTTGGTTTCTGCAAGCAACATTTTTGCTCTTTCTTCAAGCGCTTGTAATTCTGGATGAATTGAAAAAAATTCATCTAAAAAACACGCAGCATATTTTTCTTCTCTTAAAAGCCGTCTTCTAAATTCTTCGTTTTGTCTGTTTATAACGATAAAATTTCTTTCGTTTTCTTTGTTTAAAAGTTTTCTATGCAATTCTTCAAGGGCTGGATCTTCAAGGCGCTCTAAAACTTCTTTTCTACTGATGACGCCTTGGGTAACAAAAAATACAGGCACGCCTAAACGGTGGGCTTTTAAAATTAATTTACATATTCTCTTTTTTTCATAAAAAACAGTTGGGCCCCATGCTTTATCATCATGGTCATATCTTGTATGTGTTGGGTCCCACCTTTTATCGATTGGGTTTAATTCTACTGTGATGTTGCAACTCTTTTGTTCGTCGGGGGTAGGTATGCGAAGGGGACAAGATGAAATATGCCTGGACCACAAAGTTAAATCAATATCAAAACAGAGCCTACCGGCACAGATTTCTTGCTCGGGCCGATAAAATTCATGCAATAAGTTTGAACTTAGAGCTGCTGCTTGCGCATTTTGTGTGCTCATGTATTTGTTATTTTTATTGTTATTATTATTGTTTTAACAAAATACAAATTTTTTTATATTATTTTTTTATATTGTTATATAGATGATTATAGCTTGTTTTGGTGGTTCAACCAGAGAATTGAACGCTTTTCTTGTGCTCTTAATGTTTCCTTAATGTGCAAAAGCCTGCCGCTCCTACAGAGCTTGGGTTTGTGCGTTCCGATAATATTTTTAAATTTTAATTTCTTTTTCTTCGAACACGCGTTCGCAATAGTAGCAACGTAATTTTACTGGCTTACGCGATTCAACCAAAAATTTTGTTTTGATTTTTTCTAAGACTGTAGCACAACCTGAATTTGGGCAATCAAGTAAATTTTCAATTTTATCCGGAATGGCGATAGTGAATTTTTTGATCACATCAAAATTGCTAATAATATTTACCGTAGCTTCGTGAGCCACAATGGCGATGCGGTCGATTTCAGCTTGCGTGAGCACTCTACCCTCAAATTTTAAAATATCTTTGCGTTTCGCAGTTTTGCTGCCAAAATTAACACCAACTGTGACCACATCTGTTGGTTTTGGTTCGATTACTGCTAAAACTTTTAATGCTTTACCCGCTGGAATATGATCGATAACTGTGCCGTTATTAATTGCGTCTACTTTTAACTGTTTCATTTTTTGCCTCCAAGTAAAGTTGCCAAAATTGCTTCGCGCATGAATACGCCATTTTTTGCCTGAGTAAAATAATAAGCGTAAGGAGTTTCATCCACATCTTTATTAATTTCATTGACACGTGGCAGAGGATGTAAAATTTTTAAATTTGGTTTTACTTTTTCAAGCATCTTTGCTGTGATCATATAAATATTTTTTACCCGATCATATTCTTGAATTTCTGGAAAACGTTCGCGTTGGATTCTTGTGACATATAAAATGTCTAAATCTTTAATTACATCTTCAATAAATTCATGCTCGCGAAATTTAACGCCCATCTTTTTTAGCTCAGAGGTAAAGTGCGGCGGCATTTTTAATGAATTTGGTGCGACAAAATAAAAAGTTGGTTTAAATGATGCCATAGCATAAATGAGTGAATGTACGGTGCGACCATATTTTAAATCACCGACTAACCCAATTTTTAAATTATCTAAGCGCCCTTGGGTTTTGATAATTGAATATACATCGAGTAGCGATTGCGAAGGGTGTTGATTTGAGCCATCCCCGGCATTAATTACAGGGATATTAATTAAATCTGCAATATATCTTGCTGAACCTTCAGCGGAATGGCGCATGACAATCGCGTTTGCATATTGCGCAATTACAATCGCAGTATCGGCCAGAGTTTCACCTTTTGTGATCGAAGTACTGGCTGTTCCCACTACAGAAATTACCTCGCCGCCAAGGTTTTTCATGGCAGTTTCAAATGAAAGTTGCGTGCGAGTGGATGGTTCAAAAAAAAGTGCCGCCAAGATTTTACCCGATAAATCAGGTTTGGTTTTGCCCTTTTCGATTTTTTCAGCGAGGCTTACCAATTTGAGAATATCAGAACTTTGTAGATCCCGCATTGAGATTAGATGTTGCATGAAGTAAATTCCTCGTTTTGGTTAATGGAAACGTGAAAGCAATTAATAATTAACAATGAATAATTAATAATGGTTGTCATAAATATTAAATAATTTTTAAAATACCCAACCTACCTACTATTTACTGTTTTAAAAGCCTCCCAGGCGGTTTTGCGATATAACTCAGCATTTTCGCGTACATTGCCGCTTGCATAAATTCCGCGCCCAACAATAATAATATCTGCACCGCCAAGTACCGCATCTTCAACTGTGACATAGCGTTGCCCAAGTGTATCGCCAGTCGCAGTTAAATTTACACCAGGCATTGCTAGTAGCAGATCTTGCGGAATTTTATTTTTTAATTTTTCGATTTCATCGCGATTTGTGCCAAAGCCGATAAATCCTGTGACATGTTCACAATGTTTTGCGCCAATCTCAATTGTCCGCCGTGTATAACTATCTGAAATTAAATTCCCTGCGGCAGACATTGACGATAATAAAAATGCGCTGCGCGCAAGATTTAAACCTTTAAATAACCCATCTAAAATTGATTCGCCAGCAACAGTATGCACTGTTACAAATTCAGCCCAATCGGCAATTTTATAAATTCCCTGCTGGTATTGCATTTTTACAGTGTTACCAATGTCAGCAAACTTTCGATCCTCTAAAATTAAAAAATTATATTCTGCGGCCATTTTTAATAAGCGTGTGACAAAACTTGCATCAAAATCATTTATAATATCAACATGAGTTTTTAATAGGACGATTTCACTGGCAGTATCATTCAGAATACTAAAGAATTCTTTGGAGTTATTTACGTCAAGCGAAAGCACTAGGTTGCTCTTTTTTTGGTAGATAAGGTCAACCAATTTTTTAGTCAATGGATTTTTTGAATTTGCCACCCTTTCTTTTAGCGAAAGTTTTTTTGTAACTCCAGTATTTGCCACAAAAGTTTTGATTTTTTCTGCTTGTTCCGCATTTAATAAATCGTGCGCTGATAATATGCTAATCATCTCATCAACATTAAGCAGAGAATATAAGTCATAACCGTGGGTTTTTAGAAATTGCTTACCATTATTGCTGCGATCAATCACAATTGCCATGTCTGTGATTTTTACCCCAGCTTTTTCTAGTTCAAGCGCAAGCTCAATTTTGCTATCGCCCGTGGTCATGACGTCATCAATGACTAAACAAACATCATTAGGTTTATATTTGCCTTCAATTTTTTTACCTGTGCCATATGCTTTATCTTCTTTACGTATATAGATTAGTGGCTTATTTAACTTTATCGACATGATTGCAGCGATTGGCAATGCGGTATAGGGAATACCAGTGATTACATCAAATTTTAAATCTTTTATTTTTGCGATTAACATATCTGCAATTAAATTAACTAACGCAGGATAGGCCACGATCATGCGTAAATCTAGATAAAACGGCGAGATTAAACCAGACTTTAATTTAAATTCACCAAATTTAATCGCACCAATTTTATGTAACTCTAAAATTAATTTTTCTTGATTGTTTGCATTATTTGCCATTTGTTATTTCTCCAAAAATTCTATAGCTAGACCTTTACTTGGAAAAAAATCATTTTCCTTAAAGGCTAGCTTGCCGTTAATAAATGTCATTACAACTTTATGCTTTAACTCAAAACCATTAAATGGTGAATATTTTGCTTGCGAATAAAAATTTTTTGCGTCAATGCAATAGCTTGTATTGGGATCAAGCGCAGTAATATCGGCATAAAAACCCGTTTTAATTTCACCGCGCTTTTTAATGCCAAAAATATTTGCCGCATTTTTACTAGTTATTGCTATTAGTTTTGTTAAAGAAATATTTTTTTTCAAAACTTCTTGCATTAAGAGTGGCAAAGTAGTTTCAAGACCCGGAAACCCAGATGGTGCATTTTCATAATCTTGAGCTTTTTCAGTGAGAGTGTGTGGCGCATGATCTGAACCAATTGTATCAACTGTGCCATCAATTATCCCATTTAATAATGCAAGATTATCTGCAGCAGTTCGAAGCGGTGGGTTAGTTTTACCAAAGTTCCCTACCTTTTCAAGAATATTAGCAGTAAGCAGTAGATGGTGTGGTGTGACTTCGCAAAATACTTTAAGTCGATTTTTTTTGGCTTGGTGAATCAACGCAATCTCTTCGGCAGTTGTAATGTGCGCTAGATACAGCGCATTGCCAATTTCTGCGCAAATTTCTAATAGCATCTGCGTTGCTTTGATGGCGCATTCGCGATTGCGAATATTTTGGTGGTTTAAGATATTATGCGGATAAATTTTAGCATAGTGATTTATGCAATCTTGCATCTCAGCATGTACAATCACGGGTTTATTAAGTTTTTTTGCTAGAGCAAAAATTTCGCGGATCTGTCCTCTTTCGCCAACAAACAAACTTGCATTTGATTCAGCCATAAATATTTTAATTGCGGCAATATTTGTGGCTGCGTTAATTTCTGCAAGGTTATTATTTGTGGCACCAAAATGAAAAGCGTAATTTACCAAAGATTTTTCTGCAACGCGCCGTTTTAAATGAAGCGCCACTTGATTGATAGTGGCTGGTTTTGTATTTGGCATGTCGATGATTGTGGTAACGCCACCTGCGAGCGCAGCCTTGCTTGCCGAAACCCAATCTTCTTTAAACTTAAGCTCAAGATCGCGCACATGTACATGTGGGTCAATCATCCCCGGGATAACAATTTTGCCACATAGATCCAATTCTTGATCGGCCGCAGGTTTATCTTTGCCTACATAAGAAATAAATTCATCATCAATTAAAATATTGACAGAAGTAGCCTCACCAAGATTGCAATTCGTCAGGAGAGTTCTCATTTATTTACTTGGGAAATAAATTTTTGCACCAGTTGCATCACGCTTGTACCTTCCAAACTCAGTTATTTTTTCAATTACATTTCTTTTTAATACCGGGCCTTCTTTGCAGAGCAATAATCCAGTTGGGTCGACGGCGCATTGCCCGCAAATGCCAACACCGCATTTCATATATCGTTCAAAAGAAAATTCATAATCTAAATTATATTTTTTACAAAGTTCAATTAATTTCACCAGCATGAATTCAGGGCCTGCAGCATAAACATAATTAAATTCTTGATGCGTGAGAAGTTTTTTTGCTGCATCAATGGTAGTGCCGGTTTCGCCAGTGATTCCATCATCAGTGGTGATGATGGCTTTTCTCGCAATTAATTTGGCATGATCTGCTAGTACTAGGTCATCTTTAGTTTTGGCGCCGTTTATAATTGTTGTGTTAACGCGATTCTCTGCTAATCTTTTTGCTAAAAAATAAAGTGGCGGGAAACCGCAGCCACCACCAATTAATAGTACCGCCCCAGTTTTTATACTAAAGTTTGTGCCATATGGTCCGCGTAGGCTCAAAAAATCACCCGGCTTTAAAGCGAACAAATTTTGTGTGAAAGCGCCAACTTTTTTGATCGTAATAGAGGTTAATCCATTTTCTATGTTTGCGATTGAAAATGGTTTTTCACCAAAACCAAAATGCGCAAGCATCATGTATTGCCCTGGTTTTGCTTTTAAATCTAGGTCAAATACAAATGTTTTAACGTTTGGATTGTCTGCAATAATTTCTTTAATTGGTAATGTGTAGCGTTTATCCATGGTGCGCTTTACCTATTATTTCTTGAAAAGAACCGTAACCATTTACAGTTAAAAACTCGTGCATTTCTTTAAGGATTAATTTAAAGACATTTGGCCCGCGATAATAAACTGCGCTGCCAACACCGATGAGAGTTGCGCCGGCCATGAGCATTTCAATAGCATCAATACCATTAGTTACCCCGCCCATACCGATAATTGGAATTTTTACAGCTTGGTAAGTTTCATAAATTATTTTTAAGGCGATGGGTTTAATGCATGGCCCTGATAAACCGCCAACTTTATTTTTTAAGATTGGCTTGCAAGCATAAGGGTCAATTAACATGCCAGGCCCAACTGTATTGATTAAAGTTAGCGCATCAGCACCGGCCTTTTCTGCAGCAAGTGCAATTGGCTTAATTGAAACTACATTGGGGGATAATTTTGCAATCACCGGAAGTTGCGCTACTTTTTTTACCGCATGCACAATTTCAAAAACGTGCTCAGCGGATGTAGCAAAGGGGTGCGAGAATTCATCATGCACATTTGGGCAAGAAAGGTTTAACTCAAGAAAATCGGCTTTAGAATTATTGACAGCTAAAGCTAGCGTAGAAAAATCTGCCACACTTCCACCAAATACGCTAACAATTATTTTTGCGTTTACGTTACTAGTTTCTTTGAATTCATTTACTTCATCGAGCGCAACTTCGATCCCAGGGTTTGATAATCCAACGGCATTTACGATCCCGCCTTTAAACTCAGCAAAAATTGGGCCGGCATGACCTGCCCGAGGTTTAAGGCTAATGGATTTTGTGGTAACAAAACCAGCACCAGATTTTATAACGCGTTTTAAAGAGGAAGTTGAGATGCCTAAAATGCCTGCAGGTAAGACAATTGGTGATGTAATTGCTACGCCTAAAAATTTCATGGCAAATTCGAGTTGTTGAGTTGATAATTTTTCTCTCAAATCGCATGAAATGTCAAGGTGATTTGTGAATTTAAATCATACCCGTTAACTCAATAATTTTCCTAGCAAGTGGATTTAGGAAAATTAGGTCCAATTTCAAAATCGGCGGATTAACAAACCCCGCATGCAAGGCTTTGCCGGTATGCTCCGCAAAATGGCTCGTCGCCCTCCGGAGACTCCTCGCGCTTTATTTTTGCTGTGCACACCGGCAAATCCTATTTGCGTGCTCGGTGCTTGTTCTTTGTATTATTGTGAAACAATTGCAAAGTCCACATATTCTGCAATAGATCCGAAAATTATAAATTAAGACATCGAAAAAAATGCTGTTGGTCTAAGGTATTTTTACAATTTCAATTTGAGGTGCAGATGCGTCGTTGTTGTCGCCTTGTTGTGACGATTGATTTTGTGACCCAGTTGCACTTTCTTCTTCAAGACTTTGAGGGTCGACGACAGCGTGTTGTGCTTTTGGTTGTGTTAGCACTACAGTTACTACTCCTTGAGGTTGCTGATCGGTAACGTATTGGTTTTGCGTTGCAGTCGTTGTGGTTGCTTCTTGAGGTTGATTGCTAATAGTGTATTGTGGTGGCCGTGGTTGGGTTTGCAGTAAATGGCTTCTTTCTTCTCTGTGCCGCCATTCTCTGCACGCAAGTATCAAGTTACGTATTCCTATAACACTGCCTATCGTCAAAGCGCATAGAGCAAGAAGACCAAGACCTGCAAATGAGACGCCAATTATAGCGCCTTCCTCTCTATTATCGTAATACTTGTCTCCAATATCACCGCCGACAATATAGCCCGCGGCTGTAGCTATAAAAAAAACACCAACACCAACTACCCAAGCACCTGCAGAATTACTCATAAATTTCACCTTAAAATTTTAGGTATTATTTATAAAAAATAAACTTATTTAATCCTAATTGTAGCCAGTAATTGTTAAAGTAATCTTAAGGTTAAAATTTATATTTTGAAAGCGGGGCTTGCTTATTGTGTCGATATTGGTTGAAATTAATTGTTGTTTTGTTATAAAGGTGTAATTCATATATCAATAAATAAAATTATGCAAAAAAGTATTTTTGTTCTCATCATTGTAGCTTTGTTTTTCTTTGCAACGCCAAAAGTTAGCTTTGCTGGAACAAATGGTGTGGTGGGGGCTGGTGATAAAATGCAATTTGTTGTGCCAGCTTTTGCCGGGCTTGCGACGCTGGCAGCCGAAAAACAGTTCGAGGGTTTTAAAGAGCTAGTTTTGTCATATGCGGTTGCAGTTGGCGTAGCAAATGGCTTAAAACTAGTTGTGCACGAAAAACGGCCGGATGGGTCAAATTTTGAATCGTTTCCGTCTGGGCACGCTGCAAGTGCATTTGCTGGTGCATGTTTTATTCATCTGCGGTATGGGTTTAAACCCGCAATTCCTTTTTACGCCGGCGCGCTTTTTGTTGGCTATAGCCGTGTTGAGGGGAAAAAACATTATTGGGGCGATGTTGCGGTTGGTGCCGGCATAGCCTTCCTTTCAAATTTGATTTTCACTAAAAAATATCTTCCGCCAAATGTGCAGATAGCGCCAACTGTTGCCGAGAAAGCAGTTGGGCTTAACTTGAGCCTAAATCTTGAACCAAGGGCTTGAATAGCGTAACATATTGATTAATAAAACAAAACTTAAGAAAAAAATTCCTTGAAAATATAACACTTTGATTTTAAAAGCAAATTTTTTTACATGTTTTCCCTTTGATTTTAAACGAAAAATTAAAAAAACATCCAACCGATAGATTTTCATATCTTATTTAACCAACTTAATTAAACTAAGCCGCAATCCCTTGACTGTCACGATATTTCACTGTACTATTTGAGTAGTACAGTAGACGGAGTTAAAAATCGTGATTGAAATAAAAGACCTGATGTTTCGCTATAAAGCTGATGAAAAGCTATTTCAGGATCTAAACTTATCATTAAGTTCTGGCACAATCTCAGGGTTGCTTGGCAAAAACGGTGCGGGCAAAACTACCCTTTTGCGTTTGATCGCTGGCCTGTTATTTCCTAAAGAAGGCAGTTGCCAGGTGAATAAATTTAACCCAAAAAAACGTTTGCCAGATTTTTTGCGCGATATTTATTTTATTCCAGAAGAATTCTATGTCCCGGCAATCTCAATTAAATTATATGTAAACTTATATAGTGTATTTTATCCAAATTTTGATCATCAGGCACTCTCTGAAATTTTAACTGAATTTGAATTGGAGACAACAAAGAAATTAACTACATTATCTTATGGGCAAAAGAAAAAGTTTATAGTGGCATTTGCTTTAGCCACAAATTGTAGGCTATTACTACTTGATGAACCAACCAATGGTTTAGATATTCCAAGCAAAAGTCAATTTCGCAAATTAATTGCTTCGGGCCTCACTGCAGATAAAACTGTAATTATCTCCACGCATCAAGCGCGCGATTTACAGAATATTTTGGATTCAATAATAATTTTAGATACGGGCAAAGTTGTATTCAACCGCCATGTCGAAGAAATTAGTGCGAAATTAAGTTTTTCAATTTTACCAAGCCAACCTGAGGCGGCAGATGTTATTTATAAAGAAAAAACTTTAGGTGGTTATGCTGTGGTTGAAAAAAATGTCCACAACATCGAATCAGAAGTTGATTTAGAGCTGCTATTTAATGCAGTAATTAATAGCCAAGAGCAAATACAAAAAATATTTTAAAAATTGTTATTAAAGGGTTTTATGCAAGCGAATAATTATTTAAGTTTAAAGAGATTAGGCCTTTTGATGAAGGCAGATTTAATGATCAATTTTAGGTTAATTGTGATTTGCACAATTTCAGTAGCTTGCGGTGTGTTTTTATATTCATTGGGTTTTTCACGTCATCTGAATGTTAATTTTGCCGTCAATAATTTTCACCCTGGACTGTTTTTTATGGTGCTTTTTATTGGCGGCATCTGGATATCTTCCAATGCATTTAAAGATTTGCACGATGAAAAGCGCAGTTATTTTTTCTTAAGTTTGCCATGCACCAGTTTAGAAAAATTACTCAGCCGTCTGCTTTTAACTGGCATAGGTTATGCCGGTGTATTGGCACTAGGGTTTTTTCTAGTGTCAGCGCTTGTTAACGTATTAGAATTTG
The DNA here is from genome assembly GCA_023480665.1 of Gammaproteobacteria bacterium. Classification (GTDB taxonomy): domain Bacteria; phylum Pseudomonadota; class Gammaproteobacteria; order UBA9339; family UBA9339; genus JAMCWR01. Next base: position 36,623 of record JAMCWR010000053.1, read on the forward strand.
CGGTTTATCAGGAGCAGTTCCAACTATTTAATCCATTTGCGAAAGATGTATTAACTGTGATTACAAATTACCTATTTTGCCATGCCATAGTTGTGCTTGGTTCTGCTTATTTTAAAAGACATGTTTTGATGAAAATATTTTTAGCGCTTTGTGTGCTCGGGGCTATTATTTCTATTATCACTACTCTAGTTCTATCGCTATTTGGTGAGCTACATTTTGCATTAAATAACATAGAAAATAGCGCAGGGTTTTTTTGTGCCAAAACGATAATAACGATTTTACTTGCATTTTGTTGTTGGATGATTACTTATTTTCGTATTTGTGAGGCTGAGTTATAGTATGGAATTTCAGCCAAAACAAGCAATTTATTTGCAAATCGCAGATCATATTTGTGAAAAAATATTGACGCGTGAATGGCAAGCTGACACAAAAATTCCATCAATCCGGGAAATTGCTGTAGATGTAGAAGTTAATCCAAATACTGCAGCGCGGGCTTTTGTCTACTTAGAAAATTCCGCGATAATTTATAAGCAGCGCGGCGTAGGTTTTTATGTAGCCGCTGATGCAGTAGAAAAAATTATTGCTTTAAAACGACAAATTTTTTTTACTGAAGATGCACCAAGATTTTTTAAATTGGCCGAACTATTAAAAATTAATTTTAATGAACTTTTAGAGCTGCATACTCAAAGCAAGCAAACTGGGGAGTCAAAATGAAGGCAAGCAATAAAACCTTATTAGTAGTTGTAGCTGGCACAATAATATTGGCTGTAGCATTTGCCTTTGTAACTCATGCTCATGCAAAAATCAATGTATCCAGCAAACCAGTGCCAATTGCAAATTTTAGCGCAGTTGATTTACGTCTTGCATCTATTACTGACATAACGGTGGGCGATAAACCAAGTTTGGTGATTGAAGCTGATGCCGACGTTTTGCCATACATTGATGCCAGTATTTCTGGTGACACTTTATATATTGATACTAAATCTGGGCTAAATTATCGATCTGCTCGCGATATTAATATCAAGATTGTTACGCCAGTTTTAAATAACTTAAGTTTGAGTGGCGCTGGCAGCATCAATGTCAAAAATGTGCAGAGCGATGATTTTAAACTAGTGGTTCGAGGCTCTGGTGATGTAAAGATGCAGGGTACAGCAAAGAAATTCGAAGTGAATCTGCTCGGCTCTGGAAATATTAATACCAAAGCATTAATCGCAGATGATGTAACGATCAAATTACAAGGCGCTGGTGATGTGACAGTAACTGCAAAAAATCTACTTAATGCAGATCTGTCAGGCATGGGGAATGTCAAATATTACGGCAACCCAAAAAGTGTAAACCAAGCGCTAAGCGGTATGGGAAATATTCAAGCAATGGGTGAATAGCGTAAAATCGGAGCCATGCTTTAAGTAGCTAGGGCTTAGAGTGTGGCTCCATTACGTCTCTCCTACATCTTTAACCCCCTCTAATTTAATCTGATCTAATGTGGCTAACAGATGCAGTTGATCCAGAAACTTTTATAACAACGAAGTTGTTGCCTATGAAAATCCTAACGCTAAAAACGTTCCCCAGCATTTTAATTGCAGGATTTAGGTTAGTAGACCTAAATTAGCAATTTTTTTATTTCCCTTAACGCAGCCAGCGGTTATTAGACGCAGTTATAAATGACTCAATAATAAAGGGAAGCACTCTAATACACGGTATTTCTCTTATACTGAAAAGTGTTAAAATAAATTTGTCTCTAAGATAAATTCTAACCGGAAAAAACATGAAAAATACTTTAGCATTTTTTGAAGATTTTAAAATTCGCAGGGTTTATGACGAAAAGCAAGAAATATGGTATTTTTCTGTCATAGATATTATTGGCGCATTAACTAAACAAAAGAATTTTCAAACCACAAGGAAGTACTGGAATAAATTGAAAGAACGCCTTAAAAAGGAGGGAAATGAATCGGTGACAAAATGTCACCAGTTGAAAATGCGGGCTGAAGACGGAAAAATGCGACTAACAGATACAGCCGATCCAGAAACTTTATTAAGATTAATTCAATCAGTTCCAAGCCCATCTGCAGAGCCAATTAAACTTTGGTTGGCAAAAGTAGGTTATGAGCGAATGCAGGAAATTGCTGATCCTGAAAAATCGATAAATCGTGCAAGAGAAAATTGGAAAAAATTTGGTAGGAGTGAAAAGTGGATACAGCAAAGAATGATGGGGCAGGAAACACGCAATAAATTAACTGATTATTGGAGTAAGCACCAAATAACCAGAAAAGAGGAATATGCAATACTTACTAATATTATTCATCAGGAATGGTCTGGTATTTCAATTAAAGAGCATAAGATTTTAAAAGGGTTGAAATCACAAAATTTACGTAACCACATGACTGAGGCTGAGCTTATCTTTACTGCATTGGCAGAATTGTCTTCTCGGCAAATTGCTGAAACTATAAATGCAAAAGGAATGGTCGAAAATAAAATCGCGGGGGTTAAAGGTGGTAGAATTGCCAAAAAGGCTAAACTTGAGCTTGAAGCTGAATCTGGTAAAAAAGTAGTTTCTAAAGAAAATTATTTGTTACCAAAAATAGTGGAGTTAGATGATTAGATAATGGATCCAGGGCAAAACCATTTTAAAAACACCTTACTTGACACCCACAAGTTTTCGCAGTACAAAACATTATTATTTTTATTTGAAGAGAGCTAGAACATGGCACAAAATTTGGTAGATTATCTACCCTTTCCTTGTAAAGTAACCAGCATTACAGATTTAACTGCCCAAGAAAAATTATTCCGTTTTGAAAGAATTGATGGCAAACCTTTTAATCATCGGCCTGGCCAATTTATGCAAGTTTCTATTGTTGGTATTGGTGAGGCACCAATTTCTGTTTCATCTTCATTAACGCGTGGCTCATATTTAGAAATGGGCGTACGCAAAATTGGTGCGTTAACCACAGCGATGCATGAGCTCAATGTTGGCGACAAACTTGGTATGCGCGGAGCTTTTGGCACTTGGTTCCCATTAGAAGAATTGCGCGGCAAAGAGTTGATTTTAATTGCGGGTGGTTGTGGTCTTGCGCCATTGCGTTCATTAATTCAATACGTAGAAGATAGGCCAAAAGAATTTGCCAAAGCCACCATTGTGTATGGTGCAAAGTCACAAGATGATGTTTTATATAAAAATGAGATTTACAACTGGCAATATGGCACAACTTTTGATTGTTTATGTACAGTTGATGCGGTTAAAACTGGAACATGTTGGGATGGTAACGTTGGGTTAATCACAACACTCATCCCGAAGCTTTCTTTTGATAGCAAAAATACAGTTGCAGTAATTTGTGGGCCGCCAATCATGTACAAATTTGTTCTACAAGAATTATTTAAAAAGGGATTAACACCGGAAAACATCGTAGTTTCTCTCGAGCGCCACATGAAATGCGGCGTTGGTAAATGCGGCCATTGTACAATTGATCATTTATATTGTTGCATGGATGGGCCGGTATTTTGGTTATCACAAATTAAAGATGTAGCAAATGCACTATGAATAAAAAAACTTTAACAACTTGTCCTTATTGTGGCGTCGGTTGCAATTTTTATTTAGTGGTTGATGAAAAAGATCAAGCAATCGCAGTTGAAGCAAGTTCGGGTAGCCCGGTGTCTCGAGGGCAGCTTTGTATTAAAGGTTGGAATGCTTATCAATTTGTCAATCATGCCGAGCGTCTGCAAACTCCATTAATTCGTCGCAATGGTAAGTTAGTTGCAGCGAGCTGGGATGAAGCACTGGATTTAATTGCCAACAAACTTGCGTTTATTCGCGAAAAATATGGCAACGATGCCCTGATGTTTTTTTCTTCAGCCAAAGTTACTAATGAAGAAAATTATTTAATGATGAAATTGGCGCGCGCTGTATTTAAAACAAACAATGTCGATCATTGTGCCCGCCTTTGCCATGCTTCAACTGTTGCAGGCCTTGCCGCAACATTTGGTTCGGGGGCGATGACCAATTCAATTGATTGCATGGAAAATGCAGATTGTGTTTTGATTATTGGTTCAAACACCACCGAGCAGCATCCATTAATTGGCACCCGTGTTATTCGCGCTAAACAAAAAGGCGCAAAAGTAATTGTGGTAGATAATCGCACTATTCGTTTAGCTAAGCTCGCCGATCTGCATATTAAATTTGCTAATGGCACTGATGTCGCATTTTTAAATGGTTTGATGCATATAATATTAAGCGAAAATTTAGAAAACAAATCTTTTATCAAAGAGCGCACAGAAAATTTTACTGAACTTGAAAGCGTGATAAAAGATTATCCACCTGAAAAAGTTGCTGCGCTTTGTGACATCAGCAAAGAAGAGTTAATTAATTGCGCCAGAATGTATGCAACGGCAAAAAGTGCCGCAATCATTTATTCCATGGGAATTACGCAGCATATTCATGGGGTAGATAACGTAAGAAGTGTGGCAAATTTAGCGATGTTGACTGGGAACTTAGGCAAAGCTGGCGCTGGAGTAAACCCGTTACGTGGGCAAAACAATGTGCAAGGTGCCTGCGATATGGGTGCTTTGCCAGGTGTTTTTTCTGGTTATCAAGGAGTAACTGATGCGGCAATTCGCGAAAAGTTTGCGCGCGCGTGGCAAGTAGAAAATCTTCCAGAAAAGAGCGGGCATACTGTTACTACAGCAATGGATGCAGCAGGCACTGAGCTGAAAGCGTTTTATATTATGGGCGAAAACCCAGTTATTTCTGACCCAGATCAACATCATGTAAAAGAAGCGCTAAGCAAGCTGGATTTTTTAGTGGTGCAAGATATTTTTCTTACCTCCACAGCAGAATTTGCGCATGTAGTTTTGCCAGGTGTAACTTATGCAGAAAAAGATGGCACATTTACTAACACAGAACGCCGCGTGCAACGCATTAGAAAAGCAGTTACGCCAATTGGCAATGCAAAAGCTGATTGGGAAATTTTGGGCGAAGTTGCTAAGCGCTTTGGTTATCAAAACATGCAGTATCAAAACCCCGGCGAAATTTTAGCGGAAATTGCTGCAGTTACTCCAAGTTATGCTGGGATAAATTTTATGCGTCTTGATCAAGGAGGTTTACAGTGGCCATGCCCAGCTGCAGATCACCCAGGCACGCCGATTTTGCACATCGGGAAATTTACGCGCGGCCTTGGCAAATTTATACCGGCTCAATATTTGCCTCCTGCAGAATTACCTGATGCTGAATACCCGCTTTTATTATCAACCGGGCGTTGTTATTTTCATTACCACACTGGCACAATGACAAGGCGCACCAGGCTCCTAGAACGCGAAGAGCATTTCCCGTATGTTGAAATTAATTTTGCTGATGCAATAGAGTTGAATATTCGTGATCGCGAATGGGTAGAGCTTGAAACTCGGCGCGGGAAAATAAAAGTAATGGCGCGAGTAACAAAAGCTATAGAAAAAGGCGTATTATTTATGCCGTTTCATTTTGCGGAAGCTCCAGCAAATGCGTTAACGATAAATGCCCGCGATGCGATTGCACAAATCCCAGAATATAAAATTTGTGCGGCACGTATTATTAAAATTATTGTTTAATTAACTAAAATGAAAATCATGAAAGCATATACTGAAAATGAATTACACACATTTTTTAAAAGTTTAACTGCTGATTATTCTGTGCAAGTGCCGGTTAAATTGCATGATGGTACGCGCACTCTTGGGGAGTTAGACTCAGGGGATTTAACATTGGCTGGTGGTGCTTTGCCAATGAGACCAACCAGTGTTTTTGCGCCATATCAAGAAGTTGTTTTAACTTTCAAAGAAAAGAAAACTGAAACAACAAAAGAAACGTGGCCGATATTTGTCGTTGGTTTTACCGCGGAAGACGCAGACTGTTTAGAATATATCGATAAATTTTATAGTAAAAATTATGTGGATTTCCCCTATTTCAATAAACGCCAAAATGCTGTGGTAGTGTGTGTTACTGGTAAATGTGGTGCTGCTGGTGAATTATTAAAAATTGCAAATGGTAAATGTGATTTCGAATTAATTGCGCTTGGCAATGGTGAATATATTCCTGTTGCTTATTCTGATCCTGGGAAAAATTTAGTGGCAAAAATTTCTGGTGGCAAAGAAGTTTCTTCTGACACCTTAGATAAGTTAAAAAGCGCAGCAGAAAAATTATCTCAAGAAGATACCGAGATGTTACAAAAAGTTTCTGCATTAATTTTAGCAAATAAAGTTCCAGACGAGTTTTGGCAGACGATTTCAGATCGTTGTATTTCTTGTACCGCATGCACTTTATGTTGCCCAACTTGCACTTGTTTTGATGTGTTTGATCGAAAGTCGCTTTTGCATAAAAATATCGAACGCGTGCGTCTGCGTGATTCATGTTTATTAGATGGTTTTATGCGTGAAGCGAGCGGGCATAACCCGATGGCAAAAGAATCTCAGCGCACGCGTCGCCGCATTCATCACAAGTTAGCCGCTGATGTTAAACGTAACGGAGTTATCACCTGCTTCTTGTGTGGCCGCTGCGATAAAGTTTGCCCAAGCAATATCGGCATCAAAAGTGTATGCCGCGAACTTTTAAAATATGTGGGCGCGTAAATCAGATGCTCGCAAACGTAGCGTGCAAGTGCGGCCCAATATTTTTTCTTGCGCACAATTTTTTATAAACAAATATGCTGAAAAAAAGCCATAAAAACGCCGCAATAACATTAGTTATAATTCTTGGGGTTGTCAGTTTTCTTGCTGACATGACTGTCGAAGGTGCAAAAAGTATTACTGGCGCATTCTTGGCATTGCTTGGTGCAAATGCATTTATCGTTGGTATAGTTGCTGGTGCAGGTGAATTTATTGGTTATGCGTTAAGATTATTTTCTGGATATCTTGTCGATAAAACTGCGAATTATTGGTTATTTACTTTTTTTGGCTATGCTTGCAATTTAATTGGTTTGCCGCTTCTTGCTTTCACTGGGAATTGGCGAACTGCTGCGTTCCTCATTATTTTGGAACGCGTTGGCAAAGCCCTCCGCACTCCAGCGCGCGATGCGATGCTTTCGCACGCGAGCCATAGCATTGGCCGAGGTTTTGGTTTTGGCTTGCATCAAACTTTTGATCAGTTGGGCGCAATGCTTGGTCCGCTCATTGTAACCTTGGTGTTATTTTTAAAAGGTAGTTACCGTGATGGTTTTGCTATATTATTTATCCCCGGGTTTTTAGCAATCGTATCTTTAATTGTTGCGAGCAGAATATATCCTACGCCGCAAGATTTAGAAACTTCGCAAATTACTACACCAACGAAAAATCATACCAACGCTACATTTTGGATTTATTTATTAGCGAGCGCTTCACTTGCTGCAGGTTTTGCGGATTTTCCGATAATCGCCTATCACTTCGAAAAACACGCGATTTTGAGTGCAACATTAATTCCGTTTTCATACGCAGTTGGTTTGGGCGTTAGTTCAGCTTCGGTATTATTTTTTGGCAAACTCTACGATCGGCTTGGTTATGTGGTATTAATTATTACCACAGTTATCGCCGCATTTTTCCCAATTTTTGTTTTTTTCGGCGGCACTGCACTTGCTTTTTTTGGCATGTTTTTATGGGGCATAGGCACCGGCGCGCAGAGTTCGCTTTTAAAAGCAATCATTGGTGATATTATCCCTAAGGAAAAACGCGGACGCGCCTATGGCATATATAACGCTTGTTTTGGCCTAGCCTGTTTTATCGGCAGCGCCTTGATGGGATTTTTATATGATATTTCACTTTTTTGGCTCGTCGTATTTTCAATATTTATGCAATTCTTATCGGTCATAATTTTTCTCGTCGCCGGAATCCGCCGCGCAAAATAAAACTTTTTTACGGTAACTGTGATAAAAAAGTTTTTAGCGAAACAATCTTCGGCGTTTGCAGTTGAAAGTAATGGTTTTTATTACGACCAAATTTACACGCATGTCAAAATAGTCTTGACTATTTTGACATGCGTGTAAATTTGGTCGGAGCGAAGCTGTTCCCTATTCCCTACCGCCCCGGGTATTTCACGGTATTGTTTGTTTAATTATTTTTGATAAAAATTATGAGGTTTTTCTGTAAGCTCAATAAATAAAAATTTAAAGTAACAGCTAATAAATCAAATGATAAAAAATAGCGTTTATTGTAGGGGTGTAGCATATGACAAAAAAAGCAAAAATTATTTCTACAAAACAACAAAATACTGTTTTACATTTGGATCAAGAATACAAATATTTATTTGCTGAAATAAAAACTAAAATTCAAACTAGTCGTCTCCAAGCAACATTGGCGGTTAACTGTGAAGTTATTTGGCTGTATTGGTTTATTGGCAAAAGAATTATTGAAAAACAATCTGAAACCAACTGGGGCGATAAATTATTAGAAACACTATCTAATGATCTTCAGCAATCGTTTCCTGGGACATATGGTTTTTCCAAGACAAACCTTAAATATATGAGGATTTTTGCGCATCTTTACCCAGATGGATTTGGTCAGCACTTTGTTGACCAATTGCCTTGGGGCCATGTTATGCTGTTAATTCAACGAGTAAAGGATGGAGCTGTTCGTGATTGGTACATCACGCAAGCTATCGAAAATGGTTGGTCGCGTTATGTGTTGGAAGATCAAATCAAACAAAATCTATATCAACGGCAAGCAATCGATAAGCATAAAACTACAAATTTTTTATCTAAATTGCCATCATCTTTATCTCAACTCGCACAGGACATGGTAAAAAGTCCTTATAATTTTGATTTTTTAGGTTTGCACGATCAAGCACATGAAAGAGAGATTGAATTTGCATCTGTGCAACACATTACTAAATTTATGCTTGCCTTGGGAAAGGGGTTTGCATTTGCAGGAAACCAAATTCCCATTGTAATAGACGAGCAGGAATTTTTTATTGATATGCTCTTTTACAATTATATTTTACGGAGCTTTGTGATATGCGATTTGTTATGTTGTGCACAACATAACAAATCATATGTTGCGTAGTTAGTTATGTTGTCTTCATCACCAAAACCAGCATTATTATATATCAATGGGATTGCCTCCAACACATAAATTTACCATCTGTATTTTCTCATTTACATTTTTTATTAATCTAGTAATTTTATCGTTTTGTTCATTAGCAAAAATAAATTTAGATGCACCAAGGACGATCCCAGTATTCATCTCTTTTACAATTTTACTATTATTACTAACAATTTGGTTGTCAAGCTTATCTTCATCTGACCTGATCATAAGAAGACCAACTTCTTTTGAGATGGGAACAAAAACCCTTGTATCTTTCAAACCTAATCCTGGAGAACAATAGCCAATGCCCCGTGGATTTGTGACAATAACTGGATTATCAGATGTTAAAAAATAAAGATTTTTCGGTGCCTTTATTATTACCCATTTCATATTCACCAATAAACCACCGCAATTAAAACCAAGTTTCTGCATAGTAGAAAGGCTAAAATTTGGGTGAACTCTCACTTGAAATTTACCGTTCAAGATTTCTTGCCTTAGTTGTTCTATGTTATCCGCTAAAGGTACGCCATTTGTTTTTTTGTAGTCATCAGTCCACCTCTGAAAATACTCTTCATTAGCAGCAATTAACTTTAACATCTTATCAAGCTCTTCATTAAACTGAGGTTCGTAAGAATCCCTATAACCTGGGGTTCGCACTAACATGAAGGCAAATAAAATGGATAAGTGCTGCCTATACTCATCAGTTGGAACTGACCCTAATCGCAGTGATTTTAATGCAGCAGCGGCTGGACTTTCTACAATATCGGCTAAAGCATCTTCAAAAGTATTTGTATCAATGGTTCCATCATTACGATGTATAGCATAGAAATTCTTTACAATTGCTGTATTTTCTGGTCTTTGACAATGTATTTTTTGGGTGTCTTTGTGATAGATCCAAACCATGTTTTGTTGGTCACAGAAGCCATCAAGATAGAATTTTGGTAAGTAGTGGTGCCTTTTCTTAGTATTGTTCATCGCTTATTCTTGCACACAATTTCTTTTAAAACAAACATAGTTAGATCACTATTAAGATTGTTCCATCAACTAAATATAGGAGATCAAATCATGTTTGAAAAACTCAATAAACGCCTTTTTTATAGAAAGATACATTTAGAGGCGCCGCTACTACGGGAAAGGATTGCTTATTTAAGAAATTTAGAAAAACGAAAGCGCTCATATCATTATCTCAAAGTGGTAGCAACCTATCTTCTATTAGTCGTCCAACATCTTGACCTAAAAGAAAACAAGCAAGTCCCTATAACTGAGATAGATAAAGCAGCCGATGGGTGGATAAAACATAAATATAAACATCCACGTAAAAATATAGCCTCCGCAAAATATTTAAAATCGTTATTTGTTATGTTCGCTACCAAATGGCTGACAGATATAGGGCGATTAAAATACCCTTCGGAAGTTGGAATACTTTATAAACTTTACAGCCGCTACCATTTTCTTCACAAACACTTAACCGCCCCAATGCTTCAGGAACGCCTAAAATATTTGCAATACTGGAAAGACAACGGCGCTATTCCGTTAACTTTAAAGCGTATTTCCGCATATTTATTGCTAATTATTGATTATCTTAATTTAGAAAATAAAAAAATAGTTACTGTTGCTGAAATTGAAAAAGCTGCAGAAAAGTGGGCAATAGCAGAAAATCAGCATTGGCGGAAACCTGGAGAATATTCAAAGTTTGCCAAACAGCGATTTATTGCCGACGCCACCAGATGGTTAAAAATGATTAACCGTTTGGAAGAAGTTAAGCCAGAAGAAATTAAATTTGTTAAAGAGCTAAGTGGTTATATTAATTATATGCGCCACGAACAGGGGTTATCAGAAAGAACAATATTGTCGCGCGACTTTCATTTGAAAAATTTTTTAACATTGGTATCTAAAGTAACAGACAAACTTAACAAATTAGATTGCTTAATGATAGACGGAATCATTGAACATAAGCAAAAAATTGATAATTACGCACGAGTAAGCATTCAAGATTACACTTCAATTATTCGATCATTTATAAGATATGCTGAGCACAAAAAATGGTGCCGCAGAGGATTAGCGGCTTCAATTAAAACATCCCGAGTATATAAGCACGCCAGCTTGCCTTATGGTCCATCGTGGGAAGATGTAAAAAAAGTACTTGCAAAGACTGAGGGTAAGCACCCGACAAGCATACGAGACAGAGCTATTATCATGTTGCTTGCAGTATATGGGCTTAGATGTAGCGAAGTTGTTAATTTGAAACTCGATAACCTTGACTGGAAAAATGAATTACTACACATCACAAGAGCCAAAGAAGGAAAGCCTCAGCTATTTCCATTATCTAAAACAGTAGGCAATGCTATTTTGCGTTACATTCGCGAGGTTAGGCAAAATAATTGTTGTCAGAGAAACGTCTTTATTTGCAGAAGAGCGCCATTTAGGCCTTTGTCCACAGCCGGTGTTTATATGATTGTAAAAAGCAGGTGGCATGGTTTAAATGTACAACTCAAACATTATGGTCCTCATTCTCTCCGTCACGCCTGTGCTACTCACTTGATTAATGAAGGCGTTTCCCTCAAAGAAATTAGTGATCATCTTGGTCATCAAAGCTTAGAAACAACTCGTATTTATGCAAAGGTTAATCTTACCGAGCTACGAAAGATTGCTGATTTTGATATTGGAGGTTTGCTATGAAGTTAAAGAAATTAATTGAGCAATACATTAATTACAGAAAATCATTAGGCGAAAAATTTGATGCTAACTCAAAATATTTGAGGATGTTTTATAATTGCTTAGGTAAAAATATTGACATTAGTAATCTTCCTGCAAAAAAAATTAACAACTTTCTTTATAGGGATGGACCAATAACATCAGCTTGGTTTTGCAGACATACAACCCTGCTTGGCTTCTATAATTATGCAATTAGCCGAGGATATATCAAGACCTCACCGTTGCCAAAGATTTTACCAAAACGACCACCCGCTTTTATTCCATATATTTATAGCAAACAAGAAATAAAATTGATCCTAAATACTGCATTAAATTATCAAACGAACAAATCTCATATTGTCCCCTATGTCATACAAGTTGTTTTTTTACTACTTTATGCTACGGGTCTTAGGTTACATGAAGCCCTTGATTTAACTATTGGGGATGTCGATTTGATTGAAGCAGTAATAACTGTGCGAGAAACTAAATTTTATAAAACAAGACTCGTGCCATTTAATATGCAATTGTTACAGACAATCAAGGAGTATCTAAGCTGGAGAGAAAAAAACATAGAAAGTCCGCACACTAATGCGCCATTATTTGTATCTTTGAAAAATCAACCTCTAAATATTGGTACTGTAAGAGAAATATTCCAGGCTATTCGAAAAAAGGCTGAAATTAAACGTACGGATAATGCGCGTTATCAGCCAAGAATACATGATCTTCGCCATACGTTCGCTGTACACCATTTAACAAAATGGTACCAAGAAAATAAAGATGTACAAAAATTATTGCCAGTGCTCTCAACCTATATGGGGCACACCTATCTGGCGGCGACTTCTGTTTATTTAACTATGACTAGGGATTTATTGCGCGAAGCAGGGGCGCGGTTTCAAAAATATGCAATTGGAGGTTCCAAATGAAAACTCAAATTTTTTTAAGTTCCTGGATTAAACGATTTTTACTAGAATATTTAATCAGCACTAAAAATTTATCACGTAATACTCAACAGAGTTATCGCGACACTTTCAAGCTTTGTTTGCCATTCGTAGCAAAAAAAGCACGAAAACAGATTGAACAGTTAACAATCGACGAAATATCACCAACAGCAATCAAAGATTTTTTAACGAGTCTCGAAACAAAACGTAAGTGCGGTTTGACAACTCGGAATCAAAGGCTTGCTGCAATCCATGCTTTTGCTAACTTTATTAGTTTGAATAGCCCGGAACATGTTGAATGGTGCAGGCAAATCAAACAAATCCCCTTTAAAAAAGCCAAAAAAACATTGATCACGTATTTAGAAAAACCGGAAATGGATGCTTTATTGAATGCGCCAAACCGCAGTATCTACCAAGGCAGGCGAGATTATGCGTTGCTGCTATTTCTCTATAATACTGGCGCACGAGCTGATGAAACGGCGCAATTAACAATAATGGATTTAGAGATAGCAAACGCACCTAAAAGAGATTTTTCTACAGTGCTTATCAAGGGTAAAGGCAATAAATTGCGTCGTTGTCCTTTGTGGCAAAATACCACAACTGAGCTGCTGACATTAACTGGTGGTCGACCCAAAACCGAGCATGTGTTTTTAAATCGCTGTGGTCAACCATTGACACGTTTTGGCATTCACACGTTGGTGAAAAAATATGCAAAACAATTAATTAAAGACTATCCTGCCCTTGAAAAGAAGCGCGTTAGCCCACATATTATACGCCATACAACCGCGACGCATTTATTGCGAGCAGGGGTAGATATTAATACGATCAGAGCTTGGCTTGGTCATGTTTCTATAAACACCACCAACATTTATGCTGAGGTTGATCTTGAGATGAAGGCAAAAGCTTTGGCACATTGCGAGATTGCACCCACAAAGCAGAAAAAATCATGGCGCGAAGATAATAATCTTATGAGTTTTTTAGAGGCGCTTTAATTGTTTAAACTACTTTTATAATAAACCGACAAATTATGTTGATAAATTTTAGTGAGTTAATTACTCACATAAAAGAAAATAACGCATATCCTGGATTCCAGGATATGCGTTTACTCCAAAATATCTTATCCTTATGGAGTGATATTTTACCATCTAGTAACTCATTTTCTATTGATATAAATGGGATAGATATATTGCAATCTAAAGAATCCAAGTACCATGTTAGCTTACTTGATTTTTTACAATGCGGGAAAGAGTTACTCACTTTCCGGGATCATACAAATTTTAATTTGCTAGTTAAACAATTTGAGAATCCACAACAGTTTTCCTCAATCCTATTCGAGGTAAGATGCGCCAGGTTTTGCTATGATTATTTTAATATTGATACTTTAGAATTTTCTCCTCTCGTTAAGATCGGCCAGAAAACTAAAAGTCCCGATTTTAAGATTTTTGTACCTCAAATAGGCGAAATCTTTTGTGAGTGCAAGAGTCTGATTTCTTTTAATAGAGTTAATTCTTGCAGAGTTCTTAAATTTATTAAATATATGGGACCTAAATTAAAGCAGATAGTTATTCCGGATAACATCAGAGTGGAAGTTTTTTTTACCAAATGTCCTAGGCACTTTAATCGCAACCTTAATGAGCAATTAGTTGCATCAATTAATGAAGTCATAAGGCTAAAACGGTACAATGTTCCGATTGAACTAAACTTTATAAATAGCGGTGATAAAATCTCATTTATTTGCATTGAAAAATATCATCCGATTTTCTTCCAAGATTCATCTATTGCAATTGGTTTGCCCATGGACGATCATGACAAATCTTTGAAAGAACAAACTGAACAAAAGATAATAATTTTTGAAAAAGATAATTCTTTTCCCTCATTATTAAAAACCCAAGTAGAAGATGCGATTACTCAGGTCCCTAGTGAAAAAAATTCAATAATATTTATTGAGCCATTTGGCTATCCACAAGATATGTATTTTCAAAAAATAAATAATCTTGTGCTCAATAATATAAAATATCGTAATATGCTTTGTTGCATTGTGATGTACAATATGGTCGTTAAACTTCTGCATCCTAGTGCTGACAATAAAGAAAAAATTATAAGGAGCGCATTAAAGAATAAAAATATTTTAAGCTAAAAAAATACAAGTTGAATATTTAGATCTAATAAAAGAAAGATATTATGTGCTGTTGATCTATGAAAAGAACAATAAAATTACGGTGTTATTACTGCTCAACACAACATAACTAACTACGCAACATATGAAATTAAATCAACAAAATTTAAACCAGAACATATTGGCCAATTGAATTTTTATTTGAGCGCTATTGACGATAAAATGCGGCATAAAGATGATAACCCTTCAATTGGATTGTTATTATGCAAATCTCGCAATAAAGTAGTTGCAGAATATGCTTTGAAAGGCATTATCAAGCCAATTGGTATTTCAGAATATGAACTAACAAAAGCACTACCAAAGAAACTCCAAGGTATTATGCCGTCCATCGAAGAAATTGAGACTGAACTAAATAACTTTGAAAGTAATTGATGGTTGCTATGGCTATAAAAGCAATTAATAATTAACAATGAATAATTAATAATGGTCGTTCTAAATATTAATGAATATTAAATAATTTTGAAATATCAAATAAAAAGATTTTTCTTCATTATTTTTACGGTCAATCATTAGGTGATGCCGAAGGCGGAGATGCTTGAGCCGAATTAGATTTATGTGCCGCTTTTGCTTCCGCTGCTGCATCTGGTTCTTGCACTGCTTCTTCGTGAAGTTGGGCGGCTGCTCCAACTTTTTTTATTTGCGCATTTAAGGCTTCTAATTGCTGGGAGATAGTTTTAAGTCTTGGAGGATAGTGGGTTTCTACCATACCTGTTCCTGTGATGTACAATATGGTCGTATTGTCAGTGGAACCTTCATATGCTATGACTTTAAACAAGCTTCCAGAATTAGGTGCTTGGTTGGTAATAATTAGGCGAAGTTTTTCAAAAAAATTAATAATTGTTTCTGGTGGTAAATTGCTTTTTTCTAATGCTTGAAAGATGCGTTTAAGCTTAAGATATATTTCTTTTGCAAACATATCGCGTAACTCTTTATTTCCTTGTGCACTGAATTTGGTATCAATAGCTTGTTTGCATTCTCGAGAAAGTGCCATAGCTTCCCTTTTTAAATCGAAGCCTTGTTGTCTTGGGGTAGTAGCAAGGGCTCTGGTTACAGCAACATCAGAGCTACGTGCGGTTGATGCATGTGACGCAGGGGCGGCAGCAAGAGATGGGGGCGTTGGTGCCAGTTCTTTCTCTTTGGCTTCTTTACTTTCTTTCACTTCTTCTTTTAGTTCCTCCTCCTCACCTTCTTCTTCTTTCACCTCTTTATTAAGGAGATTTGCTGCAACAATAAAAGCTCGTTCTAAAATGCCTCTTACTTGAAGCCTGTCATCTCGGTTATCTAAATCAAGAGAATCAATGGTGCGTTCAAGTTCATCTAAAGCGTGACTAAGTGCGGTTATAGCTGCATCTATATTTGCATCAACGTCTAATTCATTAATATTTTGTAGAATAGGAAGAAGTCCACCACGACCATCGAATAAATTATGGAATCTATAAACGCTATCGCCATGTAATTTTGCTTCAATGATTCTATTGTAACGCTCTATTAAGGGCTGAATTCTTTCATTTTCAGAGAGATCTTCAAGAGACAATTCCCTCTCTTCCGCCACCTCTTCCTTTTCTTCAGCGTGATCTTTAGCAAGCTTTTGTGCATAATCCAAAAGTTTTTCGGAAAGCTGTTCGATGGTATGTAGTTCTTGATCAAGTCCCATCCAAAGATCTAGTATTGGCATGGGATTGGGGCCGTTTTTGGAAGACTCGTATTTTTTTAAAATCTGCCCTAAACGTTTAGTAAACTTGTTTAAAGCATCTATAATATCCTTGGATTTTGATTCAATTGTTTTAATCACAGCTTGCGGAAGTGGTTGTGTTGCTAATTTTGCATCTTCAACATTTTTTAATATGATGTTTAATTTCTGATCGGTAACTTGGCGAAAATGCGAATTTGTAGTTGGAGAGCTACTTACAAGTAATTGCTGATTCCATTTTTGTATGAATGAATCTTTTGCTTTTCTAAAAGGTTCGGTTGCAGGTCCACGATATTCTTCTGGTTCTGTAAATTCTTCTTCTTTTTCTTCTTCGGCTTCTTCTTCTTTTTCGGCTTTTTCCTCCTCTTCTGGTTCTTTTTCAGCCTCTTTCTTTTTTTCCTCTTCTGCGGTAACAACAGGTCGTAATGGTTGTTCTGGTGGTTTATCTTCTGCATCAGGCAGAACTGTAGTTGTTTCTGGTGATGTAATTATTGGCGTCTCACTCTCACGCACAATAAACTTTTGCATCTCAGGGTTTGATGTAAGCGGAGAATTTGGGTCGTAAAGTTCAGGTGGTAAAAATATTTTAAATGGTGGTTGTCCCTGTGCTTGTTTCTGCGTCTGTGTAGCTATAACTTCAGAGTCACTAAAAAATCTATCCACCGCTGTTGAAAATGCTTCCCTGATTTTTTTGTTATCTTGAAATTGTTGCATAAGCTCAGGAGTAAAATGCATCCCAGACCACTCTGATTTAAATGCTATGCGTAAAGATGTATAAAACGCTTCTTCATTCGCATTATCATCATTACCAATTTTTGGGATAAGCATCTGTCCGCTTGGAGCTGAAACAAACGTCAACACTTTACGTGGTTGACTCATATTGCTTGATTGTTCGCTATAAACTTCTGCGAATATAGGTTTTTCTGAGTGTGGTACGGTTGCTCCGGCGGTAGCTGGAGCAAATGCTGCTGCATCAAGTGCAGGGGTTGGGGCCGCTGCGCTTGTTATCCAAGCAGGTAAATTGTTAGCTGACATTGCATTTTCAGCATCTTGCCCATACAAAACAGCGCATCTGTATATAGTAGGAGGAAGTGGTGCGTCTTTTAAATCAAAATTTTCGTTTAATTTGTCGATTATATCGGCATCTTTAGCATATGCAGCACCACCTTTTTTAAGAGCAGAAATAAAAGCATTTCGCTGCGACATCATCTTATCGTACATTGTTTTATATTTTGCATAAGTAGCTGCGTCAAAAGCATTACCACCAGGTTGAAGTAGTCTTGGATCTTCTGCTCTTAGCAGTAATGTGAAAAATAACGATCCCGCTATGTTAACAGGATAATTGGCGCCAACTATCCCCCTATCTACCAGGATTTTTTTGGCTTGCTCATTAATACCCTTCATATCTGGCGTGATTACAAGTGTTGGCATAGCTTACCTTTTATTTTTAAGTTTTTTATTTTCTTATTATTTTTTAAATGCAAAAACCATCATTTAACATTTTTGATGGGTTGATTAACCATCACTTTTTGTTAAATCCCTTAAAATTACTCAATAATTCAAACAACTAATTGAATTTTTCCAAATCGTTATACTACCAATTTTAGCAGATTTTTGGATTTTTTGCAGGTAAATACAGCTAAAACCAACATATGCCAGGCTTCGCAAGCTTGTGTTTTAGTCAAAATCATTGATTATTCAGTATGATACCAAGTCGACTGATATGCAATGGCTGCGCCTCCTCTCCTGTATTGAGAAACAAGGCGACGATAGAGTATATTTACTCTATCGTAAGTTATTTATTTCAAGCGGCAGAGCCGTTTGATCAAAAAGAATTTATTCACGTAGTTACAACAGGTTTAACCCAAGTAGATGAGGCAAAGATTATGACAATGGGTGATTATTTACGACAAGAAGGCAAAAAGGAAGGTATTAAAGAAGGCATTATTGAAGGCATGTTGAAAGGTAAGCAAGAAGGGATATATGAAGGTTTATTGAAAGGCCAGGTAGAGGCCTCGAAAACTATTGCCAAAGAATTACTCAATTGTATGAGTGTTAAAGATGTTGCCAAAATTACAAAACTACCTATCGCTGAAGTTGAAGCGCTTCTTACAGAAAAATCGCATTAACCTATTATCCTAAACGCTCTCGTTACGATTTCAACTGCAGAATTTAGGATTATTTTACTACCCTAGCTTTTATTTACGTGTGCAAAAAAACTTGTGGAGCTGCTGAAGCTAAAGCTACTGGAGTTGCTGCATGTTGTCGAGCTTCTTGCGACTCTGCAGCAGAAGATGAAGCAAGTGCGGCAGCTGAAGAGAATGTTGCTCCGGCCGAAGTTGTTGCAGCTACATTATTCATGCTGCTAAATAAGCCCC
The DNA here is from genome assembly GCA_023480665.1 of Gammaproteobacteria bacterium. GTDB lineage: Bacteria > Pseudomonadota > Gammaproteobacteria > UBA9339 > UBA9339 > JAMCWR01. The sequence continues at coordinate 55,508 of JAMCWR010000053.1, forward strand.
CAATTGATTGCGATAGACGAGATGCGGGTGAAGCATCTACGAAATTATTTCTAGTTGTTTTTAGCTCTGCCTCGAGTTTTTCAATTTTCGCAGCTTGTTGCGAGATTGTGGTTAGATCTAGCTCATGCTGTTGACGCAAAGTTTCGGTTTCGACCCGTTGTTTTTCTAATTGAATTTTTGCTAATTGAGCTTGCGATTTTTGGCATTGTATTTCTACTTCAAGAAGAATCTGTTGCTCAATATTTCTCTTGAGTTGTTCTTGCAATACCGCTAATTGCGAAGCTGCAATGGCAGCTTGAAGGCTGGGCAAAGGTCCAATAGGTGCTAGATTGGCTGCTTGATTTGGCGTTGAGGCAGCATCTTCCCCAACAGCTAATGCTATCAACCTAGATAAAGATATTTGTACTTGGCCGTCTTTTACTTCGATGTCGCTTTCTGTTGGCGGTGTTGTATATAAAGCATGTGAATCAGGTGCAGACATAAATTTCTCCGGATTTTTATTATTTTTATATTTGTGAGAATATCTATGTATTCAAAGATAGCAGATTTTTTAAGTAGCGCTGGGTTTTTTAAAAAGAATTTTAAATTTTTGCTATTTTTTAGCTTTGTTGAATTTAAGCGATTGTTCAGGTTATGGAGAGGTTTAGCACCAAAAATCGAGTTGATTTTATTTCACCCGAAATAAAAAAATTATATGCATATATTAGACTTCTTTCAAAAACCCAGTATTTTGCCGAAACCCTAAAAAATATGAGATACCTATGCAATTAATTACATACGATCGAGTTAAATCTAAAATTATTGAAATTAGAAACCAAAAGGTAATGTTAGATAGTGACGTAGCAGGTCTTTACGGCGTTGAAACCAAGGCAATTAACCAGGCAATAAAAAGAAACTCTGACAAATTTCCAGGCGGTTACTTAATAGAATTGACCTCTGATGAATGAAGGCAGGTGAAGTCACAAATTGTGACTTCACCTAAGAGTGACGCAAGGTTAAGCTACCTACAGCATTTACTGAGCGCGGATTGTATATGCTTGCAACAATTCTTAAAAGTCCACGGGCAATTGGGACAACTATTGCAATTATTGATACATTTGCTCAAGTTAAAGAACTTACTCAAGCTGTATATCAATTTGCCAAAGCCAAAACTGATGACCAAAGAGTCAAAATATTTGAGAATAGTACTGCAATAGTAGCTGATTTGCTGGGTAATGATTTAACAGTCAACCAAGATGAAACAAGCCTAAAAATCAAATTACCGTTCTTTGAGATTACCAGGAAGATTACACGAGTGAAGAAGTAAAGTTGATTATTCTTTTTATTTTCGAGTACATAAACACATGTTTGGATTTGTTTAGAGTATTTCTCTCTCTGATACTACAAATGCCGCGATACGAAATCCCGAATATTTTTAAATTTGAAAATATTTTTGTGGGCTTTGTAGCAAATATAAAAAACGCGAATTAATTGTACACAAAAAAGATGTTGGGCCTATCGCTTGCTCGCGCGAGCGCTTGACCCAACCTGTATTCTTACGTACATCGTATTCTTATTGCTAGTTGTTGGTGTTGTTGGTCGGCGGCATGTTGTTGAGATTGATCACCCCCACTCTCTTCTCGTTTTGCTTCTTTATTTTCAGCAGAAATTTCACGGACAATAGAGCTTAAACATTCTGTCCCACGAGTGATTGCCCCTATCACATTTGTTCCGAATCCTATCATGAATCGATCTATATAGCCTTGAGTGACTATATCACCAAAATCTAAACTTTGTTGCAACCAGCTGCCAATGTTAGTAAGATATTCAAAGGCTTCAGTTAAAGCTTTAGTAGCTTCTTCTTTTAAGTCTGGGTGACCAGGTAAAAATCCCTCAATTCTTTGAACAGCGTGGAGCATTTGATTAAAGCTTTCTCCGAATCTTGCAAGTAAATCTTGACGTAGTTTAGCTTTTGGTTCTGTATTGAGCTGAGCGCTAATGAGGTCGATATATTCTTTTGCTTTTGCTTCAAAGTTTGCAGAAGTTAGTCTGGCAGGTAACGCCTGAGATAGCGGTTGCGATGAATCGTGTCTAACAGCAGACTCGTCTCTTCCGCCCAAAGAGGCAGAAGCGTTAGCAGGATTTAGGAGTGATGGTGAAGGCGCAGTTCTACTTGTGGCGGGTGATTGTGCCGCAGAACTGGAGTCTACCGACCTATTCGCAGCTGCAAAAACTCGTGTCTGTAAAACATGAAGTACATCGCTTCCGCTGGTATTTGTATTCCCATTATAATCAATACATCCTCTTAAGTAGTTCGTTGCCTCAGTAATTTTATTTGCAGGTGATGATGATGCGTCGGTTGCGATTCTATTTAATGTCTGTGCAAAGTGCCGTAAATGCCCAAAGCCTTCGGCTAGCTGACCATTGACGTCAATAGAGGCATGCGTTGATTGTTCTTGGATGATAGTAAGGGAACGAGAGATTATATTAAAAAATTCACCAAGCCGCCCCCTTTGGTAGGCAAGAGCGCTATCTGTGTTATCGGGATCAATAACACCCAGGGATTGTTCGCAAGATCTTGCAAACTGAACAAATGAGTCCATTGTGTATGGCCCTTTGAATTCCTTTTTTAGATCTACCGCTGGAACTGCCGCGCCTACATCAGGGCCAGGAACAGCTGCGGGCGTAGATTGTGGTGACGGCGAAGCTGATGGTAAAACAGCGTAAGTGCCGGTGCTGCTTGAAACAGAAGTAACACTTGGTGTTCTAGCTTTTCCAATCGCCTCATCAGTGTTTGCTACAACTCTTGTGATGTCAGGATCGGCGGTGGAGGAGATAAATGCACTCGGCCACTTAATGCCTATTTTTGTCGTGTTGGTTGGGTCTTGATTATATGCAATCAGAGTGCTTGCAAAAAGATTTAGCTTGTTTTTATCTTTCGCAAAAGCTTCCCAAAATTGTGGAACGAGTACGACTTCTCCCCAGCCGTTTTTAGCGGCAAATTTTATTGCGGCCATAAAAGAAGCCTTCAATTTATCTTGATCAGCTGTTTCAATATCTATGTAAATTCTTTCAAACCCACCAGATGTGACATGAACAAACTGTTTATCATGGGTTTTTTGATCGTATGAAATTACAACAATTGGTGCAGTTATTGTAGCAGCTGGTGTATGTGGAGTTGCTGTTGACGAAAATGCTGCTGGCCTACTACCCCTACCCGTCCAACTTGGCATATCTGAAATATTAATTTTTTCTTTTCCAGCAGCTTCTTTTGCGTCATCACCACAATAAATTACAAGAAAAGAACCATTGCTTGTTCCGTATGACTCACATATTTTTTTAAATTTACCAAATGCCTCTTTTTCTTTACCAGGAAAATTTTTTGCTTCAAAGCCAGCGTACTCGTTATTATAGTCAACAAATTGTTTTTTAATTGCAGAGCTATCAGCGCCAGATGCCACTACATCTTTGACTTTGATAAATATTAAAGCAGCTAAATCCAGTGGAATATTTGCATAAGATCTTGCATTATGATTTTTAAGAAAATCAAAACAAGCTTTGTTAAGTGCTTCTGCTCTCGGTGTTCTTATCATGAGCACTATTTTTTCTGATTTATTATCAGCTGCACTTGCTTTTTTTGCCTTTGATTGATGGGGCGCTGCTGCAGGAATAGGTCCAGATCCAAGTCTTTTTACGACTAATTGATCACCAGCCGCAGCTTCGCTTGCTGCCGCTAGTTTTTTATCCTCAGCTTCTTTAGCTGCTGCCGCCAACGCTGCTGCATCAGATGGATTTGCCATAAATTTCTCTCTAAATTTTTTAATTTAAATTAACTAAAAAAACGTAAATAACATATAAATCTATTTATAATTCGTACTTTCAATTTTTACCGGGTCAATTTCGTCAACTCGTTTTGTAAACTTAAATCTATGCTGTTGGTGACGAAGTTTGGCTTGGGCCTGCTGCGCCGGGCTCAGCTTCTTCGCTGCCCTCGCCTTCAGTCTCGGTTGTTCTTTCCCTTTCTCCATCGCCTTCCTTTTCTTCTACAAATGATGTTGTGCGTAAATGCGAGTGCGGCTGGCCTTCTTGGCCAGCGCCCTCTTTTTCTTCAAACCCAAACTGCGCCGCTGCGGCATTTTCCTCTTTAGCGCCGCTCTCTTCTCCTGGATGAGGAACAGGAGCTGCGCCAAAGTTTCGTGTTATTATTGCATTATCTATTTCAAGGGCACTTAATGCTTTTAATTCAGCCGGAGAATAAAATCCTGCAACTTGTTTGTTCGCAAATTCTTGAAGATCTGTTAAAAACCTCATTCTTAAATCAAAATTTTCAGGCGTCCTTTTAAACATTTCGTCAAATTCAGCAACTGTTGGTATGTGAATTTTTACTTGAGCATTAAGAGGACGAACAAGGCCGTTTGCCATGTTTTCATGATTAAACTCTGAGATTTCATTCATTACATTTAAGCCATTTAAGCCGCCTTCGCGTTGAGCAAATAATGCATGAATTGCTGGCAATCTAATTTCGACTGGTTGATCAGTGGTGTTTGTAGATACGAGATAATCTAGCGCTGCTCGCAGGTTGTTTGGTTGAACGTTATCGATAACAAAAAGGCTTTGAGCTTGATCAGTTGTCACCTCGCGAAAAAGGACATTGCCTTCGGGGGTCTTAATAACAAGGCCATATTTAGCTGCACTTCCTGCAGTAGCTGTTGTAAGCAGCACGAGTTTACTGGATGCCACCGCTTTATTTACCCATTCTGGAGTTGGTTCATTGGGCGGGGTTAACTCGATTGCTCCGATTGAATAATCTCTATCTTTATCTTTGTCTTTTTTTGGTGGTTTTAAATTATTTATTGTTTCGATTCTGGCTAGTAGCCCGGGGTCGTTATCAAGTACAGCTGCAATTTTTGTGGGGTCGCCATTTAACACATCAGAGATTTCATCTTCTGAAGTCGGCAGCCCTTTAATTCTAAGTCTTTTGATAATGATTTCTTTCATCGAAGGAGTTACGCGAATTGGCATAAGATTCACCTCTAATTTGTTTATCTATCTATAGATGTAAAATTAATTATATCAGAATTTGAAGTTTTTAGCAGGGAAATGTGGGCGCAAAGCGGGCGAGGGGAGTGCAAATATTTTTTGTTATTATTCAACGAGATAAACATGTAAAATAAAAAATGTTATTAATCAAATGGTTAAAAATGCATCAAAAATTTTCTTTATTAATCAATATATTGTAATAAAAACATGTAAAAAATATTTCGTTATTAATCAAAGAGTTATAAAACATGCAAGTTTTTTTGTTATTAATCAATCTGTTACAGCTAAATCGCACAAATATACTTTTTTGTTTTAAATCAATGTGTTGCGCATTTTTTAAAATTTGTTATTAATCAATATATTACAGTTAATGAAAATTGTTGGCCGACGCCATCTCAGAGTTTTATTTATCTGATATACCAATGTACTAATAAAATCCGATTCTTAAAAATGTGATAGTTTTTTAAAGATATAACAATCTCATACGCTCAATGCCTCCTATACACCCTTGACTCCAACCCACTAATATTACTACCATGCTGTTCCATACGCTCTAGAGCTATACCCATTCTGGTTTCTAGTTCTTGCAAACGGTCTCGCAATTCTGCATTTTCTTTGGCTAGATCTTCAAAACTAGTAACGCTATCTGGGTTAGCTGATGCACTTGCATAAACTTGAGCAGAGTTATCTCCTGCTACTGTTAGCCCTAACCCAGTTATAGCTTTTTTTATTTTACTGGTATCAGCTTTTGCTTCCCTGGAAGCCTTTTCTGCCTGTTCTGCTTTTTCGGAAGCTTCTTTTGCAAGTTTTTCATTATCAGCTATGGTTTTTCTAATTCTTTCTTGTTCAGCCAATAATGATGTTATTAATGCTTGATTATCTGACGGAGCAGGGGATACCTCTGTTTGAGAGGATGAAGCAGCTCGAACAAAAAAGCTTGATAGGCTACATGCTGATGATTGTGATGCATCTCTTGGCATTTCTAAAGCTAAAGGTGTTTGGCTTATTGGTCTTTTACCTAAAATTGCAATAACCATTCTTGGGATATCGCTAAGTATAGCTGGTATGGTAAATTGCTCTCCTATTACTTGAGCTAGACAGGCCTCACAATGTTGGTTGGCTAATTGCCTAACAGGATTATTGTTATCATCAGCTGTTAACCAGCATTTAAAGTTCTTCCCAGCTCTAATAGCGCGTTTGATTAAACCTACTTGTGCTGCAGGTATAGCTTTTAACTCTCGCTCTTGAGCAAAAGTTAGCCTGCGTGCTAGAGTTTCAACAAATTGATCTCCGTCTGTAGTAGTGGGGAGAAAGCGAACAATTTTGTTAATCTGTTCTAATTTACCTCTACTACTTATAAAGCCATGTGCACCAGCTATAGTATTTGTGAACATACTTAATACTGGGATATTGCCACCAATAGCTTTCATAAGAGAAACTACATAATCATCC
>JAMCWR010000014.1 GCA_023480665.1 Gammaproteobacteria bacterium
GCAGCAATGTTACCTCTTGATCCAAGATCACGTTTTACAAATATTCTGGGGTTCAAGGGGCAAAGCCCCTTTTAATAATATTAAATTATATAAATACATAGTGTCGCACTTCAGTTTAGAATGCGCCAACAAAAATATCGATAAAAATGAATAAAATCAAATAGTTATGAAAAAAACCCTCCCAGCCGGCAAATTGCCATCTTCCCTACTCAAAAAATTAATTAATGAGCTGCCAAAAGCTAACCAAAGCATTATTGTGCCACCCGGCGTTGGTCTTGATGCCGCTTGCATTAAAACAGGCAAAAAGCTAATTGCGGTAACAACCGATCCAATTACTTTCAGCACAAAGCATATTGCCACTTATAGCGTTGCAGTTAATATTAATGATATTGCTTGCCTGGGTTGCCACCCTAAATGGTTTCTTGCCTGCCTGCTCTTACCATTAAAAACGTGTGAAAATGAACTAAAACAAATCTGGCACAATTTAGTTACGGAATTAAAGCGCTATCAAATTCAGGCTGTTGGTGGGCACGTAGAGATTACTGATGCAGTAACAAAACCCCTGATCGTTGGTGAAATGCTTGGTGAAACTTTAAGCAAAGAGGTCTTAAATACTAAAAATGGCCGACCAGGTGATCAGATTCTTTTGTGGCAAAATATTTCAATAGAAGGCACAGCGATTATCGCCACCGAATTAGCACATAAATTAAACAAAATAATTCCAAAACATAAAATATCGAAGATGCAAAAACTATTGTATAACCCAGGGATTTGCATCTGGCCAATCGTAAAAAAAATTGTACCGACACCTGGATTAGTTGCTTGCCACGATCCAACCGAAGGCGGCATTGCCACAGCATTGCATGAACTTGCAGATGCCTGTAATTGTGGCCTAAAAATTGATCACGCTGCAATTCCTATTTTGCCCGAAACCGCCCTGCTATGCCGGCTCTTAAAATTAAACCCACTTGGCTTACTTGCATCTGGTAGTCTATTAATTTTATGCCGGAAAGAAGCGGTGAAAAAAATCCTCGCGAAAGCAAAGGGTGAGCCTATCGCTGTAATTGGTGAATTAACTTCAAGCAAACAACGTCTACTGATTATGCAAAACGGTAAAAAAAATATTTTGCCACGCTTTGATGCCGATGAAATTGTTCGAGGCATCAAGCCTGCACCATAATCTTACCACAAGCATGGGCATAAACATTGTTGTTAATAAAATAAATCTTTTTTTCAATCGTCATCTTAGCGACTTTGAATTGCAACGGGTCTATTCTTACAAAATTTAGGTTATTGGATGTTGCCATAACAATGGCTCTGGTGTTGGGCGTGATGCAGGCAATCCACTAATATTTAATACTATTTCATCGAGCATTTTTGTAGTGTTGCTCTGACAGGGGTTAAAGCTAGAAGTAGCATCGAGCTCATATTTTATTCTTGCATTATCAACAAGGTTTAGCAAAATAGCGAGCGGCATATTTTTTTGATAATCAGAATGTAATTCTCTGAGCAAGACCTGCAATCCAAAAAGCTTTTTTTGCGCTCTACTAAAAGAATGCGCCTTCATATCGAAATTTCTTTCATTTAAATCTTTAGGTAAAACAGCACCATTGGCTTTTAAAGCATCTATTCTTATTTGAATTGGTCTCTCAACTTTTAAATGAAAATCATCTGCTTTAGAGCTACTGTTTGGGGTTCGTTTGTTACTAGTTAGCCGCTGAGGAGACTGTATTGGAATTGGAGGTAAAGTTGCTTGTGCTGGCGCAGGTGCAATAACTGCATGCAAAATTGTACTCGTGCTACTAGCATTTATCACTGCTGTTTTTGGTTTTTTTGACTCGCTTATTTTTTCTTCTTGCTCTTTACTCTCAATACCCTTAGTGTCTTTCCACAGTGACAATAATTTAGATTCACTTCTAAGCTTATCTAACAACACAAAGACATTTTGATTCTTAGATGTATCATATGCATCACAATATACCGCCATATTTCGACAATACAAAAATATATGCCAAACAGAATCATAAGCACAATCATCAGTATCAATTTGAGTATAAACTTTGGCTAGGGCCTGCATAATCCTGAGTGCATTTTTGTTTCGTACCAAATATGAACGATCAACTGCATCCTCCATGGCCGCGTAAAATGTAGGACAATCTAAATATTGAGCAAGCAGAGCAATCTCCTGTAGGGCGGCTTTTCTTTCTGTGGCCATATATGCTTTTCTGAGCGCTTCTCTTTCGCTAATCACAGATGCAGATGCGCTAGGTATGTTTTGCATTATTTTCTGGCAAAGGTTTATAAGTCTTTCTGGTGTTTTTAGAATAGACAGCGTTAGCCTTTGACACAAATCTGCGCTTACTTTATTTTTTTTATACTTTTTGGCATCTTTTGAATCATTAAATTCATGACTTAATAAGCTAGTTACCGCATCTTTTTTACGCTGCACATCAATTCCATCCGCACATAAAATTGATAAACATGTTGCAACACATTCATTATGCGGAACTCGAATGCAACCAAATAACTTTCCTCCACTACTAACAGCTGGTGAACTAGCATCAGCAACTTGTAAACATAATACTTTGCGCACACTATTAAAACTATCCCATAATGCTAATTTGTCCTCTTCATTGCCGATGGTATACGACCATATGGGACGCTCTGTATTGATAGCACCAAGATTAGCCCTTTTCCAAAGTATATTAAGCGTTGTATATGAAAAGTTTGTAGCAGCCCCATTATGCAACAATAGATATCTTGCGGTTTTTTGATCTACATAGCCAATATCTTCAGCAGGAGCAGTGCAGTAACTAAATAATGCCTCAAACACTTTATCATTAGCATGAATCGGCAAACATCTTTTTAAAAGCATGGTCGCACAAAAACGAGACTCTTGTTGCAATGCCAAATTATCTTTCGCTTCCGGAGTACTTTTCGTATCAATGAGGTGCAAGGTATTTCTAAAATGTGCAAGCAAGAATTCGGTAGGAATACACTGTTCTAATGTATTTATTTGTGAGTCATTTAATTTCACACCATTATTCTTAAACAATCGCAGCAAATCGATTGCCGTCTGAGATTTCCTTTCTGGTGGTAAATGTTGAAATACACATAATAAATCATATAAATTAAAGCCGCGAAGAAAAGAAACATCATTTTTTTTACCACATATTCGCCGAAAAACCAGCTCCGCCAAAACTATTTTGTTTTGATCATCACAAAAATCTCTGGAATTAAAAAACATCATCACCTCAGAAGCGCTTGCCTCTAATACGCTTCGTTGCAAATCCTTTTCAAACTCCCGAGGCAGTTCTTTCAGTTGTGCCTTAGCACTTCTTTCTAAGGCTAAATACTCTTTTTGCATGGCATTAATTTCAGCACTAAGACTTTGCTCTTCAGCCTTGAGCCTTAATATCGTGGCAGAAAGCGATAGTAAGCTGCTAATAGTAGCTTTTGATTCAGTTTCTAATGAATCTAAACGCCCCCCTAGAGCTAGAGCTGCTTTTTTTCTTTCTTGCATGACTGTATCAGACGTTAAGCCAAAATTATCAGAAATATTTTCAATATCCCGACCTAAGGCATTGGCTGCGATGCTACACGAAAAACCTTCATTCTGACTGTAACGGTCATTTTTTATATAACTTTGTAACTGGAGCATTACTTCATTTTCTGTTTTTAACAATAGTTGAACTTGTCGCATTTTTTCAGTAATTATATTCTGCAATGCAATAATTTGATGTTGAGTATTATACAGCATAGCTTGTACTGGTTTATTTTTTATTGGATCAAAGATTTTCAGCTCACTATAAATTTTTGTTAGTCCATCCATAGAAGCTTTAAATCTACTACATACCGCCTCAGCCTCTTTTATTTCACAACAGGTTTGATTATGAAGTTTTTTTAATACTGGTGCTTCGTCATTGCATGTCTTGAATTTGGCATAAGCAAGTGCAAAAACCCCATCCCTTTGATTTTTATACTTCACTCTCAACTCAACAATGATTTTTGCAAGCGCTTCACATTCTGCACTTTTTTCAACTGAATCAGGTTCTGGTTGCCGATGCACCTCAGCGGCACATGGCAAAGCTATACTGGCAACTGGAACTACGGACCCAGAAAGCACTGGCATTTGTTTCTGAGATAAGGATAATGACTGTGGAGCTGATGAAACCACGGCTGCGGATAAGTGCGGAGTATGTGCCACAAAAGATCCTGTTTGCCTAATTGCACGCTTTTGTAAGAATTCCACATATTCCTTTTCTAGTTTTAGCTGTTTTTCGGCGTCATGCTTCTTAGCATTAATAACAAGTCGCGGCCACAACTCAGAAAGAAAATATATAGTTTTATGAACTCTACGATTTATCAACCCTCGCTCAAGAATTTTTTGATCATCACTACTCAAACTATTTTTAGTTGAAGTAAATGCTTGATATGGATGATCACTAAATTGTGCAATTAATTTGTTTAAAGCAGAGGTTTTTTCATTTCCGGATATGCTTCTCTGATATGTAAGCACTTTTATAAAAAAAGCGATCATTTCATCAATAAATAAATTGCCTAACTGTGTTGACTCTGCATTTTCCCACAATTTCATTTCTTTCTGCAATAGCTCCCAAGCACCATTCTTATTATTTGCTTTTATGTATTTTTCTATTTGCTCATCGAAATTTCTTGTTTTTATGCGTAACAGTTCCGTTGCTGCCGCTTTTTTTTCCTTCAATATTTCTGCGTCATATGCGTATAGATGCGCATAACATTTTTCTTGAAATCCATATATTAAATTTTGTTCAAGCACACCTCTTTCGACACTAATTTTTAAATCACCATCTATGCTAGAGGTGCAATACTGATCAATTAACCGTTTCGTAGATATTGTTACTCTCTCATCATGCTGGATCTCAGTCAAAACTTTTGCAAGCTGATTTATACCAAAAAAATCAAGCAGCAGCGGATTATCTTGCAAAGTAGTAAAAAATTTTGCGGGTACGGTAATAATAAGAGCTTTTAATGCAGCAACATTCCATTTTACTAATCCGCAGTCAGGGTTATTTTTATAAAAATAATAAAAATCTACAAATGAGGGCTTGCTAGGATTGCCAAAAGTATCAAGGCAGTTTTCGATAGCTTTTCCATCAGCCCCTTCTCGTACTAAATCTAGTAGTAAAAGTAACGGGGCAAAACGTAGTCGGGATCGCTCGTCCTGAGCAAAATTTGCATTAACACTACCAAAAGTTTTAATATCGCGAGTGATAACAGGAATATTTTTGACCTCTCTATCAAAAAGTCGCTGTAAGCGATAATTTCTTCTAACCCCAATTTTTTGTTCGTGCACTCTCTTATAATCTGCTTCAATCGCATCGGTTAATATGGTGATGTGATGTGCTGCCATCATATGCAAGTATTCTGGTGGCTTTAAATCAAGCATTTGTGTAAGTGCATCTGCAAGCGGTTCAATAGATTTACTCTCAGTAATTTTTTCATCCGTACTGTCATCGCTCACCGTGTCTGAAAAATCGTCACAAACCGCATTATAGATGTCAGGCGCTACTTGTGCATATATGCAAATAGCCATCAAAGGCGCTTTAGCAGTTTGATTAGTAGCAATATAAGACTTTAATACTTGTGTATTATTGCAAATAACTTTACTTAGCTGTGTAATTAGCAAGTAGCATTTCTGCTTATCTTTAAATGTATTGATCTTTTTTAAGCTTTCGATGATATTTTCACAAAGTTTAATGAATGATTTCACAAAAAATCTATCTGTATCTAAAGACAAAAATTTAACTGTGGCCAGCTTCTGAAAACTATTTAAGACATACTGAAATAAATCACTGGATATTTTTGATTCGCAGGATGTTAGTGATGTATTTAGGTATTGTGTTTCACTCACAAAAATAGGTAACGCCTCCACCCAATCAATGTGCTCAAGAAACGCCGCACTTTTTGAAATTGCATCATGTGCGCTTGTTATTTCACTTTCTCTATACAAAAAACAATTATAAAGAAGCTGGCTCACTAATTCAGCATTGGAAATGCCACCCCATCTCTTCATGCATTTAATTATTTGCATAAAATTTTTTACATAATTACCATCAAGAGTATGTTTCTGACTTGATTGAGCTAAAATTAACCCATTAGCTCCATGATTATCACAAAAAAATGTCATTAATCTTGCGGCATCAAATCCTGAAAGTTTTGCCGGTTCGCGATTTAGTATACATACAGCTTCTTCTATATCATTTATCTCAAACCTTCGAATTGCATCCGGAGCAGAAACAGCATGCACACGGTAATATTTTTGAACAGAACCAAAAATCGCAAGATTTAATCTAAAATTATCATCACAATTGGTGTCGATAAGCGAATTCTGCATTTGCAGGCAAGAGGCAGATCTTTTAAGTTGGTATGACTGGGCTGGAATTTGTAAAGACTGTGTAATTTCTGTTTTAAAAAATAGAACGGCGTCTTTTTCATCAGGAAAGTCAATTGCACAAGCAAAAGGCTTTAAATTTTGAGATAATTCAGGTAAGTCAAGAGCTTGAGCTAGTACATGTATTAGAGTAGCCATAATTCGCCTCTATGTTTAAAGTGAATACTATGTATGGGTATTTAGATTATACGAAAAAATATACTAATTTATATCAGTAGTTATTGCGTATATTTTATTATTAAAAATATGATAGGATAAAAAAATTATCCTTAAGCCCTGTATTATCAAGCCAAGGAATCAAAAAATGAGCAGCTCTCTTCTTGATTAAAAACTTCGCTATGCCATATTGAAATTTAACAATTGACTCCCAGCTTAATCGCCATATTTTCGATAAAACCAGGATTTTACTGTTTGCGTCAATCCAACATAACAAAGTATGATGCATGCTAAAAATAGCCAGTAAACTTGAGGTAGCGCAACAAAACCAAAAGCACTAGCAAAAGGTGAAATAGTTAACCACGCCCCCACCCCTACAATCAATAACGAACTTGCAATCAAAGGCCAACTTGCCCAACTTTGAATAAATGGAATTTTATTCGTACGAATAATATGAATAATTAAAGTTTGAGTAAAAAGAGATTCTACAAACCACCCCGTTTGAAATAAATCCGGATTGTGCCAACAATGAAAAACATGCAGCATCAAATAGAACGTCACATAATCAAAAATTGAACTGATCGGGCCGATAAAAATAATAAACCAGGCAATTTTCCCAATTGTCCATGTACGCGGCTTTTGCAACCAATCGCTATCTACTTTATCAGTTGGGATAGTGGTTTGCGAAAAATCATAAAGTAAATTATTTACCAAAACTTGAATCGGCAACATTGGTAAAAATGGTAAAAAAGCACTGGCGCCAATAACACTAAACATATTGCCAAAATTAGAACTAGCCGCCATTTTGATATATTTAATTATATTGCCAAAAATTCTGCGCCCCTCTAAAACGCCTTGCTCCAGCACTAATAAACTATTTTCTAATAAAATAATATCCGAGGATTCCTTAGCAATATCTACTGCACTGTCGACGGAAATTCCAACATCCGCTGCTTTTAAAGCAGGAGCATCATTGATGCCATCACCCAAAAATCCAGCAACATTACCTTTGCTTTGTAATGCGCATATAATCCTCTCTTTATGCGCGGGAAGTAATTTTGCAAATACACTGGTATTAACAGCAACTGCAGCTAATTCAGCATCGGACATCGCTTCAATTTGCGAACCTAATAATACATTTTCAACAGAAAGACCGACTTTGTTACAAATATAGGTAGTTACAACCTCATTGTCTCCAGTTAAAATTTTGACACCAATATTTAAACTAGATAAACGCTTTAGCGTTTCTGCAGCTGTAGCTTTTGGTGGATCAAAAAAAGACAAAAAACCCAGCAAAACAAGGTTGGTTTCATCCTTGATCGAATACACAGGTTCTATCGCTGTTTCTGGTATTTTCTTATAAGCTAACGCAATCACTCGAAATCCTTCGGCATTCAAGTTTGTCGCAACTTCGCGACATTTAGCAGCATCCTCAGGAAGCATGTTAACAATTTCGCCATTTAATTCGATGCGATCGCATTGGCTCATAACTTCTTCGCAAGCACCCTTGCAAATCAGAATATGTAATTTATTTGCATCTTCTACAACTACAGACATCCGCCGCCGAATAAAATCAAAAGGGATTTCATCTATTTTGCGATACTGATCTTTCATCTTCAGTCGCTCTTCCAAATCTTCATGATCTAGAATCGCATCATCCATGAGATTTTTAAGCCCAGTATGATGATAACTATTGAGGTAACCAAAACTTAATACTTTTTCACTCGGCATACCATGAACATCTACATGCCTTTCTAATACGATTCTGCCTTCCGTTAAAGTACCGGTTTTATCGGTACATAAAATATTCATCGCGCCAAAATTTTGAATAGAGTTAAGCCGTTTGACAATGGTTTTTTTCCGCGCCATTATCAAAGCTCCTTTGGAAAGATTGACGGTTACAATCATCGGTAGCATTTCAGGCGTTAACCCAACGGCAATTGCTAGCGCAAATAAAAATGCCTCGCCCCAATTATGTTTAGTTAAACCATTAATCAGAAAAACAGCTGGTACCATAACAGCTATGAATTTAATCATTAGCCAGGTAAATTTATTTATTCCTTTATCAAAACTAGTAAGCTGGCGTTGCCCAACAATTGAGCTAGCCATTGATCCAAAATAAGTAGCACTCCCAGTATTTATTACAATCGCAGTAGCACTACCACTTACAACGTTTGATCCTAAAAAACAAATATTGGTTAATTCAAAAGGGTTTTTAATCTCAGCTTTTACGACAATGCTTTTTTTCTCGATCGGGAGAGCTTCGCCAGTTAACGCAGATTGGTTAAGAAATAAATCTTTTGCTGAAATAATCCGTACATCTGCCGGAACCATATCCCCAGCTGATAATTTAATAATATCGCCAGGCACCAACATTCTTAAGGCTATTTCTTGTTCTTTGTCATCGCGCACTACAGTTGCATTATTTCGGACCATCGCTTTTAGTTTTTCTGCCGCATGATCAGCCCGCATTTCCTGCACAAAACGTAATAACACTCCTAAAACTACCATGACAAAAATCATAATAGTTGCGCGCATATCACCAGTTAAATATGAGATTATGCCCAAAGCAATTAGCAAAAGCACCAATGGATTTTTAATATTAGCGAGTAATCTCAATATCCCAGGCTTACGTTTTTCGCGCGCAATTTCATTTAATCCATATTGAGATAAACGTAACTCTGCCTCTTCTGCATTCAAACCATTTAAATTTGATTGCAGTTTCTGCATAGCCGCATCTGTTTCCATGTGCGATATTTGCAGTAAATGATCTGAAAAATGGTTGGATTTATCAGCAGTATGATTTGAAAACCCCATTTCTATTCCTATTTTATTTTATATGATGACACAACAAACGACTCAAAAAATATAATATTGATAGTTTATACACGACCCTTATCAAGAATTATATCAGCAAATATAAAACTGTCTCGTTCTATGATTTCACCTACTAAAGATATTTGAGGTCAAGCAGAGGCTTTGGGGTTTTAGTGTGAGCTTCAGATTAATTATATGGAATGTTAGGTGAATTTTTAATAGAATCAACTTATATATACAAAAATAAAGTTAACTAAATAATAGGATCTTAAATATGACTACAGATATAAAACATAAACAACCGCAGGGCCTGAAGGTATTTTGTATTTCTGTTTTTTTTGAGCGCTATGGTTTATATACAGTTCAATCTCTATTGATTTTGTATTTAGTGAAATTTTTTAGGGTGGATGACAGTATAGGATATAACATTCTCAGCTCATTTATTGCTTTATCTTGTATAATGCCATTAATTGGTGGTTTTATTGCTGATAAATATTTGGGGCTGCGGCGCTCAATATTTATTGGAGCTATCACTGAGTGCCTGGGTTTAATTTTATTAATCTTCCCGGGTAAATTACTTTTATACAGCGGGCTAGCCATTGTTTCAATAGGCGTGGGTTTATTAAAACCAAGCTACTCCAGTTTGCCAGGTTATCTGTATGAAAACAATGATCCGAGGCGAGATTCAGGATATACGATTTTTTATATTTTTATAAATGCCGGTGTAATTTTGTCAAGTTTTTTAGCGGGGTTTATTGCACGCGATATTAGCTGGCATTTAGCCTTTGGTTTTGCGGCGCTAGCTTTAGTTGCCACTTATCTAGTATTTCATTTCGGTTTCAATCATTATAAATTACAAAACCTGGGGCCTGATGTTAAGCTAACCACAAAAGGCAATATAATTTCTAGTGTAATTATTTTAGCTTCGGTTTTATTAGGTTCTATCATAATGATGTCGGAATACCTTGCCATTATAGCTTTTATTACAGTCTGCGTTTCATTAATAGGTATTTTTATCTATTGCATCTTGAAGTCGACACCAGAATATAAAAGTAAGTTAGTAGCTTTTTTAATACTCTTGCTTATTTCAATTGCTTTTTGGTCTATTTATATGCAACTATTTTTATCAATTACGCTGTTTATTGAAAATTTAGTAAATAAAAACCTATTTGGCATCATAATTCCTACCCCAGCATTTATAGCAATAGAAGCATTTTCGGTAGTAATTTTTGGCTACCCATTAGCAAGATTGTGGATACATTTAAGCAAAACAAAATACAATCCATCTTTACCCGCAAAATTTTTTATTAGCATGCTAATATTAACACTTTCTGTTGCAATATTGGTTTTTTGCGCGCAATTTAAAGGGGCATCAACCCTCATTAATCCATTATGGATTTGTGTCGCTTATATAATCATAGGTATTGCAGAACTAGCAATTTCGCCAATTGGTCTTTCTATGGTTAACACATTAGTACCAACAGAATTTAAAGGCATGATGACCGGAGTATTTATTTTAACTATTGGTCTTGGCGGAAAGATAGGAGGATTGTTAGCGCAATTTGCAAAAGTTCCGGCAGATTTAACCAATAACACCCAAGCAATTACATCTATTTATGGGCATGCGTTTAACATCTATTTAATGATCGTAGTATTTTGTACTATCGCATCATTAATTCTAATTCCATATATAAAGAAAAAAATAGATAACATCAGCACCAAAAATAGCATTGTTTCTTTGCTACAAAGAACGAAATAATGTCATGTCTGGTGCTGTTTTACTGTCTTATTGGATCTGAAAATTTACGCTCGCAGTTTCGCCATTTGAGGTGGCAACATTGATTTTGTATTTCCCAGCTGGCCAACTAGGGGCGGTATTGGTAAAAGAAAAATCGCGAATAATATCGCCATTCCTTGAAACTATGGCAATATTCGGCCCAATTTTTGCACCATTTGCTACCCTAACTAATTCAGTCGCAACCTTTAGCCCAACTTTTGCATGCAAAATATAGACTGAAGCAAAAATTTTTGGGGCGCCCATAGAAATTATTTGCCTGGTCGCATCAACGCTTCCATCTTTACCTTGCACATCGCTAACTAGAACTTGATAAATTTCACCTTGCGATTTATCTTCAATTACTGATGGCTGCGCAGGACCAGAAATTTCATTGCTGACGGCGGGTGTTGGTGCTGCATGTTGTGGCGTGGCACTAGTTACAGGTGCGGCCGGTTCAGCGCTAGTTGGAGTCTCAGCAATAACTCTTGCACCAGTTTCATGCAATAAAATGCCTAAAATTCGCCATTCATTGTTTTCACGTACAAAACGATATTCAATCGGCGTAACTGCGCCATCAATAGCAGTTAAAGTACCTTTTAAGGTGCCAAGATTATTCGAGATTTCTCTATCAGACCAGCTAGATTTAAGATTATTTTTTAATGCAGAGTATCTATTAACAAAGCTCTCAAAATCTTTTAGCGATGTTTCTCTTTGAAAGCTCCTTGAGGTATAAGCATACGCTCTAATTAAATCATTATTTCGTAATGCCTCTAGTTGTTTCCCAGCGACATCAGAAAGAGTTTGAGTGAAATATATCGCCAACACAATAGCTACAACAATTACTACGCCGACACCGATCAAGATTTTTTTCCACATAATATTCTCCTTTCCCTGATTTATTAAAATATAAACCAAACCACCCAAAACATAGGGTTTTTATTTTTAAATTATAATGCTATTTTGCCACTATCACCACTGCCGGACGCAATAACCGATCTTTTAATAAATAACCTTTTTGCACTACTTCTAAAATAGTATTAGTTTCCGTAGCTTCTTTCTCGACAACCTGAATCGCTGAATGAAATGCTGGATCAAACTTAAGGCCAATTGGGTTTAGTTGCTTAACTTCAAATTTTTCTAAAACCCCAAGAAAAACTTTTAAAGTTAATTCTACGCCAACATAAAAATTTTTTAGTTGTTCATCTTCAACAATTTTAACCGTTAAGCTGCGTTCTAAATTATCTACAACAGTTAAAAGCTCACGAGCAAATTTTTCTAAAGAATATTTGTGCGCATTTGCCACATCAATTTCAGCGCGTTTTTGTAAATTTAATAACTCAGCTTGGGTACGTAAATATTTATTCCAGTTCTCATCTGCTTTTTGTTCTGCTAGTGTCAGCTTTTCTTCTAATTTAGATACATCTTCTTTTTCAAGCTTCAATGTTGCCGCGCTCTCTGCAAAAAAACTTTTTGCTGTAGCTGTTGCGGGTTTTTTTTCTTGATCTTCTGCCATTCTATACCTCATTTTGCCTATTTTTTAAGAGTAAATTATCAACTATTAAACATAAATTTTGCGGTTAACGATATATTTATACAATCTCTTCAAGTGCGCTGCTAAGTAATTTTGCCGTTATATCAACTGCAGCTATTGCTTGATGATATGGCATTCTGGTTGGGCCAATCACTCCCAGCACTCCAATCACCTTGCCATTCTCACGATAAGGAGCTGCAATCATGCTGCAATCATCTAACGGCTCATAACCAGATTCTTCGCCAATATAAATTTTTAAGCCATCAGTTTGCAAACACTGATCCAATAGATGCAAGATAATATTTTTTTGTTGGAAAGCTTCAAACAGCTGTTGCAGCCGATTAATATCAGCTGAATTTATCGATCCAAGTAAATTCGCTTCGCCAGAAATAATATAATCGCGATTTTGCTTTTCGCTCAGCGCTTGGTTAATGATATCAATATGCTCAAAATCTGCTGCAATTGCATCGACCAAGCATGCACGAATTTCTTGCAACTCTTTGCCAGCAAAATTAGCTGTAAGAAAATTGCCAATTTCTTGTAGTTCGCTTTGCGTATAATTGCGATCAGCATAAATAATGCGATTTTGCACCTCATATTTACTTAATACTAAAATTACTAAAATACGATTTTCGGATAATGGCAAAAATTCAATATGCTTAAGCACTGAAACATCGTGCCTTGGCAACATAACTAAACTTGCCAATCTAGTAACACCAGAAAGCAATGAAGAGGCGACAGAAATTAGTTCTTTAGTATTAGTACACTGATTTAATTGCTGCGCCATATTTTTTGCATCAAGTTCAACAAAATCATGTGCATTTAAAAGACTGTCAACAAAAAATCGATAACCCCGCACAGTTGGTATACGCCCTGCTGAAGTATGTGGTGAATTTATAAATCCAGCCATTTCTAAATCTGACATAATATTTCGAATGCTTGCCGGGCTCATGGCAAAATCAGCTTTCTCCGCTAAAGTTTTTGAGCCAACCGGTTGGCCCTCGCGAATATAACATTCAACCAACAGCTTTAATAATTTTTGCGCGCGATCTGTTATTTGGTTATTATTATCCATAGTTAGTATTCTAACCTACGTAAACTAAAATTTACAATTTTGTCTTAACATTTATAACTGGTTGATAATATGCGTAAAATTCTTGTCACTTGGGCTCTGCCCTATGCCAACGGCCCATTACACTTGGGCCACATTCTAGAAGCAATCCAAGCAGATATTTGGGTCAGATGGCAAAAACTTCAAGGCAATAGTTGCATTTTTGTTTGTGGCGATGATGCACATGGCACACCAATTATGCTTAGCGCACAAAAACAGGGCATATCGCCAGAAGATTTGGTTGCAAAAATAAAAGATCAACATGCCAATGATTACAATGATTTCATAATTGGCTTTGATAATTTTTACACTACCCATTCACCAGAAAACCGTGCTCTCGCTACAGAAATTTTTCTTCGCTTAAAACAAAACGACGACATCGAGGTTCGTGAAATTGAGCAAGCATATGATCCAATAGCTAAGATGTTTTTACCGGATCGGTTTGTTAAAGGCACTTGTCCGCGTTGCAAAGCCGAAAATCAATACGGAGATAGTTGTGAAGTTTGTGGTGCCACTTACTCACCCATTGATTTAATTAACCCTGTTTCTGCAATTTCTGGCAGCACACCAATCCAAAAAACTTCCGTGCATTATTTTTTCCGCTTGGAAAAATATGCTGATTTTCTAAAAAAATGGGCAGAAGGTGGCGCACTGCAAGCGGAAATTTTACATAAACTAAACGAGTGGTTTGTGATTGGTTTAATGCAGTGGGATATTTCACGCGATGCGCCATATTTTGGTTTTGAGATTCCAGATGCACCCGGAAAATATTTTTATGTGTGGTTGGATGCGCCAATTGGCTATATGGCAAGCTTTAAAAACTTTTGTGAAAGAACTGGCTTAGATTTTAACAGCTATTGGCAAAATGAATCTACTACCGAGCTATACCATTTTGTTGGCAAAGATATTATCTATTTTCACGCATTATTTTGGCCGGCAATGTTACAGGCCGCAAATTTTCGCAAACCAACTGCGATTTTCACTCACGGTTTTTTAACAATCAACGGCCAAAAAATGTCGAAATCGCGCGGCACTTTTATTACTGCTAAAGACTATTTAAGCAAACTAAACCCCGAACATTTGCGCTATTATTTTGCGGCAAAATTAAATTCTAGTATTGAAGATTTGGACTTAAATATTGTCGACTATACACAGCGAGTCAATAGCGATTTAGTTGGTAAAGTAATTAATATTGCAAGCAGATGTGCGAAATTTATTAATAGTAACTTTGCGCATAAATTGTCGGCGGAGTTAATTGCGCCTGAAATATTCCAAGAATTTGCTGACGCTTTGCCGATCATTCATACACATTATCAAAACTTAAATTATCACAATGCGGTACGGCAAATCATGCAACTTGCAGATCGCGCCAATCAATTTATTGATAATAAAAAACCTTGGGCCTTGGCAAAGATTTCCGCCACAGATCCTGAAGTGCAAAAAATTTGTACACTGGGTTTAAATTTATTCAGACAATTAATGATCTATTTAAAACCAATTTTACCAAAAGTTACTCTAGAGGTTGAAGAGTTTTTAAATATTGGGCCATTAACACTTGCCGATATCAATAAACCACTACTTAATCATACTATTAATGAATTTAAACCTTTGCTGCAGAGGGTTGCTGAAGATCAAGCTAAATTATTAATTACAAATACCGGTGTTTAATGCGTCCTGAAAAAATCGCAAAAATTTTTCAAATTTTAGCAGCAAAAAACCCACGACCCATAACAGAGCTTAAATATAATTCAAATTTTGAATTGCTAATCGCGGTAATTCTATCTGCGCAAGCGACAGATATAAGCGTAAATAAAGCCACAGAAATCCTCTTTAAAATTGCTAACACTCCAAAAAAAATTCTCGCATTACGCGCCTCTGGCCTAAAAAAATATATCAAAAATATTGGCCTTTATAATGCGAAGGCAAATAATATTTTAAAAACCTGTAAAATCTTAATCGAACAATTTAATTCTACTATCCCACAAAAACGTGAAGAGCTAGAAAAACTCCCTGGTGTTGGTAGAAAAACCGCAAATGTAATTTTAAATGTGGCTTTTAAACAACCAACCATCGCGGTTGATACGCATGTGTTTCGCGTGTGTAATCGTACTGGGATTGCGTACGGCAAAACACCACTTGAGGTTGAAACTAGCTTAGAAAAAACCGTACCACAAAAATTTAAACTAATTGCCGGGCATTTATTGCTTCTGCATGGTCGCTATATTTGTAAAGCTAAAAACCCACTTTGTCTCACCTGCCCGATTAATAAAATCTGCGAAAACCCGCTATTTTAATATGCCTCTCCTTCAGGATGCGTGGGCTTTGTAATTGTTTTACAATAATAAAAAAATAGGCACCGAGCACGCAAAAACAAAAAGGGCGAGTTTTTTAGGCTCGCCCTTGATTGTTTGGCAAAGAATTGATTAGAAATAAATACCAATTTGCAAAGTTACTACGTTACGATCTCTGCGTGGTGTCGAAGGAATAACACACTTACCAACAGAAGATGTATCAGTAGACTTATAATTAATATCATGACGGAATTCAATACTTTCAATTGTGGAACGGAATATTGAAGTACTAAACACTGCAAAATAATCCTGCTCTGGAATACTTAAAGCCAATGATTCCCAAGACCTGCCATATCCGATACCAATGTTGTTTGGTTTCCCAAGTATTGGGAAGGAATAAACAAGCTCAGTTTCAAGGGCTTTAGGTACAGCGCCTTTATGATTGAAAGTCATGTCTTGTGCGGCAAAGGAGCGAACTGCGCTTTCATATTCACCAATAAGAGTAAACCTATCAAGACCCAACTTTACCCGTGCACTTGCACCACCAACGGTATGTTGCAATGCATCGTTAACGCCATAAGCAGCATTGGTAAATACACTTTGCATACCGGCTGATTCAGCAATATCGCCAATATAACCAAATGCTACATCTGCAGAGAATTTATCTTTGCTAAATTTATAACCAACATTTACTCCAAGATATCTTGAAGCATCTTGGGTTTTGAAAGTAGTTACTTCGCCTTTGTAACCATATACTGATGCATAAATACCATATTTAGCAAACCCCAACAAAGCTGCGCGCTCTTTTGTTTTGGCTAAATAGTATGTTGGCGGATTATTAACCATGTAGCTTCCATAGTTACCAAATGGAACATACATCTGACCAACGGTTAAATACATTGGGAATTTATTCAAATCACCCAAAGTCACAAAACCGCGGCTAATCTGTACCCGCGAATTGGTCACTAATGGTAAGTTTGCAACTCGGTTGTTATCGTATGTAAAAATCATCACAGCTGTTGCCCAATTATT
>JAMCWR010000025.1 GCA_023480665.1 Gammaproteobacteria bacterium
TCATGCTATCTTGCGAGCTAGCCATTCACGCAAATTTGCCGTAACTACAATTTCGGTTTTAATTGAATGCGGTAAAATTTCGCGCGCTTGTTCAGGCTTATCTCCCGCCTTCAATGCTGCATGGTATGAGTCTTCGGCAAAAAGCATGGCCTTACGCCAAATCTCTTTATTTTGTTCCGGGTAATTTGGATCATCCCACCAGACGGGTTTAATAAACTCCATTTCACCTAAATACTTAACATAACGCGTACTTTCATGAGCAAAACTTGCAAGCCTATGCCGCACTAGCTCATGCGTTACGCCGCGATTAGTAACAAACCGTACAGAAGCTGCTGCATGCTCAAGCATCGCCTCATGCTTTAAATTAACCAGCATTGCCACAAATTTTTTTGCTGAATCCTGGGTAATTCGATTTTCAGACTTATAACAGGTACGCCCCGATTTCTCAATCATTGCCAACGGATTTTCAGGCTTTTGTAGCCATTCCCAAGACTGATTTATAATTTTCATAATTTACCTGTATTTTTAGGCTTTCGGCAAAGTCACGCCAGTTTGGCCTTGATATTTTCCACCGCGATCTTTGTAAGAAACTTCACAAACTTCATCGGCCTCCAAAAAAATCACTTGCGCTACACCCTCATTGGCATAAATCTTTGCTGGCAAATTTGTGGTATTTGAGAATTCTAAAGTAACATGCCCTTCCCATTCCGGCTCAAGCGGCGTAACGTTTACAATAATTCCACATCTTGCGTAGGTAGATTTCCCCAAACAAATCGTCAAAATATTTCTCGGAATACGAAAATGCTCAATCGTTCGCGCGAGCACAAAAGAATTTGGCGGGATAATGCAGACATCATTTTTTACATCAACAAAACTTGCTGGATCAAAATTCTTTGGGTCAACAAAGGCCGAATTAATATTAGTAAAAATTTTAAATTCATTAGCGCACCTAACATCATAACCATAGCTAGATAAACCATAGGAAATTATTTTTTTTCCATTATTCACTCGTTCTTGATGATCACAAAATGGGTCAATAAGCTTATGTTCTAACGCCATACGTCTAATCCAACAATCCGCTTTTAAAGCCATAATCACTCCGATAAATTAATTGATTTGTTTGTTGCATTCATTTCTCACATAATTATACTATAGATCAGAATAAAATTACGAGGTTAGTTATGAATGAAGATCATTTTTCCGTAATCACCAAAAGAAATCAAACAATTATTGATAAAGCCCAAAATATCAAGCAAGACTTTGTCGTTGGTATTGTTACCCCAACCACATCTGAATCACTAGGCGCGGTAGCAAAGGCCTTTGCCGAAAAATTGATTAGGCCAATTATTTACGGGCCTGTAACCGAAATTCGAAAAGTTGCCAAAAATCTAAATATCGACGTCTCTAAAATTGATTTTATCGATATAAAAACCAAAGCCGATGCGGCAAAAAAAGTAGTCGCAGACGCCGCCGCCGGCAAACTTAATGCCTTAATGAAAGGTGACATTCATACCGATCTATTAATGCATGAGGTTGTTTCCCGCGAAGGCGGTTTAAGAACAAATCGCAGAATCAGCCATACCACTGTTCTTGATGTTCCAACTTATGAAAAATTAATGATTTTTTCTGATGCCGCGATAAATATTGCACCAGATCTATTAACAAAAAAAGACATTGTCCAAAATGCAATTGACTTTGCGCATGCACTTGGCATACTCCACCCAAATGTTGCCTTACTCTCATTTGTCGAAAATGTGATGGCTAGCTCGCAAGATAGCATGAATTCTGCGATGCTCTGCAAAATGGCAGAAAGAGGCCAAATCAAAGGAGGGATTCTTGATGGCCCAATTTCAATTGACTTAGCTGTCTCAAAAGCAGCCATGCAAGATAAACGTTTTAATCGAATTCTACCTGAGCTTCCTGATATCTTTATTGCACCAGATATAAACGCTGCCAACATTGGTATCAAAATTTTAGATTACTTTGCAAATGCCCAAAGCTCAGGAATCGTGGTTGGCACGAAAGTACCTGTAGTTTTAATGCGTCGTTCATCCCCTCCGGTTGAGCATCATATTTCTTGCGCTCTCGCAAAAATATATGCAAACTGGCTGGCAAACAATCAATAATTATAAAATTAAACTTATGCGCGCTATCTTAGTAATCAATTCTGGGTCATCTACAATTAAATTTGCGGTTTTTTCTTTTGCTGATTCTAAATTAAAAAAAGAATTTAAAGGTGTATTCGATAAAATTTTAATTGCACCAACTCTTAATACTGAAATATGCAGAACCGGTGAAAAGTCTTCGACGCACTTCACCTTGGAAGGTTCGCATGAAAGTTATTACCAACAAGCAATCGAACACATCCTCTCTTGGATCAGTATGCATAATTGCGATATTGTGGCGGTGGGCCATCGCATAGTACATGGCGGGCAAAATTATGCTGCTTCAATCATTCTCAATGAGAAAATATTAACTGAACTAGCTACGCTAATTCCAATTATGCCATTACACCAGCCTTTTAATATCAAAGGTGTAAAAATCTTACAACAGGTGTTACCGCATACTCAGCAGATCGCCTGTTTTGATACTGGATTCCACGTTACTTGTAATCCAATTTCACAAACTTACGCAATTCAAAAAAAATATCGCAATGAAGGTATCAAGCGCTATGGGTTTCATGGGCTTTCTTATGCCTTTATTGCATCTCAACTGCCAGTTTGCATGTCAGAAGAAGAGGCAAATAAAAAATTTGTTGTTGCACATTTAGGTAATGGCGCCACCATGTGCGCAATTCACCACAAAAAAAGCGTAGCCACATCAATTGGTATGACTGGTGTTGGTGGTTTACCCATGGCAACGCGCTGTGATAATTTAGACCCAGGCGCAATTCTCTACATGCTAGAACATTATGAATATAGTGTAAGTGAACTACGAGAAATTTTTTACAAAAAATCAGGTTTACTCGGCATTTCTGAATTAAGCCCTGACATGCGAGATTTATTAGCTAGCAATAAACCTGAAGCAAAATTTGCTATCGATATATTTGTGCACAATATTTCGAATTATGCTGGTATGCTTGCGGCAGAACTACAAGGCTGCGATGGTTTTATTTTTACAGGTGGTATTGGTGAAAATGCTGCACCAATTCGACAAATGGTTGGTGAACGTTTGGGCTGGCTTGGCGCAGAAATTGATCCGCAAAAAAATTCGGCAAAAATTACAGCTGCAACAAAAATTAGCTCCGATTCAAGTAAAATTCCAGTTTGGGTAATTCCAACAGACGAAGAAACAATTATTGCTAAAGATACGCTGCAACTACTTTGCTTATAAGCTC
>JAMCWR010000050.1 GCA_023480665.1 Gammaproteobacteria bacterium
TTTACTAGAGTTAAATTAGATATAGAAAAAAAATAAAACAAAAATAATAATAAAAAATAATAAATAATACTTATTGGCTAATTTTAAAAGTGGCAATCTAAAAAATATTTCTACCTCAACAGGTTATCACAAAAAAATTTACTTACCTTTCATTAAAGATTCTATGCCGTGAATGGTTTTTGGTAGATCTTTTGACAAAACCTCACAGCCATTTTCAGTAACCAAAACATCATCTTCGATACGAATGCCAATATTCCACCATTTTTGTTCAACACCTTCAGTATTTTGAATGATATAAATTCCTGGTTCAACAGTAAAAACAAACCCTGGCTCAAGTTCTCGCCAATCATCATCTTTTCGATATTTGCCTTGGTCATGGCAATCTATCCCAAGCCAATGACCTATTCGATGCATAAAGAATTTCTTGCAAGCTTTTTTTGCATATAATTCTTCTACATCTCCCTGCAATATTCCTAGCTTCACTAGGTTTTCGGTAATTTTAAGCTCAGCTAATTCTTGCAAAGCACCCCACTTAACTCCGGGTTTTATCATTGCAATTACAGCAAGCTGAGTATCTAAAACTGCCTCATAGACTGACTGCTGCTCAGGCGAAAAGCGGCCATTTATTGGAAAAGTACGAGTAATATCAGAGCTATAATATCCAACTTCAACCCCAGCATCTATTAATACTAATTCACCGCCAACTAATTTTTCATTATTTTTAGTGTAATGCAATATACAAGCATTTTTACCACCACCAACGATTGACTCAAATGCTTCATACTTAGAACCACGCCGCGTAAACTCATATCTAAGCTCAGCTTCAAGTTCATACTCATACATGCCTGAATGACAATTTTGCATAGCCCGTTTAAAAGCATGTGTAGAAATTTGAATTGAATTTTTTAAATATGTAATTTCAGAGGGGCTTTTTTTAAGACGCATCTCATGCACAATATCGCTAAGATCAATAAAAATGCGTGGTGGATTAATTCCAGCGCCTGCTTTTGTTTTATTAGCGTTTACTGCTGTAATTATTTTTTGGTCGAAAGCTTGGCTAAGCCCAAATTTATAATAGACTTTTTCTTTGTTAGCTAATAAATCTGGTAACATGGAATCAAATAGTGAAATTGGAAAAGCCTGATTAGCACCATACTCAGATAAAGCAACTTCCTGCCCAACATTTTTACCAAACCAAATCATTGCATCACAAGAACGTTCGCGAGAAAACAGGATAAACTCTCCTTCTGGCCTACCAGGAATCAAAACCGCAACAGAATCCGGCTCATCAAATCCAGTTAAATAATAAAAATCACTATCTTGGCGATAAGGGTATAAATTTTCATAATTTCGTACATGCTCTGCTGCAGCAGAAACTAGTACAATGCAATTCTCACCAATTTGTGCCAATAAACGTTTTCTACGCAAATTAAATTCATTATTATTCATGTCAGTACCTTGGTTAGTTAGTTTTTTTTGTTATGAGCTGTTGACCATCGGCTCATAACACAATATAGTATTATCATTGTATTAAATATGAACTTTTCTTTGTATACCCTTATGTCAGAAACTGAAATTTCAAACTTAGAGTTACAAATAGACAATTTTGTTAAATCATATCAAAAATTGGCTCTCGAAAATACCGCTCTCGAAAAAAGATTGAATGCTCTTAGTAAAGAGCGTCTTTTATTAATCGATAGGAAAAAAAAGGCGGCAGATATTTTACGTAAACTCATTATTCAATTAAAGGATGAATTGTTATGTCAGCAACAGAAATAACTAATGTTACTATTAACATAATGGATCGCGAGTATAAGGTAAGGTGCCCAAAAAATCGGATCGCCGAACTGCAAGAAGCTGCGTATTATCTAAATAATAAAATTCGCGATATGAAAAACATTGGTAAAAGTGTTGGTATTGACCAGCTTGCTGTAGTTGCAGCGCTGAATGTTACTCACGATTATTTAGCACAAAAGCAATTAAACAGCTCATATCAAAAAAATATTACTAATCGTTTATATCGCTTACAGCAAAAAATCCAATTAGTTGTTCATCCAAAGCGCCAATCTCTTGCTGCCTAACGTTATATCTATGCTATAATATTCACACCTCTACGATATTCGCCAATAGGAATCGTTCTTGAACTGATAACTTTGCGTAAAGGGTTTTAAGTGTGAGTGCGTTGTGCAAGTCTGCCTCGAGTAGAAAGCCTAAAACACTCAAGAAGAAACCCGCTCTGAACTGATGAGTTCAGAACGCACACCTGTAGCGGTATCGTGGAGTTTTTAATTTAGAGTCTAATTACATGCACAATTTTCGCTCACAATTACGCACGCAAAGAAAAGCGTTGGATAATAAATTTAAAAAAATGTCTGCGGAAAAAATCATTACTAAAATTTGCCAACTTAATATCTTCAAGGTCAGTAAAAATATCGCTTTTTATTTAGCGGATGAAGGTGAAGTTGACCTTGGTGCATTAATTGAGCTTGCTTTGCAACAAAAAAAACACTGTTACCTACCCCTGCTTGATCCAAAACAAAAATGGCATCTATTGTTTAATAAATTTAATTTCAAAGATCAATTGATAGCTGATAAAAATACGGGAATTCTAGAGCCAAAGCTTGATCCAAAAAAAATAATTTTACCAAAAAATCTAGATTTAGTTTTTGTGCCACTAGTTGGTTTTAATCAAAAATGTTATCGCATTGGCAGGGGTGCTGGCTGCTATGATAAAACTTTTGCTTTTAAGCTTATACAAAAAAACCCGGAAAAAACTCAGCCATGTTTAATCGGTGTTGCTTATGAATTTCAAAAAATTGAGTTTGAACAATGCGCTTGGGATGTACCAATGCAAATTATTATTACCGAAGACGGTGTAAGCACGGAGTTATAAACACAGCATAACCGTTGCAGTATAAGCATAAATCATGCGTATTATACAATATTCTGCACTTGCTCGCGCATCTGTTCGAGATAAACTTTTAATTCTACGGCAATACCAGTGATCTCATTATCAACTGATTTTGCTGCCATGGTATTTGCTTCGCGATTTAATTCTTGCAGCAAAAAATCTAGACGTTTTCCTACATTGCCTCCGTTTGTAAGTATTCGTTGCATCTCTTTGGCGTGCGTAGTTAAGCGATCAAGCTCTTCTGTAATATCGATTCTTTGCGCAAAAAATACCATCTCTTGCTCAAGGCGCGTATTATCTAATTCGCCTTTAATTTCAGCTAAACGCGACAACAATTTAGTTTTTTGATTTACTAAAATTTGCGGCGCTCTTTGCTCGGCTTTTTTTGTTAATTGCAAAACTATAGATAATTTATCCATTAAAAAATTTTTTAATTCTGCACCTTCACGAATTCGCGTTGCTTCTAAATCAGCCAGTGTTTTTAAGAATAAACTTTGAATTGCCTGCAAAGTAAATTCAGTATCTTCTTCTACAAATTGTACAACTTGTGGCCAAGACAAAATTTTCATCAGATCAATATTGTTAGAATCAGGCACTACCTGTTTAATCTCAGCAACAACAGATAAAAGCTTTTTTAGTAGTGGCTGATTTAATGTTAAATTTAATCCGCATTTCTCTCCAGGCTGATATTTTAGATTGCATTCGACACGACCCCGATGGATTTTTTGTTGCAATGTTTGACGAATTGTAGTTTCAATTTGGCGCAAAGCTTCAGGGATTTTAATACTACAATCGAGGTAACGATGATTAACCGAGCGAATTTCCCATGTTGCCATACCCCATGCGCCTTGATCAGATTGTCTTGCATATGCAGTCATGCTTTGGATCATAAATTTCCTTTTGAATTTTTTGAGCATTGGCATTGTATGTCATAATTTAAGTAGATTCAAATTAGCTTTTAGATTATTTATCGATTACAATAAAAATAAGGAGAAAATATATGCGCAATCACAACCGAGCTGCAAATGAATTACGCCCAATTAATTTTACTCGTAATTTTACCAAACACGCTGAAGGGTCAGTGTTAGTCGAATTTGGTGATACAAAAGTTGTTTGTACTGCAAGCGTGGTTAGTGGTGTGCCGCGATTTTTGAAGGATAGCGGCCAAGGTTGGCTAACTGCAGAATATGGCATGTTGCCACGCGCTACGCATACACGCACTGATCGCGAAGCGGCGCGCGGTAAACAAGTCGGGCGTACTCAAGAAATTCAACGTTTGATTGGTCGGTCGCTTCGCGCTGCAGTTGATTTAAAAGCGCTCGGCGAAAACACTATTACAATCGATTGCGATGTGATTCAAGCCGATGGCGGCACGCGCACTGCCGCAATTACTGGCGGCTGCATTGCTTTATTTGACGCCTTAAATTATTTACGCCGTGAAAAAAAGCTTAATCAAAATCCTTTTAAATATTTAGTTGCGGCTATTTCCGTAGGCATACATAAAAACAAACCAATGCTTGATCTTGATTATTCTGAAGATAGTAATGCAGAAACCGATATGAATGTAGTGATGACTGAGGACGGAAAATTTATTGAAGTCCAAGGTACTGCAGAACAAGGTACTTTTACTCAAGTTGAGTTAAATAATTTGCTTGATATTGCTCGAGTTGGTTTAGAACAATTATTCGCAAAACAACGCACTATCTTGAAACAACTTTAAACTCGTTTTGGATAAATTCCAGCACAGCTAGTACCACAAAACCTACAACTCCCAGCCTCATCTAATTGGTAATCGCTAATCACATAACCTGTGCGCTCGACAACACAGTTATGGCAATTATGGCAAAAAGTTTTATTACCTTCCATGTAATCAACGTTACCAGTATATGCATAGCGTATACCATTTTTCAACGCAATATCTCGAGCACGAATTAATGTCTCAAGCGGAGTAACTGGTTTATCTAACATTTTCCACGCCGGATGAAATGCAGTGAAATGCACTGGCACATCGATACCTAAATTTGTCACAATCCATTTGGTTAATGCACCAATTTCTTCTGCTGTATCATTTTCCCCAGGAATTATTAAAGTAACTACTTCCAGCCAAACATTAGTTTTATGCTTTAAATAAATTAAGGTATCTAATACTGGCTGCAAGTGAGCACTTGCGATACTGCGATAAAAATTTTCGGTATATGCTTTTAGATCAACACTTGCTGCATCGATATATTGATAAAACTCTGTGCGTGGTTCATCGCAAATATAGCCATTAGTTTTTACCACTGTTCTAATCCCAAGTTTATGGCATTCGATTGCAGTATCAATCGCATATTCCATAAAAATAGTTGGTTCATTGTAGGTAAACGCTACACTTTCACAGCCTAATTCTTGAGCTCTTTTTGCAATCATTACTGGGGTTGCATACTCAGCCAAAATATCCATTTCTCGAGACTTACTCATGTCATAATTTTGACAAAACTTACAAGCAAGATTGCAACCTGCAGTGCCAAAAGAAAATGCTCGCGTACCTGGCAAAAAATGATAAAAAGGTTTTTTCTCGATCGGATCAACAGCAAAGCCACTTGACCTGCCATAAGTCGTTAGCACAATTTGATTATTTTCACACATCCTGACAAAGCATAAACCACGTTGCCCCGGGTTTAACTTACAATGCTGCGGACAAAGATCGCATTGCACTCGCCCATTTGGTAAAATATGCCAATATTTAGTGGGAAAATTTTTTGCAGCATTTTGGTTTTGCATAAGCAGGCCCATCCCTAACCCTAAATTGATGAATTGATATGTGATATATTTTATTATACTGGATTTATGGAGAATTTTCTATGAAAGTAATTATGCCAAATGTGGCAGGAACGTTTTATCCAGCTAAAGTAGAAACTTTGCGCGAAACTGTTTTTGCAATGTTAGAAGACGCCGCACCTCACAAAGAATTACCAATTCCAAAAGCATTAATTGCACCGCACGCAGGTTATATTTATTCTGGGCCAATAGCAGCTTCTGCTTTTGCTTGCCTAACCAGAGCAAAAAATACCCTAAAAAATGTAGTGGTGCTTGCGCCAGCCCATCTCTCTTACGTTTCTGGAATTGCGATGACCAAAGCTGAATATTATGAAACTCCGCTTGGGCGCATTCCAATTAATCATGATCTGCTGAAAAAAGTATCAGCATTACCTCAGCTAATCCACAACGAAAAAGCATTTATGGGCGAACATGCAATTGAAGTTGAGCTACCTTTTTTGCAATTAACTTTAGAAAATTTTTCTTTAGTGCCGCTTTTAGTTGGCAACATAACACCAAAACTTGTGGCAGAAGTAATTGAAAAACTTTGGGGCGATGAAGAAACATTAATCGTTATCAGCTCCGATTTAAGCCATTATCAAGCATATAATGTGGCAAAAGCACTTGATAAACAAACTGCTGCGGCAATCCTGGCATTAGATTTTGCAGCAGTAATGCCAGATAGCGCTTGCGGTTCTATTCCTATTTGTGGCTTGCTTGAAGTTGCAAAACAAAAACATTTGACTGCATCTTTAATTGATTTACGTAACTCCGGCGACACCGCAGGTCCGCGTGATCATGTTGTTGGTTATGGTGCATTTCACTTTAGATAAAAAAATTGAGGAAAGTTTATGTCGCAATTTTCGAATAAAGAAAAACAGATTTTACTAGACATAGTAGATAAAACAATTTGCCATGGCCTTGAAACAAGGCAGCTACTCGAAATTAATCTTGCTGACTTTCCGGAGAACCTTTGCGCACCCGGCGCAAGTTTTGTCACGCTTGAAATTAATCACATGCTGCGCGGTTGTATTGGCTCGCTGCTTGCTTATCAACCATTAATTGTTGATGTTTGTCATAACACTTTCGCTGCTGCCTTCCAAGATCCAAGATTTTCGCCATTAACCAAAGATGAGTACCCGGTTTTAACTAAACATATTTCAGTATTATCAAAACCTGAGCCCATTTATTTTACTTCGGAAGAAGATTTGCTCAGCCAAATTCGCCCAGGCGTTGATGGCTTGATTCTTTCGGATCTTGGCGCTCGCGGTACATTTTTACCGACGGTTTGGGAATCAATTCCTGATCCAAAATTATTCCTAGCACATCTAAAACAAAAAGCGGGCCTACCTATGGATTATTGGTCCGATTCAATTCAAGTTGAAAGATATATTACAGAGGTAATTGAATAAAATTTGACTAACAATTCTGTTAGTTTTAACACATTGATTAATAACGAAAAAACATGCATCTTTTGTAACTCTTTGATTTTAAACATAAATTTTTTTACATGTTTTTCTAGGTATCACGTTGATTTTAAACGAAAAATTTAAAAAGCGCTAGGACCTGTCTAAACAAAATTGTGCGAATTTCGGCGTATTTTTCTTAACTTTACTCCGTCTATTTCTTACATTCATGGGTTTGCTATTAAAGATCGCTATCATGGTAATTTGTTCTATTTTACAATAAAATGTTGTATGATGGTTATCAAAGATATTTTTAGTCAACAATCATGCTTTATTTATTAGGAGCAAAAGCCAATGGGTATATCAGTTAATCTTGATAAAAATTTAGTTAATACTGCCCGCTGTCATTCAGCAGTGCAAGATCGTTCTATACCAAAACAAATAGAACATTGGGCAAAGATTGGACGCATTGCAGAGGAAAACCCCGATTTATGCTACAACGTTATTACAGAAATTTTACTTGGTCTTGAAGACGTTAAAAATAACAACGTTGAAGAGTATAAAGGGCTGTTATGAAAATTTTTGTAACAAACACTTTTCTGCGAGCAGCAAAAAAATTACATCGCAACCAAGTTACAAAATTAGAAGAAGCTATTCAAAAAATAAAAACTAATCCTGATATTGGTGAAGCAAAAATTGGTGATTTGGCAGGAATAAAGGTTTATAAATTTCATATGTTGCATCAATTGATTTTACTTGCATATCTTTACAACGAAAAACGTAACGAAATTACTTTGGTTTCTTTTGGCTCCCATGTAAACTTTTACAAAAACTTAAAAAAACAGCCTATAAATTAAAAAGATCAAACTATGCTACCAATTATTGCTATTGTCGGTCGACCAAATGTGGGGAAATCGACCTTATTTAATCGACTTACGCAAAGTCGCCAAGCGATTGTTGGCGATATGTCTGGGTTAACGCGCGACCGCCAATATGGTATGGGAAAATTTGGCGAAAAAAATTATATCATCATCGATACTGGCGGTATTGGCAAACCCGAAACCGGTATTGAAGCGTTAATGGAAAAACAGGCACAGCTTGCAATCAATGAATCAGAAATAATTTTATTCATGCTTGATGCAAAACATGGCCTACATCCAGAAGACATAACAATTGCCAATGCGCTGCGCAAATTAAATAAGCCGATTTATCTAGTAGCAAATAAAGTTGATCACCGCGAAGCTAAGCATAATATCCAAGATTTTTATAAACTCGGACTTGGCGATCCTTACCAAATTTCAGCTAGTCATGGCGATGGTGTGCATAAATTACTTGCGGATGTTTTTGCAAAAATTCCAAAAACAGAAAGCATAGCAAGCACAGTATCAACTCTAGACAAAAGCAAAAAAAATCCGCTACACATCGCTTTTCTTGGGCGACCAAATGTCGGCAAATCAACTTTGGTAAATCGGATTTTAGGCGAAGAACGCGTGATTGTTTATGATCAACCTGGTACTACGCGCGATAGTATTTTCATAAATTTTTCTCGGCAAAACAAAGATTATGTGTTGATTGATACTGCCGGAGTCAGACGCCGTGGCCGCATTAGCGACCAAATCGAAAAATTTTCAGTGATTAAAGCATTGCAGGCAATTGCTGCAGCAAATGTGGTGGTACTTCTAATTGATGCGAAGGAAAACATCACTGATCAGGATTTAAAATTATTAGGTTTTACGATTGATGCCGGCAAAGCATTAGTGATCGCGGTAAATAAATGGGATGGATTACCACCCTCGCAACGTGAAAAAATTAAGAGCGAACTTGACCGGCGCCTCGTTTTCGCTAAATTTGCAGAAATTTATTTTATTTCGGCGTTGCATGGCACTGGCGTTGGTAATTTATTTACTGCGGTTGAAAAAGCTTATACTGCAGCAACCAAACAATTAAAAACTCCGCAAGTGACTCGAGCACTGCAGCATGCAATTGAGGCACAGCAACCGCCTATCGCACACGGGCGCCGCATTAAACTGCGCTATGCGCATGTCGGCGGGCATAATCCTCCGTTAATTATAATTCATGGCACTCAAGTTGCTGAGGTTCCAGAAAGTTATCGACGCTACTTAGAAAATTATTTTCGCAAAGCATTTAAACTTTGGGGTACACCAATTCGCATTGAATTTTCGCAAGGGAAAAATCCTTTTAATAAAAAAGAGAAATAATGCTTTTACATAAACCCGAAATTACCACAATTAAATTAAAGAAAAACGAAGAACGCCGCTTGGCTGCTGGTCATCTTTGGATATTTAGTAATGAAATTGATACCAAATATGCAGCGCTAACTACTTTTCGTGCGGGCGAACTTGTAAATATTCTTAACGCAAATGGCAAATCCCGCGGCGTTGGTTATATAAATCCGCAAAGTTTACTCTGTGTGCGCTTACTCTCACGAAACTCGCAGGCTGTTATCGATCAACATTTTTTTGCCAAAAGAATTGCTCGCGCTTTAATGATCCGAGAAGCTTCTTTTGCTCTTCCTTATTATCGTTTGGTTTTTAGCGAAAGTGATTTTTTGCCTGGGCTAATTGTAGATCGTTTTGCTGATACTTTAATTGTACAAATTACTACTGCTGGCATGGAAAATTTTAAAGAATTAATTACTGCAGCGTTAGTTGAAGTAATAGCACCAAAAGCCATCCTGTTTAAAAACGATAGCGCTATTCGCGAAAGCGAGAATTTAACAAAATACGTGAACCCAGCATTTGGTGAACCTGCTGAAGTTATTAATTTAGTTGAAAATGATTTAAAGTTTAATGTGCCAATTTGGCATGGTCAAAAAACTGGTTGGTTTTACGACCAGCGGCAAAATCGAAAATTATTGCAACAATATTGTCAACATAAACGTGTGTTAGATGTATGCAGTTATATTGGGGGCTTTGCTATTAATGCCGCAGCAGCAGGCGCAAAAGAGGTGCTAGCGATTGAGACTTCAAAAACTGCGTGTGATTTCATGGCAAAAAATGCTGCATTAAATAATGTTGCAGTAAAAATCAAAACTTTAAATTGTGATGTATTTGATGGTTTAACTGAGTTGATCACTAAAACTGATGCGTTTGATGTTATTGTACTTGATCCGCCAGCATTTATTAAAAAACGTAAAGATATTGCGAGTGGCACTGCCGCATATTTACGTCTACATAAATTAGCGTTACAACTTTTAAAACCAAACGGGATTTTGTTGACAACCTCTTGTTCGTTGCATTTATCTCGCGACATGTTACTAGATGTTATAAGACAAGCTGGGTTGATTGAAAAAAGACCTACGACAGTGTTCGCTGAATTGCATCAAAGCGCGGATCACCCGCTTCACCCAGCGATCCTTGAAACTAATTATTTAAAAGGATTTATTGTTTATACTTAAATTATGATTCAATTATGAACCAGGATCATTTAAAAAAAATTCGCGCATTTTTTGCCATCGATATTCCTGATGCGATTAAAGCAGCTATCGATAAAGAGCTACAACAGTTTCATAATAATCCTATATACAAAAACGTTAAGTGGGTAAAACCCGAGAATTGGCATATTACACTAAGATTTTTAGGCAATGTTTCTGCAGAGCAATTAGATATGGTTAAAAAAGAAATTGTGCCCGCACTTAAGCCAATTAAAGCATTTCCATTAAATTTAACAGATTTAATTCCGTTTCCGTCGGCAAAAAAAATCCATGTGCTCGCGATAAAGCCTGAATCAATCGCATTATTAATGCAACTTGCAATTATTATTGATCGAGTGGTGGTGAATTGCGAAGTTGCACCAGAAGATCGAGCGTTTAATCCGCACCTAACTGTTGGCAGAATTAATTACATGGGGAAAATGCATTTTGACGGCACGCCTCTTGGTCGTTTTGATTTTGCAGTTTCTGAAATTAAATTATACAAGAGCGAATTAACCAAAGCGGGTTCGATTTATTCACTACTGGCAAATTATCCGCTTGAAAAATAATCCTAAATTCTGCAGTTTTTGCGCGAACCCAACTCTTTTAAAAAACGTTGGGTCCGCACTCGCTTTCGCTCGTGCTTGACCCAACCTACCACTACCACCTAAAAAATCAAAAGTTTTTGTAGGTTGGGTTAAGCGCGCTTTTTGCGCGAACCCAACATCTTTTATAAATAGAAACAAAAAAATTATAGAGAAAAACACCCAGATTTTGGGGTATAATTACATAGGGGTCACAAAACCGATATGCAATTAGCTAAAATTATTTTATTCACTTTTGTAGCTATTTTTTCAATAGGAGCTTATGCAATGGAACTAATTAGCCCAGCATTTGATGGCACTGAATTCATTCCGACTAAATATTGCTGTGATGGCCAAAATATTTCGCCACCAGTGCAGTGGAAAAACCCACCAAAAAATACAAAATCTTTTGTATTAATTCTCGATGACCCAGATTCACCAAGCGGCAATTGGGTGCATTGGATGATTTATAACATTCCAGCAAATATAAATTCTCTTCCGGAAAATATTAGCACCTTGCCAGCTGGTGCAATATTTGGATTGAACAGTTGGAACGAAGCAAACTACAAAGGCCCCTGCCCACCTTCTGGCACACATCGGTATTTTCTGCAAATTTTTGCTTTAGATATAAAGCTTGAAACACTGAAAAAAGCAACGCGAAATACTATAGAAAACGCTATGCATGGTCATGTTATTGCTGAAGCTAGTTTAACAGGAAAATATCACAGGCAATAAATTTGCTGCATATTTATATTTATATTGATATTGATGTTGATGGAAGAAAAAAACAGAGAAAGAAGTGATGAGATAAAAACCATCCTTGGTTCCCTGGTTCCATTACATATAAGGAGTTGGGAGAAATCGTTTAATCAACTTTAACAATTCTAGCGATGCGTTTTAAATATGGGGATACAATAAACGAAATTGCAGTAAAGATCAAGCTAACGATTCCAAATTTTAAAAATGCAATTTTATACAAGCCTAAAATGATTGATGAATCTTGAATTGTATCTGGGATACTCGCAAACCCAGCAAGCAATCCTGACATTGCCGCAGATAATGACAAACTCACCAAAAACCAAGTGCCCATCATTACCCCATACATTCTTTTTGGGGCAATTTGTGTCACCATCGCCACCCCGAGCGCGCTAATCAACATTTCGCCTAAGGTGATTAGAAAAAATACTAGCACTGTCCACCAAATTGAAACCTGGCCCACAATATTTGCAAATAAACCACATAAACTTAGGGCAAAAAATGTTAATGAGGCAAACAATAATCCTAAGGAAAATTTGAGCGTGATATGAAAATCATAACCTTTTTTCGCAAAATAATTATAAATAGCAACTAACACTGGCCCCAAGATAATTGCCAAAATCGGGTTGAACGAGAAAAACATCACGGTCGGAATTTCAAAACCTAAAAATTGCCTATAAACACAACGATTAATAAATAATACGATCGAAGTAAATAATTGGTGGTACATAACAAAAAACACAAATGCAATTATAATTAAAGACAAACAGGCAATAATTCTTAATCTTTCTGCATGCGGGCTTTGAATAATTTCATACGCAAAATAGATAAATAATGTCAAAGCTGCTATTACAAAAAAGAAATTAGCAAGGTGTGTATGCAAAACTAAAAATGCACTAGCTAACACACCAATAATCAAACCAAATAATGTCAGAAATTTGATTGAGTATTTTAGCGGGCGCCGCCCAGCTTCAGAATCAAATTCAACTGCTCTTTTGCGAAATATATAGTAAAAAATAAACCCAATAAAAACGCCAATACCACCAACTAAAAATGAAATACTCCAACCTAAAATTTGCTGCACAAAACTAATAAATATTGAAGCCATTAAGCCACCAACACATAACCACATGTAATAATAAGTAAAACCACCATCAATGCGTGGATCATTTTCGTGGTAACTGCGGCCCATGAGGTGCGTTGGTGCAGTTTTAAATATACCAACGCCAATGATTACAAGGCCAAGCCCCAACGCGAATATGCTCTTTTTTGGGCAAGCAAGAAGCATAAGGCCGACTCCTTCCAAAAACATACCGAGAAGTAAACACCGCCGAATCCCTAAAACATTATCTGCTAAATAACCTCCAATTGGATTTACTAAATAAGCAAGCGCAGTAAAAACCCCATAGAGCGTGAATGCAGCTAAATCTGAAAACCCTAGCGCACTTTTTGCATATAAAACAATTAAAAAGGCGAGCACATAATAACCAAAGCGTTCACACATCGCAGTAAAATATGCCAGCTTTACTACTGGCGGTTGTTTTAAAGCATGTTTTTTATCATGAATTTTATCCATGTATTTTTACCTATATATTTTACCTATATATTTTGCTGATATATTTTTTATCATGTATTTTTGATTTCCTCAACCCTACAATCTAAAATACCATCCACTAATCGCACTGAAATTTTATCAGCTACTTTGCTTGCAGAAATTTTTGATAAAACGTGTTCGCCTTTTGTCACAATAGCAAATCCGCGTTTTAATGTAGCAAGCGGGCTCACCAGGTCGAGCGCAAGCGCCAAATTGCCCAAATTATCCTGATATGAATTTAACTTTTTTGTAACCGCAAATTGCAAGCGTCTTTCTAAATCATCAATTCTTTGTGCCTGTTGCTCTAAATAATGCCGCGGATGATGCAAGCGACTTTGTGCTGTTTTAAATAACCAAATACATTCTTGTAATTTATGTTGCATAAAACCAACAAGGCGCTTCCCAAGTTGGGTAATTCCAGCTAACCACTCTGCTTGATCAGGAACTGCTAATTCTGCTGCAGCCGAAGGTGTTGGCGCCCGCCTATCTGCGACAAAATCAGCGATGGTAAAATCAATTTCGTGACCCACGGCGCTAATTGTTGGAATTTTACTGGCAAAAATCGCTCGCGCCACAATCTCTTCATTAAAAGGCCATAAATCTTCGATTGACCCACCACCACGCGCTAAAATTAACAGATCGCATTCTTGTCTTGAGTTTGCAATTTCAAGTGCTGCAACAATTTGCTTGGCTGCTTCTTGCCCTTGTACTTGGGTTGGATAAATAATTAATGGAATAGCAGAAAAACGTCGTTTTGAAACGCTAATGATATCACGAATTGCAGCGCCAGTTGGCGATGTAATAATTCCAATACAATTTGGTAAAGTTGGTAGTGGTTTTTTGTACTTCGTGTCAAATAAGCCTTCTTTTAAAAGTTTTGCTTTTAACTGCAAAAATTTTTCATGCAAAATCCCCGCGCCTTGCGGTTCCATGTGTTCAACGATTAATTGAAAATCACCACGCGGTTCATATAAACTAATTTTTGCGCGCACCACAACTTGCATCCCATTTTTTGGGGCAAAATTTAGCGCTCCATTATATTGCCGAAACATTGCACAACGCACCTGCGCCATTTCATCTTTGAGCGAAAAATAAATATGCCCAGAATGCGGCTGCGATAAATTTGAAAT
This sequence comes from Gammaproteobacteria bacterium, assembly GCA_023480665.1. Classification (GTDB taxonomy): domain Bacteria; phylum Pseudomonadota; class Gammaproteobacteria; order UBA9339; family UBA9339; genus JAMCWR01. The sequence continues at coordinate 14,614 of JAMCWR010000050.1, forward strand.
CTCGCCTTCAATCCAAACGGTGGCAAAATTTGCCTCTAAGATTAGCCGAGCTGCTGCATTTATCTGCGAAACTTTATAGATTTTTTTATTTTGGCTTGCATTCTGATTTTGAAATTTATTTTGATCTTGATGTTGATCATTATCTTGATTGTACTTTATGTCCATGCTTTTTGCTCTAATCTAGATTATGTGAAAAATTAATTTTGAGATATTCTAGCATATTTTATATTAGAAACATGTATACCAACTAGAAAAAGCCAAATTTGATAATAGCTTAAAATTATTTATTGCAGTAAAATAAATTTCATCCATTCAAATGCGCCTAAACCCCAATTAAAAAAGAGGAGTTTTTATGTCAACAACAGATGTAAAAGAAGAAAAAAAAGAAGCTAAGCGTGAACAAAAGCTGAACCTGAACCAAGCAGTTCTCAATAAAAATCTATTGGAAGCGGCTGAAAGAGGCAATCTTTCTGCAATTAAATATTGGCTAGCTCAAGGAGCAGATGTGGATACTACAGAAGGTAATCCGGACAAAATAAATCCACTTCTTCGAGTAATACGAAAAAGCAATCTTGAAGCAACTAGTTTTTTACTGCCTTTAGCAAATTTAACCTTTCAAGATCGATTTGGTAATGGCTTATTACAAACTGCATTACTTTTTCAAGATACATATGACCCTGGAATAGTAGATCTATTATTAAAAAGAGTGCCTTTAGATGAAAAGTGCGGAACTGTCTTAGAAGATGATGATAAAAAACTTGCTGAGATGAAAGAAGCAAAAGTGGATTTAGGAAGCATAGGATCTACTGGGTATAGTCTGTTACATTATGCTGCAGCTCGAGGGAAATTAAAAACTGTACAGTGGCTAACAACTAACGCACCTAAACTTATTAGTCTTCCTCAAAAAATCTTAGGAGTAACTCCTTTATTATTGGCAGCACGAAATGGCCAAATCAATACCCTGGAACAGCTACTTAGATCTGGAGCAAATATACACGAAAGAAGTGCTAATGGCTGGACAGCTCTTTTATATGCAGCACGAAATGGTCATACAGAAACTCTAGTATGGCTATTAAACCACGGTGCAAATATTGCTGATAGAAATAATGGTGGCTATGCGGCTTTTTTATGTGCGGTTTATTTTGGTCATACAGAAACCGTAAGGTGGCTTCTAAACCACGGCGCAAATATACTTGATAGAAATACTCGTGGCCAATCAGCAATTGATATAGCTAGAGAAAATCATCATGCAGCAACAGTTACATTCTTAGAAGAATGGCAAAAACAAGCATCTAGCAATCCTTCGGCCGCAAGTGTAAGCCCTTCCCCTTTAATCTCAAAACCCTCAGCAAGTGTTTCTTCTGCAGAAGAAAAATCTAAACGCGAAAAAGCAGAAAATGAAAAAATAGCACGAGAACTAAAAGAACGTCAGGAAAAAGAAGCTAAAAAGAAAGAAGAAAAGGCTGATCAAAAGCATCCTGAAGTCAAAACTGAAAGTGATGTCAAAGCTATAGTTGACCCTGCAGTTGTTAAAAGTCTAGTAGATGAAGTCAGTAGACAAAAAAGTATTATTGAACGCTTAGGAGAAGCCAAGCATGAACCTTTGCTTGATACAAAGACCTTAACAGAAAAACAACAAGAATTAGATGATTTGTCACATAATATGGCAAGAGTAACAGGTACTACTTTAAAATTGCTACAAGATCGTGCCACTGAATTACGCCAAGTTATTACTAGACAAACAGAATTAAATAGTAAGGAACTTGAGCTAAAAATAATTAAAAGCGATGATGCATTAAGTGATTATTATTACACTGTTCTTATTTTATTAACAGATTGTGTGTCAGCTTGTAAAGTAACTCATGCAAAGGTAGGCCCTGCAAGCCTTGCTAATTCAAAGATGAATACGGATGATTATGTAGTTTCTCTTATGAAAGCTATTGGTGGCAATATCCCAGTATTAAGTATGTTCACAAATACTATAGCTGGTGCACATGGCTTTATAAGTAGTAGAGGTAAATTAGAACAGATTAAC
>JAMCWR010000016.1:0-1986 GCA_023480665.1 Gammaproteobacteria bacterium
GGATGTACTATGTTTTTTCATTTAAACATACAAAAAATAATTGACCTCGCACCTATGTCTCTCAGGAATAATAGCAGAGTGTAACCGCATAAATTCAGTAACTTGCTTAGAAATACAATTCTTTTCTCGTTTAACAAAATAGTGCCATACTCGAAATAAAAAAAGTTTTAGTCCACTCGTTGCAAGAGGAACAACAGTAACAGCGGATGGGTGCCGCCTATAAAAAAGAGTTGGTTGATCATCAAATATAACTTTACCAATCATAGTAATAAATAGAGCCACCCACCAGTCATGCATTAATATTTCAGGAGAATACACAATATTCTCTCGAATTATTTGTATAGACTCACCATTCAAAAACATAGTACATCCAGGTATTGAATTTTCTAAAACAATATTCCGATAAGACAACTCCTTTTTAGGAACTCGCGAAAGACGAATAACTTTTAATTTCTCATCAGTTATTTGTAGAGCGGATCTGTATAAAATAGGCAAATCAGTTGGATATTGCGATAACATGGCAACCGCATGAGAAATTTTAAATGGAAACCAGACATCATCTTGATCAGCAAGCCCTACAAAAGTTGCATCATCTGGAATATGTTGCAAAAGCTCAAAATAACTTTTGATTACTCCAACATGCTCTCCATAAATCACATGAATACGCATTTTATATTTTTTTGGTACTGCTCTAAAATTGATATAGTTGTATCAGTTGAACCATCATCTCGAACAATTAGTTTGAAACTATCGCAATCTTGTGCAAATAAACTATCCATAAATTCGCCAAGAAACCGCGAACCACAATAAGTAGACAAAAGTATGTAGATCATTTTAATCCAGATGTGTTACAGGATGAAATTCCGGAACCAGTTGTTTTAACAAATGATCTAACTCAGCACTGTCATCTTTAGTTAAAGCTTTTTCTAGTGTATGCAAGTGCGAATTAAAATCATGGGCAACGCCATTCGAAATAGCACGAAAAACTTTTTTATGCTGCGTATAAACCATTTCTTCATTCTGGTAAAATAATTCTTCGTGCATTTTTTCGCCAGGCCGCAATCCCGTATACACAATTTTAACATCAACACCTGGCTGCTTACCTGATAAACGAATTATTTGTTCCGCCAAATAAGCAATTTTGACCGGTTCACCCATATCTAATACAAAAATTTCACCACCCTTCCCTAACACGCAAGTTTGCAAAATCAAGCACACAGCTTCAGGAATAGTCATAAAATAACGTGTAATCTCAGGGTGCGTTACGGTAATTGGACCACCAGCTGCTAACTGTTTTTTAAACAAAGGAACTACGCTTCCAGAAGACCCCAAAACATTACCAAATCGTACTGTAATAAATTGAGTCTTATCATTGCTATAACTTTGACAAATCATTTCGGCAAGTCGTTTAGTTGCACCCATAATATTAGTTGGATGCACTGCTTTATCGGTAGAAACCATTACAAATTTTTTAATCCCTGCTGCAACTGCAGCTTCCGCTAAAGTTTTGGTACCGATTACATTATTGGTAATTGCCGAATAGATTTGTGTTTCAAGAATAGGAACATGCTTATAAGCCGCCGCATGAAAAATCATGTCTGGCTTAGTTTCATGCAAAATGTTCTTAACCAATAATTTATCAGCCACACTGCCAAGATAAGTTATGAAGTTCAATTCTGGAAAATTAGCAGTTATTTCTTGTTGCAATTGATACAGATTAAATTCAGCACGCTCCAACACTACTAAGGCTTGCGGCTTTAACCTTGCTACTTGACGACAGATTTCAGAACCAATTGAACCACCACCACCGCTAATTAAAATAACTTTCCCAGTAATAACATTTTGCACTTCTTGCCAATTAATTGCTACTTGCTCCCGACCTAACAAATCCTCAACATCAACTTCACGCAAAGATTTAAGTGTTACATCACCGGCTGCTAATTCACTAATGCTAGGTAAAGTTTGAAAATTAATATGCGCATCACT
>JAMCWR010000016.1:1996-3231 GCA_023480665.1 Gammaproteobacteria bacterium
ATAATTGCAAAATTAATTCCATGCTTATCCACTATTTTTTTTATATCAGCACATGTCCCAATAACACGAATACCATGAATCTCTTGACCTTGCTTATCTAATGCATCGTCAACAAATGCTACCGGCAAGTAATCATGGTTAGAAGCACGTAATAAATCTCTAACTAATAGCTCTCCAGCATGCCCTGCACCAATAATTAATACGCGTTTATTTTTCCGTGCAATGCGCAAATGCTCTTTAAAATAACGATAAAAAAATCTAGAACCACCTAAAAGCACAATCAGAATAATTGAATAAATAGGAAAGATTGCTCGTGGAATGTCTTGCAATCGCGTAAATAAAAACAATGAACCAATAATTATAGCGCTACTAATAACTACGGCTTTAATTATACGTACTAAATCAGGTAAGGAAGAAAAACGCCATACTCCACGATATAGACCAAAATACCAATAAAAGAAAATCTGTGTAATAGCCAAAAAAGGGAATATCTGCAATGCAAATACCAATGGCCCTGCTTCAATTCCAATAACACTAAAGCGAATCCAATAAGCTAAAAACCAAGCAATTGGAATCATGGTGGTATCGTGTAAAAAAACTAAAAGCGGGATTTTTATTTTTGCAAGAGTTCTTTCCATCTATCGCACCTTAGATTTATACTATTTTTACATACTTTCAAACAATTACATTGCCTGCGCAAAAACTGACTTAATGGCCTGACACATATATTTAACATCTTCAGTATTCAAAGTTGGATGAATTACAAACATTAAACTAGTTGCACTTAATTGTTGCGCAACTGGAAAACGTATTGCTGGTCGTAAACCAGCCTTAGCAAAGGCTGTTTCTAAGTATATTTCCCCGCAACTACCAGAACCACACGGAACACCTTGCGCACTAATTTCTTGCAATAGACGATCACGATTCCAATCTGGCTTTAGCTTGGCAGTATCAACAAAAACATAATATTTGTAATATGCATGATCGACGCCTTGAGGAGGAATCGTTGTCCGTACTGCAGGAATGGCTTGGAAAAACTCGGTAAAAATATCGGCATTTTGTCGCCGTTTGACTAACCATTCAGGAATTTTTTTGAGCTGAGCACGCCCGATAGCTGCTTGGATTTCGGTCATTCTAAAGTTACTGCCGAAGCTTTCATGTAACCAACGAAAACTCACAGCAGACTCACGAATACAAGCCTTATCCAATGATTTTCCATGGTCTTTATAACTCCA
>JAMCWR010000027.1 GCA_023480665.1 Gammaproteobacteria bacterium
ATGCGCACATGCGGGGCTGAACCGTATTTAAACTAGGTGGGTATGGTAATTCAAAGATGTTCCCCGCACATGCGGGGCTGAACCGCTAATGGCTAGGAAAAAGATAATAACTACTCTATGTTCCCCGCACATGCGGGGCTGAACCGCCCGTAGCGACTGCTGGTGATGTATTAAATGAATGTTCCCCGCACATGCGGGGCTGAACCGTTATCATCATAATTAGTTATATAATTTGGATGATGTTCCCCGCACATGCGGGGCTGAACCGCTTAGCTAGTGTTGGCTGGGATTATTCATCAAATGTTCCCCGCACATGCGGGGCTGAACCGTTTTGGGTAACCAAAATTTGACTTCCGATGTTTAAAGGATTAAAAAATATAAAACAGTAATCCGGAGTTAAAAAATGGAACAAAATTTAAAAATTGAATTAGATAAATGCATAAAGTGCAAAGCCTGTGCTCGTTGTTGCCCAACTAAAGTTATTGAAATAACTGCCAAAGGTGCAGAAGAAGCGTTTCCGTCGCTTTGCGTTGCTTGCGGCCACTGTGTTGCAGTTTGCCCAGTTGCTGCGATTAAACATTTAAAAATGAGCGACGATTTTGGTCGAGTTGAGGATCCTGCTATAAGCTTTGATCAATTTAACCAGCTTGGTCGCAATCGACGTAGTATCCGCAATTTTAAATCCGATCCAATCAAAAAAGAAATATTAGAGAAAGTTTTAGATGCAGTGAGGTATATCCCAACCGCAAGTAACGCACAAGAATTGCAATATTTGATTATTTCTGACCCAAAGCAAATAAAGCTGATTAGCAGCAAAATAAGACAAAAAACCGAATCAGCTATTTTTAGGTTTTTATATCGATTAATTTATGGCAAAAAAGCCATGGAAAAGCAAAAAGGATTAATGAGTCGCTTTTCGCCAGATGAAGACTATGTTTTGCGTGGAGCTCCTGTGCTGATGATTATTTATGTTAAAGATAAAACGTCGCTCTCTACTATAGATGCTGGGATAGCTGGGCATCATATTAATTTGGCATGTGAAACGCTCGGCCTTGGGGTTTGTTGGATGGGGATTCATACATTGTTTTCTAGACATTTTAAATCCATTAAAAAAGCATCATTAATTCCAGAAGGGGGCCATGTCGTAGCAGGACTTGGTATAGGATATCCTGCTGAAAAATATTATAAGACCTGTGCCCGTAACCCATTAAATATTAGCTGGATTTAGAAAAAATCGTTATTAATCAAAGGGAAAACATGTAAAAAAATTTATGTTTAAAATCAACGCGTTACAAATCTTGCGAATTTTTTTTGCTGTAACATTTTGATTATAAACTAATTTATGTAAAAATGTAGGTTGGGTTAAGCTCGAGCTTTGCTCGAGCGAACCCAACATATTGAAAAAATAATTTTTTTATTTTGTTGGGTCCTTTAGCAAAAACGCGCTGACTAGAACCTACCATGAATTATTCAACAAAGCCGAAATGCCAGGGATTATATCCGATTTGGTGTTATTGAATTACTCAAATTCGCAATTCATCATGAATTTTTAATGCCATGCGGCACGTGCCCAGTCGCAACATGCTTGCTTGCTGAAACGCAGGTATTGATTTGGTCATCAAAGAAAATATCAGCATTAAAGGCTTGCAGGAATTCGCCCTTGCTTAAGCCGCCTAAAAACAATGCTTCATCAATTCGAATATCCCAGGCGCGGAAGGTGCGTACGACACGCTCATGCGCTGGAGCCGATCTTGCCGTGACTAGCGCCGTGCGAATAGGGCAGTTTTCTCGAGGTAGTTGCGTTTGCAAGTTATGTAGCGCAGCTAAAAATGCATGCAGCGGCCCAAAGCTTAATGGTTTTTTGGCTGCATCAAGCTCACTTTTTGCGAACGCATCTAAACCTTCAAAATGATAAACACGTTCAGCTTCATCTGAAAACAATACTGCATCGCCGTCAAAAGCAATGCGAAGTTGTGCAGATAAATTTGTACTAACTTTTGAAGGCAAAATTGTGGCTGCGGCTGCGCCGGCCGCAAGTGCTTCACGCACATCGTCAGGATTAGCCGAAAGAAACAAATGCGACTTAAAAGCTTTTGTGTAGCGATGCGGGCTTTCGCCGCTAGTAAAAGCAGCGCGACTAATATCAAGTTTGTAATGTTGGATACTGTTAAAAATTCTGAGCCCAGTGTCAGCGCTATTTTTTGAAAGCAAAATAACTTCAACATATGGTCCAAATTTGTTTAGATTAAGCAACTTTTTTACCAGCGGAAAGGCAACCCCAGGCGCCAAGATTTCCTCTTCATGTGAAACCTGATACTTTGAGTATGCTAAAACCCCATCTCTTTCAAAGACAGCGTTGCTAGCATCAAGATCAAATAAGGCACGAGATGAAATTGCAATTACAAGTTTGTCAGCAACAAGTTTGTTAGTCATATTTCAATCCAGGTTGTAAAAAGCGGAAAATATAACCCAAGTTTTATTGGGTGAATATTATCAAGTTGGCTGAGTGCTTGTCTATAATGTTCAAGCTGCGCGCGGTATTGCTCGATATCAACTTGGTTTGGATCAGAGGTTTTGTAATCAATGATAAAGCGAAAGCCATCTTGAGTAACAAACGTTCGATCGATAATCAAGTGTTTTGGTTTGCTGTTTTCAACGCTAGTCAATGCAAGCTCGCTTGCGGCATCTTGGTGTTTTGTCAAAATCCAGCGGCCGCGTTCGTCGTTGAGCGTATTGTTAAGCGCCGCAAAAACTGTTTTTTTTGCGGCTTGAATATCTTGGCAGCCAAGTTCCATCAGAAGCCTCTTACAATATTGCTGCTTTGTTGATAAGTATTCACTGTTCCAGTTTTGCAGATAATCTTCCGCAATAAGATAGAAAAACTTATGTACAACTGTGCCAATTATGTTTGCAGTATTATCCTGCCATTTAAAAGAAGAGGTTTCATTTGATTGCGAGCTGATTGTAGTGTCTTGAAAAAGCATTTGCGAGTCTGCGGTAATTACCAGGCGTTGCAATTTTTTTGAAAAATGTGTTGTTTTTGCGGCAGCAGTAGTTGCAAGCGGATTTTTTGCTTTTAAGATCCAATCTTCTGAGAAGCAAGGCTCAAGTTGTTTTAGAAGACTGCCATTACTTGCAGGATTTTTTGCACATCCAACTAAATGCAGGGTTTTTTTGGCGCGAGTTGCCGCCACATACAACAAACGCCCAGTTTCATAAAAATCCTTTTTTGCATTTAGATGTGTTAAATATTTATAAATTGGATCATGTGTTTCAGTGGCTGCATGAATTGGGGCAAGGACTAAATTGCTGCCGCTTATCGCACCTGGTATTTCATGCAAGAGCATTAACTTTTGCTTGCTTGTGCGAGTGGCGCGATCGATACGGGGGACAATAACGTGGTCAAAATCTAAACCCTTTGCCTTATGAATTGTCATAACTTGAATTTTGTTTTCGGCAGTTGGCGGCGCATAAAGCTCTGTGAGTTTTTTTTCAAAGTTTAAGATATCAAAATCGTTCGTTTCAAGCAGTTCTAAATAAACTTTGGCATTTTCTAATTCTGCTTCATCAGAAACGCATGCAGGCCCTGAAAGTGCGTACCAAGTTTCTTCTATAAAGTCGCGAAGATGCAATTCAAATTGGTTTGGTAAGTTTGCTTTGATTATTTGCATGAAGCGAGCAATTTTGCATTTTCCGTCAGAAGAGAGGTTTAGCGCAGAAAAGTTTTGGATATTTTCCCAAATTATTTTGGATTGACCATTTGCAATTAGTAAAAGATCAGCAAGTTCAAGCCCGCACCAAGGGGCGCGTAAGATTGCTAGCCAAGCAATTCGATCAAGCGGATGCAGTAGGGCGCGGGTTAGCGCAAATAAATCTTGAATAACTTCACTTTCAATCAGAGTCTCAAGCTCGACTGCTTGAAAATTGATATTAGCTTCACGTAAAACCTTTAAAATTTCAGTGCTGTGGCTGCGCGCTTTAACCAAGATTGCAATTTCATCTCCCGGAAACTCAGTTTGGATTTGCTTAATAATTTCTAAAACTTGAAAACTTTCGTTGGACTTGCCTTCTTCAGGCAATAAACAAATTTTTTCGGCAAGATAATTTACTGCGGGGTTTGCCGCGATGGCACCAGTAAAAGGTACAGCGCCGAATTTGTTGTCAATTGTTTGTGGCAGAATTAAAGAAAATTTTTCATTAACAAAATTGACTAAATTTTGATTCGAGCGAAAGTTGGTGGTTAAAGTAATGGGGGTTAACTTAAGGCTGCCAATGCCGCTTTCAATAGCTCGCAAAAATAATCCTACTTCAGCTTCACGGAAACGATAAATTGATTGCATTGGGTCGCCAACCAAAAAAAGCGTGCGGCCATCTCCCGGTTGCCAGCCCAAAGTCAATTTTTCGAGTAGGCGAAATTGGGCGATTGAGGTGTCTTGGAATTCATCAACCAACAAATGTTTTATTTTTAGATCAAGGTTGAGCGCTAAGTCTGTGGGGTTTTCAGCTTCGCCCAAAGCATACAAGGCTGCCATCGAAATTTCGGCATAGTCAGCAAGATTTTGCCTTTTAAATTCAACTTTTAATTGTGCAACCAAAATTGGCAACAGTTCCAATAATGCGCAGACAATTTGCCATTGTTGCTCCGAGTATAGGGTGGGCGGGGATTTAAGAAATTCTGTGAGATAGGTTTTAAAATTATCTTCATGAGTTAGGGCCTCACACAAGATTTCTCCTCGCTCTTTCATCGATTTAAATAATTGTTTTTCTTCCATGTTACGGGCAAGAGTAGCTGGCAGAAAGCCCTGGTCTTTTGTGAGTTTTTTGCGCCAAGTGAAATCTTTTGTCATTAAAATATTGCCAACCTGCTGCCAGTCGGAAATTTTTAGATTAAAAAAATCTTTTTTGAAATCAAAACGGTTAGATAATTGATTTGCCGCAAAATTAATTACACAAGAAAATTCATCAATGAGATTTTTTGGGAAAGATTTTTTAACTGCAGACAGGTTTTCAGTCACAATATTTTTTAAACATGCTTCAAGGGCAAGTTTTAATTCAACGCTAGTTTTTGCGGCATGATTTTTTAAGCTAACCGCGTATGGTAGCCACTGCTCGCGAATTTTTAACATTTCTACAAACAGTCTAATTAGATATTGTTGGTCATTATTTAAATGCAAAAGCAGCAGCTCAATATTTTGTTTTAATTTTTGGTCTTCAAGTGATAAATTTTCTAAAACTAGGGCGGCTGCTTTTTCGTAGCAGAGTTCCGCGTCTAAATCAGACACGATATTATCTACCACAAAGTTTTGTGAGAGCGGCGCCAAATATGCGATCGAATTACATAATGAATCAATGGTTTGAATTTTTAGGCGGTTTGGATTTTCAAGCAGCTGCCATTTAGCTAATTGTTCCGCGGATAAAATATTTTTATTGCTTCTTAATTTTGCGAGCACTAAGTTTCGCATTTTGTTCGCAGCTTTTTTGGTAAAAGTAATTGCTACAATCTCTTCAGGGTATTTTGCTTTAGCTAGTAGAGCTAAATAACGTTCAACAAGTAGGGTGGTTTTACCTGAACCAGCAGGGGCTTTTACAATAAATGATTCATCTAAGTTTAAGGCAAGCTTACGCTCTATTGCATCAGCTATCTGCATCGACCTTTTCCTCATCAGTAAAATTTTGCTCAAGCTTTATCCGGCATAAAATTGCAAGTTTACAGTTATCGCAGACAAATTTGTCCTGAGGTTCGACTGCGGCCTTGCCAGATAAGAATTCTGTAGCAAGTGTTTCAAGAATACTGCGCCATCTTGCGGTGAAAGTTTGCCAATTTATTTTAGTTTCAGTGGTATTTGAAGCAAAAATAGTATAAAAATCTTTTTCATCAAGTGTGGCAAGCTTAATTGCCCGCGCATTAATTTGCCCATAAGAAAAACTCTTTGCGTTCTCAACCGCAAAGCAATATAGCGCTAGTTGCAAATCTTTCGGGCGATCGGCAAAACAATCCTTGGTTTTTGGTAAGGTTGCCCCAGTTTTATAATCAATAATCATTTGTTTGCCATCAAGCAAATTATCAATTCGGTCAATACGTAATTGAGAATTAAGGTTAGCAATTGATATTGCTAAAGTTTTTTCAGTAGCAGCAACTTGAAATGGCGGGCGCTTTTTTTCCTGCTCAAACCAGCTAAGTATTAGTTTTGTTAAGCATTCTTTTTCTAAATCTAAAAAGTGCGAAAGTTTATGCGCATATTTTTTTGTTAAAATTGTATTTAAAACATGCTGAATCATTTCTTTTAGTTCAATGTCAGAAATGCGCAGTAGTTCTTTTTGATTTTTTAAGTCTTGCCAAATCTGGTCTAAAGCCTGATGAATTATGGTGCCACGATCTTTTTTATTAAATTTAAATTCATCAAGAGCTAATTCTTTTGCATCTAAGCGGAATTCCGCAAAGGCTCGAAATGGGCAGAGCGATTGCAAAGTAAAAACTTTGCTCCCGCCAAAAGTTTTTTCGTGCGTAAGAACTTTAGGTGCAAAGTCATCAACATAGGTTTCAAGCTCACGCGCAAGAAATATTTTTTTTGCGCGCGGCGTAAACTCTGCTAAAGCAAATTTCTCAAGGATAGTTTCTGGGAATTTTTCGATCAAAGGGCTCGCCTCAAGCTCGCGATCAGAGATTTTTGCCGTAAAGCTAAAAATTAATTCATTGTGGCAGCTTCGAACAAAACGATCTGTTAAATTTAGAGAGAACTCTAATTCATTTTCTTGAGAGGCATGCAATAAATTATTTTGTTTTTGTAAAGATAATGGCAAAAGTGGGTTAGGTTTTGAAACTAATGGCCAGCTTTCATGATCCATTCCCATGATCCATAAGTAATCAAAATTAATGCTCGATGCTTCAAGTAATCCCAGGACATTTACTTTTGCTTCTTGAGCTTTTGGTTGGAAGATGGTGTTTTCAGTAAGAGAAGTTAAAATTTCTATTGCTTCTACGTGTGAAATTTTACTTACCACCAAATCAAGCTTTGCAAATTCTGCGAGTAAATTTTTAAAACGTTCAAGAACTTGGAAGTTTAAGCTAGTTAATTTTTTTATCCCTGGCCAGCCAAGTGCTATTAAAGTTTGAGCAAAAATATTTGCCCATTTGCTTGGTAAGTTTGGAGCACGGCATTGATTAAAGTAATTCTGCAATTTTTCTATTAAGTTAATTAACAAAGGATCTTGAGTAGCTAGTGTTTTTAATTCATGCAATGAAAACGCTGATTTTGCTTTGAGCCGAATCTTTTCTTCAAAAATTATCGAGTTAGCCGAAAGTCCACAGCAAGGAGAAAGCAAAAAGGCGCTTAAATCTGATACGCTTATTGGGTCAGCTAATTTTAAAAATAAAAGAGCCGCTTTGACAATAAAATATTCGGAGAATTTTTCTCCTGCTGACATGTTAAATGGGGTGTCGCCAAATACATCTTGAAAAATTCGCCTAACTTTTGGACGAAGTTCTAGCATTTTTGGTACAACGCAGCCAATATTTGCATGAGGATTTTTAATTAGTTTTTCTTTTGCAAAGCGCGCCATGGTATAAATTTCTTGCTCTTGATTTAAAAAACTTATACGACTTGGGCTTGATGATAAATTATTCGGGTCTAGTTCTGCATATTCAATGCCATGTGCCTTAAGGGTTTGAAAAAAACTTTTCATTTGCGGGGTTTGTTCTGCAAAACCGACAGCTAGAATTTTTTTTGGCAAGAATTTTTTTAAATCGGGTATTGAAAGTAGCAAAATATCAGGTAGTTCGCTTTCTGTAATAAAATCTCGCGCAAAGCATATTTGCTGAAATTTTTTTAACCAATTTTTAAACTCAAAGGAATTAATTTGTGTCTTATCAAGGCGCCAAGCATGAATTAATTCAAAAGCATTTCTCGCCAGTTTTGCCAGTGATATTTCACTAACAACTTGTTTCCAGAGTTCTAATTCTTGGGATTCGTTTAATAAAATTTTTGCGTTAGCACAATTTTGCCAAATGTTAATTAAAAAAATTCGCAGAGGGAATATTTTTGGTGTGAGCCACGCCAGGTTTTTTAAACGAGTATTTTCGCGATCAAATTCTTGCCGCAAGCTATCTGCCAAGCGGTTATTTGGCGTCACTACAATGGAATTTTGGTCGAGATTACTCAGGTTAAAAAACATTTTTTCATTCTAGCCGAATATTTATAAACTTTAAAACGATAGTTTTTTTGCACAACCCTATAGTAGTTTTGTTGATTTTCAATTACTTGCGAAAATGGATTTTTTTGCTAAGCAGAAAAGTTACGTAACATATTGAAAATATGCAATAAAAATAAAACGGTCAAAATTTGCGCAATTTGTTTGCAATGGGCTGTTTTCAGCATTTAGAAAATTTTAAAAGCAGAATATCCACAAAGTTATCCACAGATTTTGTGAATAACTTTTTCAAAGTTCCCAGGCCTTGCATTGCAAAAAAAACGCAAACAATTCGCTACGTTGTGGCTCTATTGAAAGAAAGATTTATTTTAAATTTGGTTTTGGAAATGTGACAATTACCTCAAGGCCATTGCCAGTTTCTGGGGTTTGGAGTTTTACGCTTGCATCGCTTGCTTGCACGATACGTTTTACGATGCTGAGGCCAAGGCCGCTCCCGGATGGTTCGGTGCCAGGAATGCGATAGAAATGTTCAAAAACTTTTTCGCGTAGCTCCACTGGAATCCCGGGGCCATTATCTATCACATGCAGGAAAATATTTTTTTCATTCTCGTCAATTATTACTTGTACAGTACTATTGTTTGGAATATACCGAATCGCATTATCGACAAGATTTTTTATCAACACTCCGGTCATGGTTTCATTGCCGATAATAATTTGTGGTGCATCTTTGGCAATTAATTCTAAAGTGATATTTTTCTTTTGCGCTAGCGGAACAAGTTCAGCAATTACTCGAGCAGCTTCACGATTTATTGCAACTTTATTTTTATAAAAATCTGCCGTATCAGTTGTGGCGCGGCTTAGCGTAAGCAATTGTTGAACAATTCTTGAGCTACGTTCAACGCCTTTTATTACGCTGAGGAGTGCAATGCGACGCTCTTCGTCGTTTTTGGAGTTTAGTGCCACATGTGCTTGGACAAGTAAAGCAGCGAGCGGAGTACGAAGCTCATGCGCAGCATCGGCGGAGAAGCGCTTTTCGCGGAAGAAGGTTTCACGTAGGCGCGAGAAAAGTTTATTTAATTCTTGCAATACTGGTTTGATTTCAATTGGGGCATTTTCCAAATCAACAGGTCTAAGGTTGGTGCGATCACGATTTTTGATTTCATTAGTAATGCGGTTAACTCCAGCAAGCCCACGGCCAACCACAACCCAAATAAATATGCCGATTAAAAGCGTCATCCCAGCCATAAAAATAAATTCGCCAGTAATACGAGATACGACAAAGCTGTTTGATCCAAGCCGCTCAGCCACAACGATTACATGGCCACTACCATCGTTTTTGGTAGCAAAAACTCGCCATTTTTTACCATCTGCTACTATGTAATTGAAGCCAGCTTTAATTGGGTAATGCTCAAGGTTTTCGGTGAACCCTGGGGTGTGTAAAACCAACCTGCCTTGGTTATCAAAAATTTGAAAAACCAATCTCGGCAAATCTTTGCTCAAGGAATTTTTTTGGGAGTTGTAATTTTGGAAATTTGCGGCTAACTGGTTAATTTTGGCTTGAGTTTTATCAAAATTAGTTGCTTTGAAGTTAGTGGAAACAAGAACTTCTGCGTTTTCTGCAGAAAGCATTAATTCTGTATCAAGGTAACTTCGGAGCCAGCGATAATTAAAAAAAGCACTTGCGGCAATAGTTAATGAAGCGATAACAACAACTCCGAGGAGTAAATTGATAATTAGAAACGTCCTTATTGATGATTGGGAACTCATTCTTTTTTAGATTTTTCTAATAAGTATCCAACGCCACGAATAGTAGAGATAAAATCGTTACCAAATTTCTTTCTTAGGTTATGAATATGTACCTCAAGCGCATTGCTATCGATATCATCTCCCCAGCCATAAAGACTTTGCGTAATTTGTTCTCGAGACAGTACTCGGCCAATATTCTCAAGGAGCATCTGTAATAATACAAATTCACGCCTTGAAAGTTCCACGGACTGGCCGTCTTTGGATACGGTACGCGCAGCAGGATCAAGAACAATATTTTCATATGTTATGGTAGGCTCAGCTCTAGAGGCGGTTCGACGCTGTACGGCGCGAATTCTTGCGCACAACTCATCTAAGTCAAACGGTTTGACAATATAATCATCAGCGCCAATATCCAAACCCTTAACGCGATCATCAATAGTGTCGCGTGCAGTCAATATTATTACAGGAGTGTTAATATTTTTAGTGCGCATGGATTTTAATACTTCATCGCCAGAAAGCCTCGGCAGACCTAAATCTAATACCACCATATCAAAATGTTCTGTTTGCAAGGCTTGCAAAGCGGCTACACCATTTTTTACCCAATCAACTGTGTATTGGTATTGTTTTAGGCCAACTCTAATTCCATCACCAAGCAATTCATCATCTTCAACTAATAATACTCGCATATTTTTTACACCCTGATGTTTTTAAATGAAATTTTGGATCCATTAACTTTTGCAATTCTAACTCATTTTTTGACTTATTTACAGCTAAATAAATTAATTTCTTAATATTAAATTACCATTTACTTTTTGCTTAGTCCAGAGTATATACCGCTATCATTCTCAATAAAAAATAAACAGGAGTTAGCTATGTCAAAATCCAATGTTACAAGTATAGACCAAATTGAAAAAATTGTTGAATTTTCAAAGAAGAAACTACCATTGGCTCAACATGAGCTGTTTACGGTTTTTGCAGAAGAGTTTTTTGAGGGGGTTAGCGAAGAGGATTTAGCTGGAAGAGAGCTAGAAGGCTTGTCTGGCGCCGTTCTGTCGCATTGGCAATTAGTGTATTTACGCGAGCCCAAAGAGCAGAAAATCAAGATTTTTAACCCAAATTTAAAAAAAGATGGTTGGCAATCAAAAAATACTGTTATTGAGATTATTCATGATGATATGCCATTTTTGGTTGATTCGCTGCAAATGCTTTTAAATCGTCTTGGCCTAGTTGTTCGGCTCATTATTCATCTTGGCGGGATAAAGGTTAAGCGTGATCAAGAGGGTAAGATATCTGAAATTTTCCCCATTAAGTCACAAATTGCGGCTCCGATAATTGAGGCGCCAATTTATATTGAAATCAATCGTCAGACGGATTCTAAAACATTAAATGAAATCGAAACAAAAATTGCGAGCGTCCTGGCTGATGTGAGAGCTGCTGTACTGGATTTAACAAAAATGCAACAAAGAGTCGGTGAAGTTTGTAAATATCTTGATAACGCCCCTTTAAGCATTAACCCTGATGAAGCAAAAGAAGCCAAAGCATTTTTAGAATGGTTGCTTGCCAATAATTTTACATTTTTGGCCTACCGAAATTATGAATTAGTTGAGAGTAATCATAAAAAAGTTTTGCATCTTATTCCAAATTCAAGCTTGGGTGTGTTGCATAAAGAGTCTGAAAAACAGGTTGATCGTAACTTTGCTGATTTCCCCGATCAAGTGCAAAAACTTTTCTTAACAAAGCAGCCACTAATTATTTCTAAAACTGGTACTTTAAGTACAGTGCATAGGCTATTTTATACTGATTCAATCGAGATTAAACGTTTTGACAGTAATGGGAATTTAATAGGTTGTCATCGGTTTATCGGGCTTTATGGAAGCACAGTTTATTATACAAGTGTTAGACAAATCCCTTGGGTAAGGGCAAAAGTTTCTGAAATATTAAATCGTTTTGGGTATCCAAGAAATGGCTACGCAGCAAAGAATTTATTAATGATTTTAGAATCCTTGCCGCGTCATGATTTGCTCGAAGGCAGCGTTGATCAACTTTATCAAACTGCACTAGGGATTTATAATTTACACGGTCGCCATTTAACGAAATTTTTTGTCCGCGAGGATGCATACGGAAGATATATCTCATGTTTAGTATATTTGCCGCGTGATAGTTTTAATACCGAACTTAGATTAAAAATTCAAGATTTAATTTTAGAGGCATATCATGGTATTTCTAGCGATTTTAGTGTGTTATTTACGCCAACTGTTTTAGCCAGGATTCATTTCACAATTAGACTTAACCCAAAACAATTCAAGAAAGTTGATATTGCGGCATTAGAGCAGTCGATTATTGCGATAAGCCACACTTGGCAAGATGATTTACGCGACAAACTAATTGCGCAGTTTGGCGATACTGATGAAGCAATTGACTTATTTAATCGCTATAAAAGCGCATTTCCTGCTGGCTATCGTGAAAGCTTTAGCGCTACCCAGGCTGTAAAAGATATTAAAAAAATTGAAACATTATCAAGCAGAAATCCATTGACGATGTGCTTTTATAACCCGAAGGAAAAGGAATCAGCATTTGTTCCGTTAAAATTATATTCCCATGCCGAGACAATTCCATTATCTGAAGCTCTGCCGATTTTGGAAAATTTGGGTTTGAAGGTAATACAAGAACACGCATATAAAATTTCGCCTCTTCAAAGTGAACCGATCTGGGTCAATGATTTTCTATTGACATCGTCTATTTCTAGTATTGTTGATAAAAATTTATTACCTGAGCTTTTTTATACAGCTTTTGCAAAAACTTGGTTTGGTGAAATAGAAAATGATGGCTTTAACCGATTAGTGTTAAGCGCAGGGGTTGCTTGGCGTGAGGTTAGTTTTTTACGGGCTTTAGCAAAGTACTTGCGTCAAATGCGTTTTCCATTTAGTCAGCCGTATCTTGAAACCACTTTGGTTGCTAATGCAAAAATCTCAAAATTACTAATCGACCTCTTTCAACAGAAGTTTGATCCTAAAAAATATATAAAAAATAATATTAATAAAATCAAGGAAATAGAAAATGATCTTAAAGTATTATTTGAAAAGGTAACAAGCTTAGATGAGGATCGAATATTGCGTCAATTTTTTGCGTTAATTAATGCAATGATTAGGACAAATTATTACCAAATGAAACCATGCATTTCATTTAAATTTAATTGCCGAGAAATTCCAGAATTACCATTGCCGCGACCATTATTTGAGATTTTTGTCTATTCACCAAGGTTTGAAGGCATACATTTGAGAATGGCAAAAGTTGCGCGTGGTGGTTTACGTTGGTCGGATCGCCGCGAAGATTTCCGCACCGAAATTCTTGGTTTAGTGAAAGCTCAGCAGGTAAAAAATGTGGTTATTGTGCCGTCGGGTGCAAAAGGCGGGTTTGTGCTGAAGAAATTACCGCAAGGAGCGACACGCGAAGTTACTATGGAAGAAGGCATCACATGCTATAAGAGTTTTATCAGTAGCCTGCTTGATATCACTGATAATATTGTTGGTGGAAAAATTGTGCCGCCCAAAGACACAATTAGGTATGACGAAGATGATCCATATTTAGTTGTCGCAGCAGATAAGGGAACGGCAAAATTTTCGAATTATGCCAATAGTATTTCTAAGGAATACAATTTTTGGTTACGCGATGCATTTGCTTCAGGAGGCCAAACTGGTTATGACCATAAAGCAATTGGTATTACTGCGCGCGGCGCTTGGGAGTCGGTTAAATACAACTTTTCAGAATTAGGCATAAATACCCAAACCACAGATTTCACGGTAATTGGCATTGGAGATATGCTTGGCGATGTATTTGGCAATGGTATGTTGCTTTCTCAGCATATTAAAATGGTTGGTGCATTTAACCATCAGCACATTTTCTTAGATCCAAACCCAGATCCAAAGCTCAGTTTTGCTGAACGGGTGCGTATGTTTAAGCTGATGCAATCTACCTGGGCCGATTATAACAAAAAATTAATTTCTGTTGGCGGCGGTATTTATGAACGTTCTTTAAAAACTATCCCACTATCGCGTGAAGTGAAAAAGCTCCTAGAAATTAACAAAGATTCTGCATCTCCAGATGAAGTTATTCATGCGATGTTAAAAGCTAAAGTTGATTTACTTTGGAATGGTGGAATTGGTACCTATGTTAAAGCAAGCAATGAAACTCACGCAGATGTTAATGACCGCAGCAATGATGCAGTGCGGGTTAATGGTAATGAGTTACGCTGCAAAGTAGTTGGGGAGGGCGGGAATCTTGGTTTTACTCAACTTGGTAGAGTAGAGTACGCTTTGCAAGGCGGTTTAATTATTACTGATTTCATCGATAACTCCGGCGGTGTAGATTGCTCTGACCACGAAGTAAATATTAAAATTCTGCTAAATGGCATTGTTGATCAAAAGAAAATGACTGAAGCAGAACGCAATGTTTTGCTGCAAAAGATGACCAACGAAGTGGCTGATTTAGTTTTATATAATAATTACCGCCAAGCGCGTGCAATTAGTTTAAATACCGCACAATCTTTTGCTAATATCGATGCATTAATTACATTAATTAATCAATGGGAAAGCACAGGGAAAATCAATCGTAGCCTTGAATTTTTGCCATCAAACAAATCGCTTGAAGAAAGAAAAGTGCAGGGCATTGGTTTTACCCGGCCAGAGATCGCTATCTTAATTGCATATAGCAAATTAATTTTAAAAGCTGAAGTTTTACAAACTAATTTGTTAGATGATGCTTATTTCAATAAATATTTAGGTAAATTATTCCCGACGCTTTTGGTGAAAAAATATGCAGTAGAAATGTCTAAGCATAGATTACGCCGGGAAATAATTGCAACGCAGCTTATTAATGATTTGATCACGAATTTGGGGCTAGTTTTTATTCAGCAAACTAAAGCAGAAACAGGCGCAGATTTGTCGGATATCATTCGGGCTTATGCAGTTGCAAGCGAAATATTTATGCTGCCTGATTTAGTGGCTACTATAGATTCTCTAGAATCAAAGGGCAATAATGTTTCTACAAAAGTTCAGCAACAGTTATTTGCGATGGCACAAGACTTGATTGGCAAAGCTGTGCGTTGGCTGCTTCTGAATCAAAAATTACCATTAGCAGTTACTGAAATTGTTTCAAAATATGCACCAGCAATTGCAGAAATTAGCAAAAATTCTGCAAAATTAATACATGAAGAATCTAGTGTAACAAAAGAGCTTTTTGATGCTGGCGTACCAAAAAATATTGCAGAACGTTTTGCTCATTTAACAGCATTACCATTAGCGTTAAATGTCGTTGAAGTGGCTTTAACGAGCAAAACTAATTTGTTTGAAACTGCGCAAATATGTTTTTCTTTAGCTGAAAAATTAGATTTATTTTGGTTTATACAGCAAATACAAAAATGCAGAACTTCAAGTCGCGCTTCTTTATTAGCTGAGTCAGCTCTTATACAAGAAATCGACGCAAAGTTAAAACTGCTAGCTCACTTGGTATTAAAGCTTTGCAAAAAAATTCCGAAAAAATCTGATGCAGTTGCTTTATGGCTTAAAGAAGAGCATAAATTTTATCAAGAATGGCAGGAAATTTTGACTGAAATTCGCAGCTCAAACAGCATTGATTTTGGCGTGCTGTATATTGCAGCGAAAAAATTGTCAAAATAATGCAGTAACAGTTTAAAAGTTATTAAAAATCAAATTGCTATAACTGCTTTTTTAGTTTTATTAGCTTTTTTATTTAATAAAAATATATTTTTTATGCTGTTTTTTTCGCATTAATATTTTTATGCAAATTGTTGTTGATTTTTTACGAAAAATGCGTCTACAATCACAAATGTAGAAGGTAGTTAAATCTATTTTCTTCTATTGTATTGTAACGTTACAATATTAGGGTTTTGCTTGCATGCGCACGCAAAAGAGTCAGTTAACTTTAGGAATAAAGGGAACAAAATGAAAAAATTAGTAAAATTGGCATTAGTAGTTTCTGCATTTGCATTTGTATTAGGTTGCTCAACAACCGATAAACCAGTTCAAACCGCTCCAGCAACCACTTTCTCAAGTGTTTCGCAAAGCGTAAAAGCTGGTAAACACCACAAACAAAGATGCGGCAAACACCACAAATGTCATGGTAAATTAAGCAGCAACGAAGATTACAAGGGCGATGTTGCCAAATAATCTTTGTGGTTAAGTTTCAGAAAAAGCCGAGAGTCAAATCTCGGCTTTTTTATTTATGCTGCTAAAAACCTATTGACTTATGGATTTGTCGCAGTCCGAAACTAACCTGGAACATAAAGGCCCCGTTGCAGTTGTAAGTCCGAAATCAACCTGAAACATAAAGCACATTTATTCTGCATTATTTCGTAATTTATTTATTAGAGGTTTTCTTTTGTCAATTCCTTTTGCCAAAGCTTGCTTAAGGCTGGGACGGTATTCTTTTTCTCACTGCGTCAAGACCTAAGTCAGTATAGGAGAAAGTCTTTAATAAACTGCACTAATTAATAAATAGC
>JAMCWR010000068.1 GCA_023480665.1 Gammaproteobacteria bacterium
TAAACGACATCGATCTTTGTGGTTTAATTGCTTATAATACCCCATGCGGCAGTCTCCCTATTTAATACATTCAAGTGGTTATTTTACATAACCATCGAGACTGTCGCACTTCAGATTAGAATTTGCCAATTTTTTTCTTAAGTTTTTATTTATTAATCAATGCGTTGTCTTCAGGTGGTACAGGTAGATTCTAGTTAAGCGCGCTTTTCGCGTGGACCCAACATCTTTTTAACTTTTCGCCCGCTTCATTAATAAAAAACAACAATTTTAAATATTTCACCCACCCCTCCCCACAAACAAAATAACTGGTAAAATTAATGGCATGAATATGAACAGCGTGAATATAAATAACGCCACAGAAAATGCCGAGATTCTGCTTAGGCAAGTTTTAAAAATCGATCGTTATTTTAAATTAGTATCAAAATACGCAAGTTTCAGTGATCAAGCAGCTAACTGGAAAGCCACTAAAAACCAATTAATTGAATTAGCGGATCCAAGATTTGCCAAATATTTTCCGACAAAAAAAGCACAAATTTTAAGTGAAATCCAAAAGTCTGGCGCGAAATTTGAGAATAGAGTTTATAAAGAAAGTCTGCTTGAGCTACAACAAATTCTCGAAAAATATACAGATGGTGAAATAATTTCTGATATCGAAAAAGTTACCATTTTGCAAACCCGAAACGAGCAAAATAAAATTTCAAATGTTATTCTAAACTATAAAAAACCTGCAGAAATACCAGAACCAGAGGATGAATCATTATCTTTATCTCACAACCAACTGCTTTATACAATTGGCAATAACCCAGATGAATTCAAGCAATTTGCAGCGTATCGCACTAACAAACAATTTATATTAGTTTCTACAACTAGCTTACGCGCCATCCTCATTGCCTGTAATTTAGCCGCAAGAGCACAAGATGGGGCGTTCGTTAATCCACCAAAAATATTTTTTGTCGACCCCAATAATTCTGCATGGAAATTTTGGCAGGGCGTAATAAACCTATTTAAAAAATATGCGCAAGATGAGCAAACTTGCCTTAAAAACTTGACCGCATTTTTTCGGGAAAACTATTATTTATTTTTACTACCGGGCGAAGAAAGCGTAAACAAAGACTTCTTGCAACGCGAACAACAAGGAATAAAGTTTTTTCAAAATGCATTTACCGCTTTTGGATTTAATAATGTCGCACGCATAATAATTAATTCGCAGGTATTTTTGCAAGACTGGCGTAGCCCAACGGTATTTAATAAAATCTATAGTTATTGCGCAAAAAATAATTTTCGCACCATAACTTATTCGGCAAATCTAATCGGCTTGACTCACGAAATTTTCGGCGCTGATGAAAGCCATAAAATTTTTCACAGTTTAGAATGCCTAAACTCAGACTTAGAAATTCACGCAAAATTTACTTACGCCCCAATTCAAACAGTTGATTATATTTTTCGCCGGCGCGGTGAATGCCAAATTTCCGCAACATGTTTATTAACCTTGGACTAATTTTTCAGCTAAATCAATATCATCAAAAACAACCGCGTAACATAATTTCTTGTCTGCAGCTGCATAAAGATAAATTTGCTTTAGTAATTCGCCCTAACCAGTAATGTTATCAGTAATAGTCTGTGCTAATGTTTTATGTTTTCGATTTATTTTTAAAACATTATGCGACGCCAACTCAATTTCATTTTTAAAATAAACATCTGAGAACGCAGTCGAATGATTTTGGAAGGATTGAGGTTGATCGGCAACTGATTGTAGTTTGGCTATAAAAGCGTTACGTTATAATGCTGATACTTCAGATATCAACCAATATTAGCTTGCTTAACTTCAGAAATCGACTGATTAACCTCTTTTAGTAACTCTTCATGCTGCCTGGTAGGTATTCTTACAATATTGTCTTGCGCCAAAATTACTATATTAGGAAAATAACTTTTCGCTAAACTAACAAACACCTCTGCATTTTCATCGCTTAAAAAGGAATATTGGGTCTCATAAGCTGAAACATGTACCAAATACCTGTCAATACCACAATCAGCTAGATTCTGGCTAATAATAGGATTTTTGTCGAGTATTTCAATCTTTGGAGAGTGCTTTACCAAACCTTCGACTAACTCCATAAAAACTTTTACATTATTTTCGTCGCATATTAGCACATCTCTCGCTTCTAATATTACAATTTTATCTTCAACAAATGCGCGTGACGCTGCTAACAATATATTGCGAAACGCTTGAGCACTATTATTATCGGCAAAAGCAAGCCTAATGCTAACGCTAGTTGGGTAGATACCTCGACAGTTATCAAGCCGATTGAGTAATAAAAAAGTAGTAATTAAAAATTTATCCTCAGTTTTTTTGGCTTCTGCTTTGGCTATGGCTTTGTCTTCTGCTTTGGCTTCTGCTTTGGTTTCTGCTTTGGTTTTGATTATAGTGGCACTAGTTTCTGTCAAGCCTGTGCTTTCGACTTGAGAATTTTCAGGTGGAATAAGCCTGCTTTTTTCATCCAGTATAGATGAGTGTATTTTTAACAACAAACTTAGCGGCACTTCGACTCGTAATCTTCGGCCTACAGTAAACTTACCGGTTGAATCTGTTGGTAAAAGACATATGCTATCTCTATCTAAATAGAGCCTAGCGGTACCAATATGCTCACAAACTGATAACACTGTAAAATCGCCAAATTGATTTCCAATTTGGTTTAACAGGTTCATAAAAACGAACTTCATAACTCCTTTTTGTCGGAATTTTTCATGTATTCCCTGGGATTCCACTTTGATAACTCTTGGCTCACACTCCATATAAAAACTACAATGAAAAATAAATTCATCACTATTGTTGATATTACGGTATGAATATGAATTGACTGATTTAATATATCTTCCCCGCGCAACAATCATTTGGAAAAATACTTGATTTTTTCCAATTCGACTTCGACATATCTGCAACAAACAGGCATACCCTGAATCAGATAGCTTCTTAAACTCAGCCTCACGAATGATGTAACATTGGGGATGCAGATCATTCAATGGAGTTTTTTGAATAATTTCACTAACATCGATTTTAAATTCTGAAACAACAGTCTTTGCATCAAGTTCTGAATTTAAAGCTCTAACAATACTAACAGTAGCCATGTTTTTATACTCCAGTATTCGTTTAAATCTCAGCAACCAAGCCCCCGCAAAATAAATCAGCGGCTCCAAACTTTGCATTAAATATGTTAAAAAAAATGAAATGTAGGTTCTAGTTAAGCTCGAGCTTTGCTCGAGCGAACCCAACATATTGAAAAAATAATTTTTTTATTTTGTTGGGTCCTTTAGCAAAAACGCGCTGACTAGAACCTACCATGAATTATTCAACAACGCCGTCATTAATACTCGAATTCACAAACTTTCATGACAAAAAATTACCCCTTTGAAGAAAATAAAAGCCACTCGCAAAACAGCCGCAACCTCGTTGTTCAGTATTGCCCTTGCCCCCTCGATTTTTGTGCTGTTCTTGCATTATCCCGAGTATACGAGTTAACAACTTAAAACATATTTATTACAAATAGCTGCTCACAAGTTTAGCCAGTTTCTCGCTGGTCTCCTCAGCACCCTTTGCCGTTGGATTTTTTGATAAGTCTACATTAAAAAAACTAAATTCTATAAGTTGATTAGTAACTGCAGTAGCAACTTTTTCATCCGCGGCACATTGCGCGGCAATCCCATCCCTTAAAGTTGTATAATTTATTTTAATCGCCCGCACATACAAAGCTAAATCTGCACACGCTTGTTTTAAGTCTAGCCCCAAAGCTCTCTCATGTATCCCCAGATACTTAATTACATCAGCCTGTGCTGTATCCAGCGCAGTAAATAAAGGCATTTTTCTTCCACCGCGACTATGGCACTTGCGGCCTCTTTCAAGATCATAGATAAATTTCCGCAATGAGCCTTTATCATAATCATCAAAAACTTTATCTTCACGGATAAAACGCGCAACAATTTTATCATTAACATATGGCGCTGTGCTAAGATGGCTTGGATATGGTATTTCAAAATCGAGTAATTTCCATTTTAGATGATCATTTACTACCACATACCCAAAATTACCTAAGTTAGCCATTACATCCTGTAAACAAAAAACCTGCACTAACACATCTCGACAAACCACACCCTCGCACGTATCCGTATATTTCAAATCTCGCGCTTTAAAATCACTACCGCCATATTCAGGCGTTGCAAATAACACAAATTGTTTTCGCTTATTACGAGGATATTTAGTATGTGCTAAATCTTGCGTCGCTATCAATACTGCTTCGGGGATATTTGGGCTATAATAAAAATGCGGTGTTGGTCCGTATCCAATATATTTCAATACTATATATACAAATAGCTCCTTAGGGTCAACTGGCCCAGCCTTTTTATCATTAAAGCTTTGTTGGGTTTTTATGTAATAAGTTATTTGCTGTTGGGCAAGAGGATTATCCGCCATGTGATACGAAATATGCATGATTGTTCCATATTGTACGCCATCTAGCTTTGGCTCAAATTTAATCTCGGTGATAGTTTTCTTCTGTTCTGAAAAAACCCGCCGCCAATAAGCTTCGGATATATCTTTAATTTCGCGAGCGATGCTAACCATCCAGTGCATAATCTCAAAAGACACAAATGCATAGTCATAGGCAAATGCTGGGCAATCCATCAAGGACCTGCAACACTTTACTAGCTTAACATTTAAAAAATCCGCTTCTCGTTTTTTTTCAAGCAATGTCTTGCTTAAATAGCGTAATTGCACTACTTGAATTTTAATTTCATCATACTTTTTAAATTCAACTGGATACTGAGTTGCGAATTTTTTTAGCTCCTCGAGGTATTGTGGCTGTGCGGATTGCGGATGTAGAGATGGTGGGGGCGTAGGTAGAAGTGCCGCCAGCGTGGGAGTGATTATTGAAATATATCCTGCTGACCCTGGGATTTGCATCAGCAATTTGCTTGGTAAGCTTTTCCCATCGCGAATCCCATTGCGAGCCTCGTCGCGAACAGCCTGCATAAATTTTTCTTCAGATAAGCTAAGACGAAGCAGTAAACACTGCGGATCTGACAGTTTATATTCACTTCTTAATTTTGCAATAATTTCATCTATCATACCACTCCAGAGAAAGATGTTGGGTCCGCGCTCACTTTTGCTCGCGCTTGACTAGAACCTACCAGCGCTACAAATAACATCAAAATGAGATTAACTCGGCTTATTCGCTCTTTTTCTGTCGTTAGCATTTAATATTTTTTTGCGCAGACGCATTTCGGTGGGTGTTACTTCGACTAGCTCATCATCTTCGATAAATTCCAGCGCGCGCTCTAAAGTCATTTTTACTGGCGGCGTCAAAATAATATTTTCGTCGGAGCCAGCAGCACGAATATTAGTCAGCTGTTTAGCTTTGGTTGGATTAACCACCAAATCTTCATTGCGTGAATTAATACCAACAATCATCCCCACATAAACTTCAGTTTGCGGACCAATTAACAATTGCGCACGCTCTTGCAAATTAAATAACGCATAACCTCGCGATAGACCAACTGCATTTGAAACTAAAACCCCACGATTGCGCGTGTTGGCGATTCCTGATTTCACTGGGCCATAATGATCAAACACATGATGCACGATACCGCTACCAGAAGTAAGAATCATAAAATCAGTTTGAAAACCCATTAGCCCGCGCGTGGGTAGCATATATTCTAAACGTACTCGTCCTTTTTGATCAGGTTGAATGCTAATTAAATCAGCTTTGCGTAAACCAAGCGCTTCCATAATCGCACCTTGGTGTTGCTCTTCAACATCTATAATTAAAAATTCATATGGTTCTTGCTTAACGCCATCAACATCTTTAAAAATTACCTGTGGTTTAGAAACTGCTAGCTCATAACCTTCGCGACGCATTGTTTCAATTAAAATTGCTAAGTGTAATTCGCCGCGCCCCGAAACTTTAAATTTATCCGGTGAATCAGTTTCTTCAACGCGCAGTGCAACATTATGCATTAATTCGCGAGTTAAACGTTCACGCAGCTGGCGGCTAGTTAAATATTTCCCTTCACGCCCAGCAAACGGCGAAGTATTAACTTCAAAAGTCATATGCACAGTTGGCTCATCAATTGCAAGTGGCGGCAAAGCCTCAACATGCTCTGGGTCGCAAATCGTATCAGAAATTTTTATATTTTCGATACCAGAAATTGCCACAATATCACCAGCACTCGCCTCAGGAATCTCATACCGCTCAAGGCCTAAGAAACCGAGAATCTGCAAAATCCTGCCAGAATAAATTTGATTATCGCGATCAATCACTTTAACTTGCATATTACGCTTCAATTTACCATGTTTGATGCGCCCAATACCGATCGTGCCCACATAACTTGAATAATCAAGCGAACTAATTTGCATTTGCAGTGGTTTAGTTGGGTCAACATTTGGTGGTGGTACTTTTTCTACAATCAGTTTAAATAATGCATTCATGTCGCTCGCGGGTTCAGTTAAATCAACCGTAGCAAAGCCACGCAATGCTGATGCATAAATAATTGGGAAATCTAGTTGCTTATCAGTTGCCGATAATTTAACAAACAGGTCAAAAACTTGGTTAATTACCCAATCTGGGCGTGCATCTGGGCGATCGACTTTATTGATTACCACAATTGGATTTAAACCTTGTGCAAAAGCTTTTTGGGTGACAAATCGAGTTTGCGGCATTGGCCCATCTACAGCGTCTACTAAAAGCAATACCGAATCTACCATCGATAAAATTCGCTCAACTTCACCACCAAAATCAGCATGCCCTGGCGTGTCGACAATATTAATTTTATACCCATGCCATTCAATGGCGGTGTTTTTTGCCAAAATAGTAATACCGCGCTCGCGCTCAAGTTCATTTGAATCCATCACCAGAGCTTCGTTTTGCATAGTGCCTAATTTTTGTTTTAATGTTCCAGACTGACGCAGTAATTGGTCTACTAATGTAGTTTTACCATGATCAACATGGGCGATAATTGCAACGTTACGAATGTTTGATAGCATATATTTTAGTTCTTGTTGTTGATTTTTTTAATTGTTTAGTTAATAAGTTTGTTTTAAGCAAACTCTCTTGTTTCGCCATCCCCAGAAATATTGTTCACACACCTGCCGCAGAGTTCAGGAAACGCCGCATTTTGACCAACATCAGCGCGATAATGCCAACAGCGCATACATTTTTTCGCAGTAATTGGGCTCACCTCAACAGACAATTCAGGAATCGCGGTAGCAATAGCGACTTTTGAGCAAGCTGTAATTGGCCGAACTTCAGCGTTTGAGGTAATGAAAACAAAACGCAGTTCATCTTTAAGTTTAGCCAATATTTCCAGAATTTCAGGGTTTGCGTAAATTATTATTGCCGCTTCAAGGCTTGAACCAATCGTACCTGCTACCCGCAGCTTTTCTAATTCTTTATAAGCTTCATCACGCACTGCAAGAATAACTAGCCACTCTTCCTTGCTCAGTGAACCGACCACCTCGGCAAAATCTTGTTCTTTAATTGTAGTATACCAACGTGCTAAAAATACTGACTCAGAGCGTGGCACATTAAAATTCCGCATTTCTTGCCAAATTTCTTCAGCAGTAAAACTTAAAATTGGCGCAATAAGTCGTACTAAGATTTCTAAAATATGCCACAAAACAGTTTGCGCTGAACGTCGGCCCAAACTTTTTACTGGCATAGTGTAAAGCCTATCTTTAATGATGCTAAAATAAAAACTGCTCAAAAATACGGAAATAAAAGTTTGCAATTCACCGCAGGAAAGATGAAATTGTAATTTCTCGTAATTATCTAAAAAATTATCTTGTAATTTTAAGGTCTCAAGCACTGCATAGCGATCTAAAACTAACATCTCTTCGGGCGCAACTAAATCAGATTGCGCCTCAAATCCCGCTAAATTACCGAGCAAAAATCGCGCAGTATTTCTCAGCATGCGATAAACATCTACATTGCGTTTAAAAATTTCATCGCTAGCCGCTAAGTCATCATGCATATATGTAGAAGCTGCCCATAAGCGCAAAATATCAGCACCATAAACACTGATAATTTTTTGTGGCAAAATTACATTACCTAAAGACTTTGACATCTTTCTGCCTTCAGCATCAACTGTAAAGCCATGTTCGACGCATTGTTTGTAGGGTGACCGGCCATGAATAGCAAGCGCAGTTAATAAGGAAGATTGAAACCAACCGCGATATTGATCGCAGCCTTCAAGATAAATATCCGCCGGAAAACCCAGCTCGGGCCTTTGACAAAGCACAGCAAAATGCGTTACTCCTGATTCAAACCACACATCTAAAGTATCGGTGGATTTTTCATAATCAGTTGCAGCAAAATCTTTCACTTGCGCTGCTAAAAATTCTGTTGCGTCTAACTTAAACCAATAGTCAATTCCTTCGCGTTCAATTTCCTGAGCAATAATTTCCATAAGTTTATTTGTCTCAGGATGCAACTCTCCAGTTTGTTTGTGCGTAAACAAAACGATCGGCGTACCAAACACTCGCTGCCTTGAGATACACCAATCTGGGCGATCAACAACCATCGCATGCATGCGCTGTTTTCCAGATGCCGGCACCCATTTTATTTTTTCGATTTCAGCAAGTGCTGCTTGGCGTAAGCTTTTTCCAGTATTACCAATTTTATCCATACTGATAAACCACTGCTGGGTTGCTCGAAAAATTAACGGTGTTTTGTGGCGCCAACAATGCGGATAACTATGTTCAATAGTGGCAACATGCAATAAATTACCGCGTTCTTTTAATAATTGAATAACCAATTCATTTGCTGCAAAAACTTCTATGTCAGCAAAATATGGCGTGTCAGATAAAAATTTACCATTAGGACCAACTGGATTAACAATTGGCAACCCATAACGCACACCAATTTTATAATCATCAGCGCCATGCGCTGGAGCAGTATGCACCGCTCCTGTTCCAGTATCCATAGTAACATGCTCGCCTAAAATTACTGGCACTTGTTTTTCTGTTAAAAATGGATGCTGTAATAATTGCCCTGCAAAATCTTTGCCTAAAAATTCGTTTAACACTTGATAATTTTTTACGCCATAACGTGCCAAAGTAGTTTCAAGCAACGGTCTTGCAATTAACAAAGTTGCATGGAGATCTGCCTCACAATCAACTAAAACATAAGTAAACTCAGGATGAACTGCGACTGCTTCATTTGCTGGCAAAGTCCATGGTGTAGTAGTCCAAATTGGCAAAATAATATTTTTTGCTCGCGCATGCAAAGCAGTTGGATCAATAAATTTAAAAGCCACATCAATTGCTGGGGAGGTTTTATTTTGATATTCAACTTCAGCTTCAGCAAGCGCTGAACCACAAGCAATACACCAATGTACAGATTTATAACCGCGACTTAGGTAACCATTTTTTATCACTTGCGCTAAAGCACGAATTATATTCGCCTCAAATTTAAAATCATTTGTACAATATGAATGCTGCCAATCCCCCATTACACCAAGACGCATAAAATCTTGCTTCTGCTTGACAATTTGCTCACTCGCATATTTTCGACATGCAGTAATAAATTCAGATGCAGTAACTTTTTGCCCGGCTTTGCCAATTTTTTTCTCCACATTTATTTCAATTGGTAAACCATGGCCATCCCAACCTGGAACATATAAAGTTTTATACCCAGACAAAACTTTTGCCTTGCTCACAATATCTTTAAAAATTTTATTTGCCGCATGACCTAAATGAATGTCACCATTTGCATATGGAGGGCCATCATGCAAAATAAATTTATTAGTCGCACCAGTTAACTGGCTGCATTTTTCAACTAAATTAATTTCTTGCCAAAACTTTAATATTGCAGGCTCGCGTTTAGCCAGATCTGCTCGCATTGGAAAAGAAGTTTTTGGAAGATTTACTTGATAATCACTCATGATGCTCACCATTTTTCACTTTTTTCATTTCAGAAATTTGTGCAAATATTATTGCTGCCATAATCAATATACCACCAACTACATCGCCACGCGTAAATTTTTCACCGCCCAATGTCCAAGCAAAACCTGCGGCAAACACTAATTCAAGCGACAGTAGAATTGAACAAAATGTCGCTGAAACAACTTTTTGTGCAGATAACTGGAGTATAAAAGCAATTAAACTCGCAAAAACACCTAGATAAACCACACCCCAGGCAGCATAACGAGATGTTATAGCAAACGGCACACGAAAGATTACGACAAATAAAGTCGCAAACAATCCAATAACTAAAAACTGCTGAAAATTTAGTATCCAGATATCATGGTTTTTCACAAACCTTTCCGCAAAAATAACATATAATGCAAAAATTATCGCGCTTAACAAAGTAACTAATTCGCCGGAATCAAATTCAGCAATGCCACCAGTAATACCCCATATTCCTGCGCAGGTTAAAATTACCGCAAAAATTAAGCCTAAACTCAATTTTTCTTTGCCCCAGAGTACACTAAAAATTGGCACAAATACTACTACTAATCCTGAAATAAAACCTGAATCCGCTGCCGATACCACATATAATCCTACAGTTTGCGTAATATAACTAAAAAATAAGAGCATCCCCAAAATGAACCCATCTTTCATTTTCGTAAAAGGATTTTTGCGCAAAATAATTAAAGCTATACCTATAATCAATGCTGCAATAAAAAAACGATAGCCAACCAAAGGAATTGCTCGCACTCCCGGTAAACATTTTTTAGCTACAATAAATGTTGAGCCCCAGATCGCTGTGGTAATAATTAATGAAAGTGTTGCTAAAAATTTTTTTTGTTGCAATCTCATAAATTACTCGTAAGAAAAAACTTGCGCGCTAGAGTTACATCATCAGCGATCCGCTGTTTCAGCTCAGCAAATGAAGTGAATTTTTTCTCATCACGCAATTTAAATAAAAACTCCACTTGAATTTTTTTGCCATAAATATTTTCAGCAAAGTCAAAAATATATACCTCAAGTAACCGATAATTTGTGCCAACGGTTGGCCGAAATCCAACATTAGCAACGCCATGCCATAGCCGATTATCTATTTTAATATTGACAACGTACACCCCAGAAAGCGGTACTACCTTATGCACCAAATACACATTTGCCGTTGGAAAACCTAGGCTTTGCCCAAGTTGTTGACCATGCACTACTCGGCCAAAAATACTATAAGGACGACCCAAACACTGCCGCACTGTAGCTAAATCACCTGCTTCTAAAGCATCCCGAATCATGGTGCTGCTAACGCGAACATTGTTAATCTTCAGCTCAGGTAAAGCTTCAACTTTGAAATTACCTTCTGCACCAAAACCGCGCAAAAAAGCTAAGTCACCTGTGGCATTTTTTCCAAATACAAAATCATCGCCAATAATCAAATAAACACAATGTAACTTTTCAAACAAAATTGTTTTTACAAACTCAGCGGCTGACATCTTAGCTAAACTTAGTGTAAACCTCAAAACAAGAACAAAATCAATACCGTGTTGTTGAAATAAAGCTAACTTTTCAGGCAAGGAGGTCAAACGTAAAAATTGTTTAGTTTGACTAAAATATTCCTGCGGTTGTGGCTCAAAAATTATGACACAAGCCGGCAATTTTAACTGAGCCGCCTGCTCTTTTAACCTTGATAAAATCTCTTGATGGCCCAAATGCACCCCATCAAAATTACCAATAGTTACCACAGAACCGGAAATCAGCTCTTTTAAATTGTGTAAGTCGCGAATTAATTGCATTATATGTAAAATAAATTTAGTTTAAAATCAAAAAGTTACAAAACATACGTATAAAATCCCACCCATTTTGCAGTTTACCACAATTAAACCACGAATGTTATTTTATTCAAGAAGTTACAGTAGATTTCTAAATTTTCCTTTTGCCAAAAAGTTTCTTTGCGAAGAGGGTATTGCTTTTCAGGGCCGTACATCCATGTACTCGTTCCTCCCTTACATCCCTGTATCGGACGCCCTTCAAAGCAACACCCTCTCCGCAAAGCTTTTTGGCCGTGCCATATTTAGTTCTCTTTATATTAAATTAAATCTTTTCACAATAGAGCCCGCGGAGCGGGCAATTTGCTTTACCAGCCCAGTCAAATTTATTTGCGTTTTTTGCAAATAAATTGGGCTGGGTAATGCAGAAATTATTTAAAATCCACAAATAGGGCGTATACTTTACTCTATGGATCTAAACATACCAACATTAATTGAAAACACTCTGTATTTTTTGGCGTTAATTAACCCGCCAAGCAAAATTTTATTGCTTGCTTCAAGGCAACCAAAATTTACTACCAAAGAGATTATTTCACTATCACTCCGTTCAAATATAACTGCGTGGTGCATATTAATAGTGCTAACAGCGATAGGTAATTTTTTACTTGTTGGCATCTTTCGCGTGCAAATTTATTCATTAAGTGTTGCCGGCGGTATCGTGTTATTTATTGTTGGATTAAAAGCCGTGAGCAAAGGGAAATTTTTTGAAGAATCTGAAGCACACAAGCTAGCTGATCTTTCTATTGTACCTCTAGCTGCTCCATTAATTGCAGGCCCGGGAACCATGGCCGCCGCAATCTCATATGCTTCGATTCATGGCCCTGTTATTACTTCGGTCTGTTTAACTTTGGCGATTTTAGTTAACACTATTTGCATGTTGTTATCACAACCAATAGGAAATATTTTAGAACGCTCAAGCGCCACTGGGCCATTAATTCGTATTACTGGATTAATCGTCGCAGCAGTTGCGATGCAGATGATATTTAATGGTGCTGGGACTTGGATTAGAAGTATTCTTTAGTGTTTTAATCTAACTTTGTAATAAAAAATCTCGCCACTTAACTCCGCTTATGATTAAGCTACCAAAGTATACTAAAAATGCTGCGGCACATAATATTCCCAAATGCCAAACTCGCGCAAAAGAGCTCCAACTTAACCAAAGTGAAAGATCCGCGGTCATAAATATTAATACTAGAGCCATCAAGCCATTCGCAACTAAAAGTTGTATGCCAAATTTCCCCCAGCCAGTTCCAGGTTGATATAAATTGCGTCTCCACAAAGTCCAAAATAATAGGCCAGCATTGAGCATCGATGAAGTTGAAGTAGCAAGCGCTAAACCTGCATGTTTTAAAGGGAAAATTAAAATAGCATCCAAAACAATATTCGTTAAAACTGCGATTACCGCGATTCGCACTGGGGTTTTGATATTTTGCCTAGAATAAAACCCAGAGGCTAAAATTTTTACTAACATAAATGCTGGAATGCCAACAGCAAAAGCAAGCAAACTTTGCCGCGTCATAATTACATCTTTCCCAATAAAATTCCCATGTTCAAGCAAGGTTGAGAGTATTGGCCCTGCCAAAATCATTAAACCAATGGTTGCAGGTAAAGCGATCAATAAAATAAATTTCAAAGCCCAATTTAATCCTGCGGAAAATTCAGCATCAGATTTTGCCGCGTGTTTCCGCGATAAATGCGGCAAAATAACCGTGGCGATGGCAACCCCAAAAACTCCTAATGGAAAAGAAGTCAAACGATCGGCGTAATAGAGCCAAGACAAACTCCCTTGTGGCAAAAATGACCCAAAAAAGTAATCAACAAGTAAACTAATTTGTGCTACCGATACCCCAAACACCGCAGGAAGCATTAGTTTTAAAACTCGCTGCACACCAGGATCACTCCACAAAATTGTTGGCCGCGGAAAAAACCCAAGCTTGCATAAAAAAGGTAATTGAAAAAGTAATTGTGCAATACCTCCAATAAATACGCCCCAAGCTAAAGCGACAACTGGTTGAGAAAAATATGGCGCTAAAAAAATTGCGGCACCAATAAGCGCAAAATTTAATAAATTTGGCGTAAATGCTGGGATCGCAAATTTACTGTGAGTATTTAATATCCCGCTAACATATGCGGTTAATGAGATAAATAATAGGTAAGGGAAAGTGATTCTCAGCATCACTCCAACCAGATGAAAACGCGTTGGGTCGTGAATATAACCTGGAGCGAAAAAATACACCATCCAAGGCGCAAGCAGCACTGCTACGAGCGTGACAAAAAATAACACTGTAGCCATCGCCCCAGCCATGCGGTTCAAAAATAGTTGCACCTCTTCGTGCGTACGCTCTTGGCTATATTCAGAAAGAACTGGCACAAAACTTTGAGAAAAAGCACCTTCAGCAAAAAGGCGACGTAAAAAATTTGGGATACGGAATGCTACTAAAAATGCATCAAGTCCAGCTTGTGCGCCAAAAACATGTGCAAAAGTTAAATCACGTAAAAACCCGGTGACCCGCGACACCACAGTCATTGTGGATACGACAAAAGTAGACTTAAGCAAATTTTTTTTCATTTATTACTATGGAATATAATAATATGGATTTGGTAATTTAATCGTTTTATCTGCATAGCCGCCAATCAAATCGCTATATTGGTCACCCATGTTTAACAAAATATCATAACCTTGATCAACCAATTTTTTCCGTGCATTTGTCTTATAGACAGTTACTGTTTTTTCATGATCAGCAGCCGGCCGCACAAATAATCCATCCCAATTCGCAAACCCAGCGTTTTTTAAATTCTTTTCAGTATAGGCTTCTGAGCCATCGCGGCGACCAGTAATAAAAAACACTGCAACTTGGTGCTGTTTGGCAAAATTATATAAGTGTAATGTACTCAAAATTGCCTCACCATCTGCAGCTGCAGTAGCGTTATTCATTTGTTCGTAGGTACCACCAAAATTTAATTCAAGCCAATGCTTATATTCTAATAATGTTGTATCGTCGATATCCAGCACAATTGCCAATTTTTTCCCTGCTAAATTTTTTGTTGCAAGCGTTCTTGCTAAATAGCGCTCGGCATTCGCTACCGCTTTATTAATATCACGTAAATATTCACCAGAATCATGATATTTAATCACTTTAAGTTTTAATAACCCTAAATTTTGCGGCTCTTTTGCCAAAACTGGACCGCAAATAAAAAGCCCCATCGTGAAAAATATTATTATTATTGTTTTTTTCATTAGATCTTTCATCAGAGTTCCTCATGCTGTTTTTATTAACGCGCTAAAGATTAACAATTTTGTCCCGTTTGGACAAGGCAAAGATGTTGGTGTTGGTATGCTGTGAATTAACAAACCCCGCGCGCAAGGCTTTTGCCATATTCGTCTATATTAAACTTTTCACAATAGAGCTACGAAGTAGCGAATTGCTTTACCAGCCCAGGCTGTAGCATTGCGTTTTTTGCAATGCAAGGCCTGGGGACGAATCGGAACGCACAAACCCAAGCTCCAAAGGAGCGGCGGGCTTTATTAACTCGGCAATTTGGCGATTAAGATTGACAGCGCCGCAAATATTGGGCATATTTATGCGTCAAAATTATGCATTGATTATCTGGAGAATATAAATGGCAAATACAATTTCCGCAAAAAAACGTGCTATTCAAAGCGAAAGACATCGTGAGCGCAACGCTAGCTTACGTTCTATGTATCGTACTTATATCAAAAAAGTGCAAACCGCCATTCTTGCTCACAACAAAGATGCTGCGCACAAAGCCTTGCTTGAAGCCATTCCAGTAATCGACAAAATGGTTACGAAAAAAATTATGCATAAAAATAAGGCTGCAAGACATAAGAGCCAATTGTCTGCTCAGATAAAGAAGATGGCTTAAGGTATCTAGGGCTTGATCGTAAAAGACGCTCGCTACGCACCTAGGTTATTTAAGGCAATTCGCACCGCTTCGCGGGCTCTACTGTGAAAAGATTTTATTTATTTTTTTGATTTTTTCTTTGTAAAATAATCTATTAATTTATAGCAAAGTTCTTCTGTGCCCTGCTTTTTAATTGCTGAGATGAGAAAAACTTCGCCGCGCCATTTTAGTTTTTTCACTATCTCTTCGCAGCGTTTTTCAACTTCTGCTTTCGGCAAAAGATCAATTTTATTCAGCACCAACCAACGTTTCTTTTTAGCAAGTTCTGGGCTAAATTTTTTTAATTCTTTAGTAATTGTTTTCACAGCTAGAGCGGGATCACTCCCATCAAATACAGCGATATCAACCAAATGTAGCAACACGCTAGTTCGCGCTAAATGTTTTAAAAATTGCACTCCAAGCCCCGCGCCCTCGGCAGCGCCTTCAATTAACCCTGGAATATCAGCAATTACAAAACTGCGCTCTGCATCAACACGCACTACACCTAAACTTGGAATTAAAGTAGTAAATGGATATTCTGCAACTTTTGGGCGCGCTTGCGACACCGCGCGAATCAATGTGGATTTCCCAGCATTTGGCAGCCCAAGCAAACCTACATCAGCCAATAATTTTAATTCTAAATGTAGGTTACGTTTTTCTCCTGGTTCGCCTTTTGTAATGCGACGCGGTGACCGGTTGGTGCTGCTTTTAAAATGTTCATTCCCAAGCCCATGCC
>JAMCWR010000033.1 GCA_023480665.1 Gammaproteobacteria bacterium
TGTGGGGATATATATAAACTTTGCTTGCATGTACTGAAATAGCTTCATTAATTAAATCAACAAACTGTTTATGAGTAGCATAAAGTTTATCTACAGATCTTCGTAATAATCGATAAGCTTTAGTTTTTAAAATCTCATTCCAAAAAATAAATTCAACTTCCATACCAAGGGCTTGTAACTTATCAAACTTTTTGCTTTCCTTCTCAAGCCAAACCGCTTCAGTATTTTTAGCTGCTTCTTCACTCCAGTAAAGTTTATATATATCCCCACCTGTTACTATGGTAATTTTTTTAATACCAAACTTTTGATTTTTCGGGGCATACTCTTCAAGCAAGGTAATTAAAGTATCTAAATATTTTCCGCTTTGTTTATGTCGGTCTTTTTGATCAGTACCCATACTAACAGGGAACATAACCTCAATTGCCGAACGGCTCTTATTTATATATTCATCTGGTTTCCAGATGAAAAAAGCCCGTATTGGTTCGCTCATAGGTTTTCTCGCTAACTTCCATTTTAAAATAGAATTTCGTGCCAAATTAGCAGAACTAATTAGCAACAATAGTTAATTAGCTATATATATTTTATCACTTATTAGACTAGACGTGAAACTCTTTCTCATAACATTAACGCTTCTACAGGATCCATGCGGGCAGCTTTTCGCGCTGGGAAAAACCCAGCCGCCAAGCCAACTATTGCTAAAATTATAATTGTAGCAATAACTGTAGGAATAGAAATTACCGGGGCACCTAGCCAAGTCGGTAAGCTTATGTGCTGCATCACAAAAGTAACAATAAATGCTATACCAAACCCAAGCCCACCACCTACCCCAATAATAATAAAAGCCTCGAGTAAAATTTGGAGCAAAATATGCCAATCCCTTGCGCCAATGGCTTTTCTTAAACCAATTTCATGCGTACGTTCAGTAACAATTAAAAACATAATATTTGCCACACCCACGCTTCCAGCACCTAAAGTCATTGCTCCACAAATTCCTAAAAATATTTGAATTCCAATGAAAAAAAAGCGCATAAATTGAAAAACTTTTGAAGTATTAAAAACGCCAAGCGCCTCCTTATCGTCTTTATCGAAATGATAAAGATGTGAAAAATAGCTACGGAGCGACTGCTCAAATTGAGTCGAATCAACCTCAGGATTCGGGAAAACCATAAAAGTATTGATATATTTGTCACCAAATAATGAAACGTACATATCGCTTGGGATAATTATTTGATCGTCAAAAAAATTGTAAACATTTTTATCCGCTTTTTGAATTACTCCAATAATCTTAAACGGAATACCCTTTACAAGAATATCCTTTCCTAATGCCTCTTCCTCATGAAATAACGCAGTTTTAAGCTTGTTCCCTACAATTACAACCCTGCTTGCATTATCAATATCAGTCTTGTTAAAAAATCTACCGGGATACTCAATTTTTATTTTACGTAAAATCACAAAATCAGGGGATGCTCCATTAATAGGTTTTTGAAATTGCTTGCCATGATAACTAACATTTGCTTTGTTTCGTAACCATGGCGAAACAAGCTCAACTTTAGGTAATTTTTTTGTTAAATCGGCGACAGCATTATTTCGAATATAGATTGGTTGACCTTTTGGATACCCTTGATATTGTTTGCTGGTTTTTCCAGTCCAAACAAAAAATGAACCATCCACAATATCCATCATATTTTTCATGCTAGCATCATGAAAACCCGTGCCAAGCGCAAGAAGCAAAACAACTGTTAGGGTGCCAAATGTAATGCAAATTACTGCCAACATTGACCGCAGCATGCGCTGCCACATCTCGTGGAAAATTTGTACGGAAAGATTTGTTAAATAATCAAAGCTCGCCATGAAAGTTAAAGTTAGTTACTGGTTGCAGTGACTTCAGGTTTATCAATAACTTTATCGCCAACCTTTAAACCACTCTTAATTTCAATTTTAACACCGTCGCTGATTCCTAACTCAACAGGCTGATGTTTTGGGGTTTTGTCTTTTTTTGTTGGCAATAATACGTAAGGTTTTTCATCTTTAAATTGAATCACCCGCATTGGCAAAAATAAAACGTTATCAACTGTTTTAATTTTTACATCGGCGGTTGCAGAATATCCAGAACGCAAAACTATGTTTTTGGGAAATTGCAATTTGGTGGCTTGGATTTTAAAACCAACATTAAAAGGCGAATTAGTGCTAGATGATGATGTATTTGCGCCTTGCGCTGCATTTTCTTTCTCAGATTGCAATGCAATTCTGCTAATAGTGCCTAAAATTTCCTGATTTGGCAAAGAACCAACACGAATTTTTGCAAGCATACCAAGAGTAATTTTGGCTGCATCCATTTCGTCAACAACACCTTCAAACATCAGATCATTCATATTCGCTATGGAAAATAATGCTGTTGCAGCTTGGGCAGAGCTTAGCGATATTACTGGATCTCCAATATCAACATTACGGCTCAACAAATAACCATCGATTGGACTATTTACAATATTAGCAATAATTTTTTTACCAACTGTTGTTTCGCCCTTGTCTAATAAAGCAAGTTTTTGTTGTGACAAAATACGTTTAATTCTTGCGGAAGAAAATTCTTTTTCAGCGAGTATATATTCAGTGTAATTTTTTGTGATGATGTGATCTTTTAATGCCTGTTTATAACGTTTTAAATCAATCGAGGCAGATTTTTCTTTTGAAATAGCGTCAGCAAGATCTTGATAAATGCTGGCATAGTCGGCTGGGTCTGGAGCAGGTTTAATTTTAATCAGCGGCGTGTCTTTTTTAACATACTCACCTTCATCATGATACATCTCTTCCACTACTCCATTAATTTGTGATTTAATTGTGCTTGAATGATAAGGTTTAATGTATCCAACAGCTTCGGCAACTTCGGTAATTGAACCTTTTTCAACAGCCACCAGTGGAGTATTATCAACTTTAGAATGCGGTCTAAACACAAAATACCCCACAACTAAAATGAAAAATATTATTACTGCGCTTAACTTTTTGCGTTTCTTGATAAATTTGATTATTTTTTTCATAGTAAAAATCGGTCTAATTTGGGCCTGTTGAGTTAGGAATCAGCGACGGT
>JAMCWR010000055.1 GCA_023480665.1 Gammaproteobacteria bacterium
AACCGTGGCAATAGCTGCAGTTAGCGTGGTTTTACCATGATCTACGTGTCCGATCGTACCAATATTAATATGTGGTTTCGTACGTTCAAACTTTTCTTTTTCGGCCATATATCCTCCAAGGGTTAAAAATTAAATTATTTTTTATCAATTACAGCTTCAGCGACACTAGCTGGTGCTTCGCTATATTTACAAAATTCCATAGTATAAGTAGCACGTCCTTGGCTCATTGATCTTAAATCTGTTGCATATCCAAACATTTCACCAAGCGGAACTTCAGCCTTAATTATTTTCCCAGAGGGTCCTGAATCCATTGCTTGAATAATGCCACGACGACGACTTAAATCACCAACAATGTCACCCATATATTCTTCTGGGGTAACTGCTTCAACACTCATAATTGGCTCAAGTAAAACTGGATCAGCTTTTTGCGCACCTTCTTTAAAGGCCATCGAACCTGCTATTTTAAATGCCATTTCACTTGAATCAACATCATGATAAGAACCATCATATAGTGTAACTCTAACGTCAACTACTGGATAACCTGCGATAACGCCATTTTCCATTTGGCCCTTAATACCTTTATCGACAGCTGGAATATATTCTTTCGGAATAACACCACCAACAATTGCGTTTACAAATTCGTAACCAGTGCCACGAGGCAAAGGTTCAAGCTTCACCCACACGTGGCCATATTGACCACGACCGCCTGACTGACGAATATATTTGCCTTCTTGGTCAACTGGCTTGCGAATAGTTTCACGATAAGCAACTTGCGGCTTACCAACATTTGTTGGTGCTCCAAATTCGCGCTTCATTCGGTCAACAATAATTTCAAGATGCAACTCACCCATTCCTTCAATAATTGTCTGACCAGATTCTTCATCGGTATGTACACGGAAAGATGGATCTTCTTGAGCTAATTTATTCAGTGCAATGCCCATTTTTTCTTGGTCAGCTTTAGTTTTTGGCTCAACCGCTACTGAAATAACTGGCTCTGGAAATTCCATACGCTCTAGTGTGATGATATTATTTTCATCACACAGAGTATCTCCTGTAGAAACACTCTTTAAACCAACTGCCGCAGCAATATCACCAGCATAAACTTCTTTAATTTCAGAACGAGTATTTGCATGCAACTGCACAATACGCCCAATACGTTCGCGTTTAAATTTTATTGGGTTATAAACTGAATCTCCGGAACGCAAAACTCCCGAATAAACTCGAAAAAATGTTAGTGCACCAACAAATGGATCTGTGGCAATTTTAAATGCCAAGGCTGCGAAAGGTGCATCATCTGAAGATTTACAAGTACTTTCGGTGCCATCTTCTTTGATACCTTTTATATCTGCTACTTCATTTGGTGCTGGCAAATAATCAATTACAGCGTCTAATGTTGCTTGTACACCTTTATTTTTAAAAGCTGAGCCACAAAACATTGGTACAATTTCGTTGGCTAATGTGCGCTTTCTAATGCCAAATTGAATTTCTTCTGGAGTAAGCTTAACGCCCTCTAAATATTTATGCATTAATTCTTCAGAAACTTCTGCGGCCTGCTCCACTAATTTTTCATGCCATTCATCGCATTCTTTTTGTAATTCTGTAGGAATCTCAGCGGCTTTATAAGTCATACCGCGATCTTCTTCATTCCAATAAATTGCCCGCATTCTGACTAAATCAATAACGCCTTTAAAATTTTCTTCTTTACCAATTGGAACTTGCATCACCGCAGGATTTGCATTTAAGCGTTCCCGAACCTGTTTGACAACCCGATAAAAATCGGCGCCAGCCCGATCCATTTTATTTACAAAACAAATTCTTGGCACTTTATATTTATTTGCTTGACGCCAAACTGTTTCTGACTGTGGCTCAACACCGCCTACAGCACAAAAAACTACAACTGCGCCATCTAGCACTCTTAAAGAACGCTCAACTTCAATAGTAAAATCAACGTGACCAGGAGTATCGATAATATTAATTCGATGTTGCGGATATTGCTTATCCATTCCGCTCCAATAGCAGGTTGTTGCGGCGGAAGTAATAGTAATACCGCGCTCACGCTCTTGCTCCATCCAATCCATAACAGCAGTGCCTTCATGCACTTCACCCATCTTATGGGATACGCCAGTGTAAAATAAAATTCGTTCTGTAGTTGTAGTTTTTCCTGCATCAATATGCGCAGTAATACCAATATTTCTATAACGTTCTATGGGATGAGTGCGTGACATAAATTATTACCACCGATAATGAGCAAATGCTTGATTGGCTTTAGCCATTTTATGGACATCCTCGCGCTTTTTAATTGCGCCCCCTTTGCCTTCAATCGCATCCATAATTTCACCAGCAA
Source organism: Gammaproteobacteria bacterium (assembly GCA_023480665.1). Classification (GTDB taxonomy): domain Bacteria; phylum Pseudomonadota; class Gammaproteobacteria; order UBA9339; family UBA9339; genus JAMCWR01. The sequence goes on from JAMCWR010000055.1 coordinate 2,345, forward strand.
GCCGAAAAATCATGCCTTTCTCGCCACGATCATTTGCTGCATCAACAATCCAACGCATTGCTAAAGCAACACCGCGTTGCTGTCTGACTTCTACTGGAATTTGATAATTAGCTCCACCAACACGTCTGGATTTTACTTCCACAGTTGGTCTTACTAAATCTAAAGATTTTTCAAATAACTCAATTGCTTTGCTTCTAACTTCTGCACTATCTTTGATTTTTAAGCGCTGAGATTTTTCACCTTCGCTTTTTTTGCCTCGACTGCGTTCGACGATTTTTTCTAAAGCGCCATACACAACTTTCTCTGCGACCGCTTTTTTACCGCGGCGCATAACAATGTTTACAAATTTTGCAATTAATTCACTACCAAATAATGGATCTGGCAATATTGATCTTTTGGCAGCAGCTTTACGTCTTGGCATAAATTTATCCTGCGATTCTAAACTCTATATATATTTTCGCTTCATCTAAAAATAGGAACACTTAAGCGAAATAATTACAACCTAATTTAATTAAAATTAATAAAAATACTATTTCTTAGGCTTCTTTGCCCCATACTTCGAGCGTCCCTGCTTGCGCTCATTGACTCCAGCAGTATCAAGCGTACCACGTACGGTGTGATACCGCACGCCTGGCAAGTCTTTCACACGGCCACCGCGAATTAAAACTACTGAGTGTTCTTGCAAGTTATGGCCTTCGCCACCGATATAGGTGGTAACTTCCATACCATTAGTTAAACGCACACGAGCAACTTTTCTCAAAGCTGAGTTTGGTTTTTTTGGCGTGGTTGTATATACACGAGTACAAACACCACGCTTTTGTGGACAACCTTGCAATGCCGGCACAGAATTTTTATACGTTTTCTTTCTGCGTGGCTTTTTTACCAGCTGGTTAGATGTTGCCATGTTAGTTCTAACTCCGAAACATGTAAAAAAATTATATTACAATCAATATGTTACAAAAAATCCGATTTAAAAATACTTTACATCATTCAAAAACAGCTAAAAAACGCTTAAATAAGCTTTCTGACGTGGAGGCGGGATTCTAATTAGCAAGTCCGCCTCTGTCAAGGGACAAAGCAATAATTTTTACAATTTATTCTTCTTTGGCCAACTCTGAAGATTTTAAAGCTTCACTTAACGCTTGCTCGGCTTTTTCGGCGGTTATGACTGATTGTTCACGCAATTCAGCTTCATGCGCCAGAGCTTCGAGTTTCTTTTGCTGACGTTCAAGATGGTGGGCATACCCTGTTCCGGCTGAAATCAGTCTTCCAACAATAATATTCTCTTTCAAACCACGCAAAGGATCATGTTTACCACAAATCGAAGCTTCAGTTAGGACGCGCGTAGTCTCTTGGAAAGACGCTGCCGAAAAGAAACTCTCGGTTGATAATGACGCTTTAGTGATGCCAAATAATAACGGCTCAAACACAATTGCCTGGTTACCTTCGGCTATCAGGCGTTTGTTTTCATCAATTACACGACTCTTATCAACTTGTTCGCCTTTTAAAAATTTAGAATCGCCTGGATCTTTGATCAATACCTTGCGTAACATCTGTCTTAAAATAACTTCGATATGTTTGTCATTAATTCTAACACCTTGCAGACGGTAGACTTCTTGAACTTCATTTACAATATAGCTAGTTAAATTATTAATTCCAAGCAACCGCAAGATATCTTGAGGATCAGCTGGGCCATCAGAAATTGTTTCGCCTTTTTCTACGTGTTCGCCCTCAAATACAGCAACATGTCGCCATTTACTAATCAATTCTTCATGAATCTTACCGTCAGGAGCGGTAATAATCAGACGACGTTTACCTTTGGTTTCTTTACCAAAACTCACGATTCCAGAAACTTCAGCAAGAATTGCCGTATCTTTTGGTTTTCTTGCTTCGAATAAATCTGCAACTCGTGGCAAGCCTCCGGTGATATCACGAGTTTTGGATATTTCTTGTGGGATACGCGCAACCACATCACCAACTTCAATTTTGCCACCATCTTCTACATGCAAAATTGCTCCGCTTGGTAATAAATAATGTGCTGGCATATTTGTTCCGCTTAAAAACAAATCCTTGCCTTTTGCGTCAACCAATTTAATCATTGGTCGTAATTCTTTTCCACTTGAGCCACGTTGCGCAGGACCGGTTACAACAATAGTGCTTAAACCTGTGATTTCATCGGTTTGCCGTCTCATACTCAAACCTTCAACTAAATCTACAAATCTCACTTGACCTGCTACTTCAGTGATGATTGGATGAGTATGTGGATCCCATTGTGCTACTACTTTACCACTAGCAACTGGATCACCATCATTTAATGACAATGCAGCTCCATAAGGAATTTTATAGCGTTCGCGTTCTCGACCATTGTTGTCGATTACTGCAACTTCACCAGAACGTGATACTGCAATTAAATTGCCACTTGGATGTTTTACGGTTTTAATATTGTGTAGCTTGATGTGCCCTTGAGATTTAACCTGGACACTGTTAACCAAAGTTGCGCGTGAGGCTGCGCCACCAATATGGAAGGTACGCATGGTTAGCTGAGTACCTGGCTCACCAATTGATTGAGCTGCCATAATCCCGATTGCCTCTCCTTGGTTTACCAGATGACCACGTGATAAGTCTCTACCATAACACATGGCACAAATTCCATAAGTTGATTCACAAGTAATTGGTGAACGCACTTTAATTTGATCAATACCATGAGCTTCAATTAATTCAACCAATTTTTCATCTAATAAAGTATTTTCTGGCACGAGTACATTACCAGTAGCTGGATCAAGAATTTCTTCTGCAGTGACGCGACCTAAAACACGTTCATGCAATGACTCAACCACATCGCCACCTTCAATTAAAGGCTTCATCACAATATGGTCTTTGGTACCACAATCAAACTCACGCACCACAACATCTTGCGCAACATCAACTAAACGCCTGGTTAAATAACCAGAGTTTGCGGTTTTTAAAGCGGTGTCAGCTAAACCTTTACGCGCACCGTGTGTCGAAATAAAGTATTGTAATACGCTCAAGCCTTCGCGGAAATTTGCCGTAATTGGCGTTTCAATAATTGTGCCATCAGGTTTCGCCATCAAACCACGCATACCAGCCAATTGGCGAATTTGTGCTGCCGAGCCTCTAGCTCCTGAGTCTGCCATCATAAAAATTGAATTGAAGGAATCTTGACGTACTTTTTTCCCATCTTTATCGACAATCAATTCGCTAGATAATTTTTCCATCATTGATTTTGCAACTTGATCATTTGCGCGCGACCAAATGTCTACCACCTTGTTGTAACGCTCGCCTTGAGTTACTAAACCCGATGAAAATTGTTTTTCAATCTCTAAAACTTCAGCCTCTGCTTTAGCAATAATATTCTTTTTCTCATCTGGAACGATAAAGTCATTCAAACAAATTGAAATTGCTGCATGTGAAGCATATTTATATCCAGTGTACATTAACTGGTCAGCAAAAATTACTGAAGTCTTTGTGCCCAAAACTCGATAACAAATATTCAAAATCGAGGAGACTGCCTTCTTAGTCATCGGCTTATCTACTAGCGCAAAAGGTAAACCTTCTGGCACAATGTTCCATAATAAAAATCTGCCTACAGTTGAAGCAACAATATGTGTATGCTCTTCGCGCTCGCCCGCTTCATTAAAAGTAACTTCTGTAATTCTAGCCTTAACTTTTGCATGCAATGAAACATTTTCAGTTTCATAGGCGCGAATTACTTCATCTACATTGGCAAAAATACTTCCCTCACCAAGCGCATTAACTTTGCTTCGAGTCATGTAATACAAACCAAGCACAACGTCTTGGGTTGGAACAATAATTGGATCACCATTTGCTGGCGAAAGAATATTATTTGTCGACATCATTAATGCACGTGATTCAAGCTGTGCTTCAATAGTAAGCGGTACATGCACTGCCATTTGGTCGCCGTCAAAGTCAGCATTATAAGCAGTACATACCAAAGGATGCAGCTGAATTGCTTTACCTTCGATTAATAATGGCTCAAAAGCTTGAATACCCAAACGATGCAAAGTTGGCGCACGGTTTAGTAAAACTGGATGTTCGCGAATTACTTCTTCAAGCACATCCCAAACCTCTGGCACTTCATTTTCAACCATGCGTTTTGCCGCTTTAATAGTTGAAGCTAAACCACGGAATTGGAGTTTGCAAAAAATAAACGGCTTAAATAATTCAAGCGCCATTTTTTTCGGAATACCACACTGATGTAATTTTAAAGTTGGTCCAACCACAATTACAGAACGACCCGAATAGTCAACACGTTTACCGAGTAAATTTTGACGAAAACGCCCTTGTTTACCCCGAATCATATCAGCTAATGATTTCAGTGGGCGCTTATTTGGGCCAGTAATGGCACGACCACGACGTCCGTTATCTAATAAAGCATCTACTGCTTCTTGCAACATGCGCTTTTCATTGCGCACAATAATATCTGGTGCATTTAAATCTAATAAACGTTTTAAACGATTGTTGCGATTAATTACCCGTCGATAAAGATCATTTAAATCTGAGGTAGCAAAACGCCCACCATCCAATGGAACCAATGGCCGTAAATCAGGAGGTAAAACTGGCAATACAGTTAAAACCATCCATTCAGGTTTATTCCCAGATTCTAAAAATGCTTCCAAAACTTTTAAACGCTTCGTGATCTTCTTAAACTTGGTGTCAGAAGATGTTGTAACTAGCTCGGCACGTAATTCTGAAACTTGAGCTGCTAAATCAATTTCTTTTAATAAAAATAAAACTGCTTCTGCGCCCATCATCGCTTGGAAATCATTGCCATGCTTTTCAACTGCATCTAAATATTCTTCATCGGAGAGCAATTGGCCTTTTTCGAGCGGAGTCATGCCTGGATCAACAACAACATATGATTCAAAATACAGGATTCTTTCAATGTCTCGCAAAGTCATATCAAGCAACAAACCAATACGGGATGGTAAAGATTTCAAAAACCAAATATGTGCCACAGGGCAAGCTAATTCAATATGCCCCATGCGTTCTCGACGTACACGAGAGACGGTAACTTCAACACCGCATTTTTCGCAGATAACACCACGATGTTTTAATCGCTTATATTTACCGCACAAACATTCATAATCTTTGATTGGTCCAAAAATTTTTGCACAAAACAAACCATCGCGTTCAGGTTTAAAAGTTCGATAGTTAATGGTTTCGGGTTTTTTAACTTCGCCATATGACCAAGAACGAATAGTGTCAGGTGATGCTAATCCAATACTAATTGCATCAAATTCTTCCCCTTGACCCTTTTTTAATAAGCTTAATAAATCTTTCAAGGCTATCTCCGGCTGTTAATTACTCGCTCTCTAAATCAACATTAATACCGAGCGAACGAATTTCTTTGATTAAAACATTAAATGATTCTGGCATTCCGGGATCCATCTTTTGATCACCGTCTACAATATTTTTATAGATTTTAGTTCTGCCTGCTACATCATCTGACTTGATAGTAAGCATTTCCTGTAAAGTATAAGCAGCGCCATAAGCTTCAAGCGCCCATACTTCCATTTCCCCAAAACGCTGACCACCGAACTGCGCTTTTCCACCAAGAGGTTGCTGTGTAACTAAGCTATACGAACCAGTAGAACGAGCATGCATCTTATCGTCAACCAAATGGTTTAGCTTTAACATATACATATATCCAACTGTAACTTGGCGATCGAATTTTCTGCCAGTACGACCGTCATATAGCCAAGTTTGCCCAGATTCTGGCAATTCAGATAAATGTAACATTGCTCGCACTTCTTCCTCGGTAGCGCCATCAAAAACTGGTGTTGCGATTGGCACACCATCGCGTAAATTATTGGCTAAAACTTTAATCTCTTCTTGAGTTAGTTTTCCTAAATCAATTTTTTCGCCATTTCCTACATTATAAATTTTTTGCAGGAATTCACGCATTTCATTAAGTTTATTGTGCTCATCAAGCATTTTGCCAATCTTGAGGCCGAGGCCCTTAGACGCCCAACCTAAATGTGTTTCCAAAACTTGACCAACGTTCATACGTGATGGCACGCCAAGTGGATTTAACACAATATCAACAGGGGTACCATCATCTAAAAATGGCATATCTTCAACCGGCGCAATAATTGAAATTACTCCTTTGTTTCCATGGCGACCGGCCATCTTGTCACCAGCTTGTAAGCGACGTTTCACTGCCAAATAAACTTTAACTACCTTTAACACTCCTGGTGGCAGATCGTCCCCTTGGGCTAATTTTTTCCGCTCAATTTCAAGTTTTTTATCACGATCTTTATGTAGCTGTTTTAATTGTTTAGCAGCCAATTCTAAACTTTGATTGGCAGCTTCATTTTGCAGGCTAATTTCAAACCATTTATCGCGCGGCAACTTTTCTAAGTAATCTTCAGTAATTACTGTGCCCTTCTTGATTTTCTTCGGGCCGCTCGCAACTTTTTGTTTGAGCAATATTTTGGCGATACGCAGATAAATAACATCTTCACGAATTCTCAGTTCATCAGCTAGATCTTTTTTAATTTTAGCTAATGCAGCTTTTTCAATGGCTAAAGCTCGTGGATCTTTTTCGACACCATCGCGAGTAAAAATCTGCACATCAATTACTGTACCATTTGAACCAGATGGAACACGCAAAGATGTGTCTTTTACATCAGAAGCTTTTTCACCAAATATTGCGCGCAGTAATTTTTCTTCTGGGGTTAATTGGGTTTCACCTTTTGGTGTAACTTTACCAACCAAAATATCTCCGGCAACAACTTCAGCTCCGATATGCACAATACCGCATTCATCTAGCTTATTTAAAGCGCTTTCGCCAACATTTGGAATATCGCTAGTAACTTCTTCAGGACCAAGTTTAGTGTCACGCGCAACACAAGTAAGCTCCTGAATATGCACTGAAGTAAATCTTTCTTCTTGGACTAATCGCTCAGAAATAATAATTGAATCTTCGAAGTTGTAACCATGCCAAGGCATAAACGCAACCAATAAATTCTGCCCAAGCGCTAGCTCTCCTAAATCTGTTGATGGACCATCTGCAAGCACATCACCTCGCGCAACTTTATCACCTACTTCAACTAATGAACGCTGACTAATACAGGTGTTTTGATTTGAACGGGTATATTTAATTAAATTATAAATATCTACGCTACCTTCTTCATCTGCACCTAATTCAGAATCAAATACACGCACCACAATTCGCGAAGCATCTACTGAATCGACAACACCACTGCGCTTAGCTACCACAGTAACTCCCGAGTCAATGGCAACTTTCTTTTCCATACCAGTACCAATTAATGGTTTTTCAGAACGAATTACTGGCACGGCTTGCCGTTGCATGTTTGAACCCATCAGCGCTCGGCTCGTATCATCATGTTCTAAGAATGGAATTAATGCAGTTGCGACTGAAACAATTTGACTCGGCGAAACGTCAATATAATTTATATTTTCTGGGGTGGTTAAAATTGTCTCGCCCTTATAACGGCATGGAATCAATTCATCGATTAATTTTCCGCGTCTATCAATATTGGTATTTGCCTGCGCAATATAGAATTGACCTTCTTCGATAGCAGATAAATATTCGATTGTTTCGGTTAACTTACCTTCAACAACTTTACGATATGGGGTTTCAATAAATCCATAATTATTGGTTCGCGCATAAACTGCAAGCGAATTAATTAAACCAATGTTTGGTCCTTCTGGGGTTTCAATTGGGCAAACGCGACCGTAGTGTGTATCATGCACGTCGCGAACTTCAAACCCAGCACGCTCTCTGGTCAAACCGCCCGGCCCTAAGGCTGAAATACGACGTTTATGCGTCACTGCAGTAATTGGATTGACTTGATCCATAAATTGCGACAATTGCGACGAACCAAAAAATTCTTTAATTGCAGCAACCACTGGTTTTGCATTTAATAAATCTTGTGGCATCAAATTTTCAGAGTCAGCTAAGCTCAAGCGTTCACGCACTGAGCGTTCAACACGCACCAAACCAATGCGAAATTGATTTTCTACCATTTCACCAACACTGCGTACACGACGGTTGCCTAAATGATCGATATCATCAATCTCACCAACGCCATCGCGAATACCTACCAGGGTTTTTACTACATCTACTATATCTTCACGAGATAAAATGCCTGGCCCGGTAAGATCAGTTCGACCTAATCTACGGTTAAACTTCATTCTGCCAACGATAGACAAATCATAGCGCTCATTTGAGAAGAATAAATTTTTGAAAAGATTTTCGGCGGCTTCTTTTGTTGGTGGCTCACCAGGGCGCATCATGCGATAAATTTCTACAAGCGCTTCTAATTGCGAAGTCGCAGAGTCAATACGCAGTGTGTCAGAAATATATAAGCCACGATCAAGTTCATTAACATAGAGAGTTTCAAAAGATTCAATGCCAACTTTAAAAAATGTATTTAATAAATCTTGAGTAATTTCAGCATTCGCTGGCGCTAATACTTCACCGGTTTTGTGGCTGATTACTGGCTTTGCAATCACTTTATCGAGTAAATATTCCGTAGGAACTTCAAGTTTTTTGATTCCCGATTTTTGCATTAAAAGCACATGTCGTTGTGAAATTCTTCGGCCTTGCTCCACAATCACCTTGCCGGATTTATCGACTATATCAATTGGCGCTAATTCACCACGCAGTCTTTCTGGGTTTAAGTCTAAAATAACTGCTTTATCCTGCAGATGAAAAGTATTGGTTTCAAAAAATATATCGAGAATTTCTTCAGTAGAAAACCCTAGTGAACGTAACAACACTGTTACTGGAAGTTTACGACGTCGATCGATACGCACATAAATACAATCTTTTGGATCGAATTCAAAATCAAGCCATGATCCACGGTAAGGAATAATTCTTGCAGAATAAAGTAATTTCCCAGAAGAATGAGTCTTACCTTTATCGTGCTCAAAAAATACCCCAGGAGAACGATGTAATTGCGAAACCACTACACGCTCAATACCATTAATTACAAAGCTTCCAGTATCAGTCATTAACGGTAATTCGCCAATATAAACTTCTTGCTCTTTAACATCCTTGATATTTTTATTACCAGCTGCATCTTTCTCAAATAGCACTAAACGCAGTTTAACTCTTAAGGTTGCTGCGTAAGTTAGCCCGCGCGTTCGGCATTCTCTGACATCAAACAATGGATCGCTTAGGCTGTAACTTACATACTCAAGTTGCGCATTGCCGGCATAACTAACAATTGGAAATACTGATTTAAATGACGCATTTAGCCCAGTATTCTCTCTAGCTTCAGGTGCTACCCCGTGCTGCAAAAATGCTAAATAAGAATCTACCTGAATCGCAAGTAAGTATGGCGCTTCAACAGTAACTGGATGTTTAGCAAAACTTTTTCGAATTCTTTTTTTATCGGTATATGAAAATGTCGTAACCACATCATGGTGTGGGGATATGTTTTTCGTCTGAGTCATCATTTTTCCTCAATACTAAATTGAGATATACCCTTCGCATTTTGTTTTACGACAAATTGCTTGGGTCTATATTTATTTGTGCTACATTTGAAAATCTGCTACAGCTTCATGTAAAAATAGCTCACAGAGGCAACACTTACTAAGCATTGCCCCTGCAAACTTGTAAAAACCTTTTAAAAAACTTGGTAAATTATTTGATTTCAACGGTTGCGCCAGCTTCCTCAAGTTTTTTCTTGATATTGGCTGCATCGTCTTTAGTAACGCCTTCTTTAACAGTAGACGGTACGCCTTCGACCATGTCTTTGGCTTCCTTCAAGCCTAACCCAGTGATTTCGCGAATCACTTTAATTACGTTGATTTTATTGGCACCAAAATTGGTCAAGATTACATTAAATGCTGTTTTTTCTTCAGCTGCCGGAGCTGCGCCACCTGCTTGTACGGCTGCAACTGCAACTGGAGCGGCGGCTGAAACACCAAATTTTTCTTCCATCGCCTTAACCAGCTCAACAACATCCATCACACTCATATTTGATATTTGTTCTAACAATTTTTCTCTATCTTCTTTAGTAACGGCCATTATTTATCTCCAAATAATAAAATTAATTAAAATTAAGCAGCCTTCTTCTCTTGCAAAGCTGCAAAAGTACGCACCATTTTTGCGGTTGGTTCCGCAAGCGTGCGTACAAACTGAGAGATCGGCGCTTTCATTACCGACATTAACATCGCAATAGCTTCGTCACGTGTTGGCAACTTCGCCACAGCTTCAAGATTTTTTGGATCAAGTAGTTGCCCGCCAATAGCGATACCAACCACATTTAATTTCTCAAAACTTGCAGTTGCCTCCTTCAAAAGCTTTGCAGCAGCACCAGGTTCTTTTTCTGAAAAAGCTAAAAACACCGGCCCGCGCAAAACATCTTGTAGGCACTTAAACTCAGTATCTTGCAATGCCCGTCGCGCCAATGTGTTACGAACAACTCTGACAAATACACCAGATTTTCTGGCTTTTGCTCGCAACTGAGTCATTTCGGCAACGGTTAATCCTCGGTAATCAGCAGCCACAGCAGAAAGAGCTTTAGCAGCATGATCAGCTACCTCTGCTACAATCGCCTTTTTGTCTTCTAACTTTAGAACCACTGACTTACCTCCACTTGGTTACAACAATGGTGACCGCTACTTATAAAATAAATAAACTAACGGCACCGTTTGCGCTGGCACTGATTTTCACAATATTATTCCGTTTCCGGAACCAGCGGTCTAAAACGGTAAAGGATATTGTTCATACCCTAACCGCAAAAAAAATCATTCTGAGCTCAAATTTAAGCTCACAAAAAATTTCAAACGTCGATCGAAGCCTGGTCAATAATTAAACCTGGACCCATAGTGCTTGAAAGCGTCACTTTCTTTATATATACACCTTTTGATCCAGATGGCTTTGATTTCTTCAAGTCATGCATTAATGTATTTAAATTTTCTCTTAACGCATTAGTCTCGAAGTTTATTTTTCCAATTGTACAATGGACCACACCACCTTTATCAGCACGGTAACTAACCTGACCTGCTTTAGCATTTTTAACAGCTGTAGCAACATCGGCGGTGACTGTACCAGTTTTTGGATTTGGCATTAAACCTTTTGGGCCTAAAATTTGCCCAAGTTGACCAACGACTTTCATCGCATCTGGCGTGGCAATTAACACATCAAAATCAATCACACCTTGCTTAATTTTATCCGCAAGATCATCAAAACCGACAATCTCTGCGCCAGCATTAAGAGCGGTTTTTGCCTGCTCATCTCGCGCAAATACTGCGACCTTTACCTTTCTACCTGTGCCGTTTGGCAAAACTACAGCACCACGCACTGTTTGATCGGATTTACGCGTATCAATACCTAAATTAACACTAACATCTACGCCTTCGATAAATTTACGCGCAGGCAATGATTTTAATAATCCAATTGCTTCATTGATTGAGTAGACTTTGCCAAAAACAAATTTATCTGCAATTGCTTTTTGATATTTTGTGAGTTTAGACATTTTCAGCGCCCTCCACTTCAATTCCCATGCTTCTTGCGCTACCAATAATCGAGCGCATTGCCGCTTTTAGATCAGCTGCGGTTAAGTCTGGCATCTTCATTTTCGCAATCTCTTCGACCTGAGCTAAAGTAACTTTACCAACTTTATTGGTATTTGGAGTAGGGCTGCCTTTTTCAAGACCAGCTGCTTTTAGTAATAACACTGCTGCGGGTGGGGTTTTAATAATAAAAGAAAAGCTGCGATCAGGATATACTGAAATCACTACCGGCAACGGCAGGCTTTTTTCCACTTTCTGAGTTTGAGCATTAAATGCCTTGCAAAATTCCATAATGTTCACACCATGTTGACCTAGAGCTGGTCCGATTGGTGGGCTTGGATTTGCTTCTTGAGCTTTTACTTGAAGTTTAATAAAGGTTGATGCTTTTTTTGCTGCCATTTATGCCTCCTGGGTAGTAGCGCTTTTTTCAAGCTCCCCAAAAAATATCTAAAAAAATACCTTACCTACATTGCCTAGAAAATTTTCTATTAGAAACAATTCTTGACACTTTTGCAAGGACTAAATTTAATATAAATATTTAATACAATAACTATATGAATTAATTAGGCTTTTTGTACTTGACCAAACTCAAGGTCCACAGGAGTGGAACGACCAAAAATCAGTACTGATACACGTAATCGATTTTTTTCATAATTAACATCTTCAATTACGCCATCAAAATCAGCAAAAGGACCGCTGATAATTCGCACAACTTCACCAGGAACAAACAATACTTTTGGCCGTGGTTTCTCAACACCTTCTTGCACTCGATGCAGGATATTGTCTATTTCTTTGTTTGAAACTGGCGCTGGTTTATCGGAAGTTCCGCCGATAAATCCTAGCACCCACGGAGTATTTCTAACCAAATGCCACGTTTCATCATCCATTATCATATGTACTAATACATAGCCTGGAAAAAACTTCCGCTCGCTTTTGTGCTTTTGCCCGCCGCGCATTTCAACAACTTCTTCGGTAGGAACAATTATTTCATCAAATTTATCTTGCATGCCGCTAAGCTTGATGCGTTCGTTTAAATTACGAATAACTGCCTGCTCTTTTCCAGAGTAAGCATGCACAATAAACCAGCGCAATTCAGGTTTTGAAGCCTGTTCTTTATCAGTCATTCTGCTATCCCCGTTGGCTAGTCAACCAACTGATTATCCACAACAAGAACGAATCTATCATCCACAAGATTAAAGCCATTACGATTACCAATGCAGCTACAAACATAGTGGTTTTGACAGTTTCATCACGAGTTGGCCAGGTTACTTTTCTAAGCTCAATACGTGAATTTTTCGCAAATGTTACTAATTTTTTACCTTCGACAGTTTGATAACCAATTGCTAAAACTACGCAAGCCAATACCACCCATCCTGCTAATTTAAGCGACCAAGCGATTTCGGTAAAATAATTATTTGCTACCACTCCGGCGGCTACAAAAACAATTATTAACACCCACCAGAAGGCGTTTAATTTTGACTTTTGTTCAACAATTTGTTCCATTTTATATATCTACTTGATTATATTAATAAAAATTTTTGCATCTCTCTAAAGTTATCATGTTTTTTATGATAGAGCAATAACAACATTCTGGCAGGTCAGGAGGGAATCGAACCCCCAACCTACGGTTTTGGAGACCGTCGCTCTGCCAATTGAGCTACTGACCTACAATAACACCTGAGCGGGCGATGGGAATCGAACCCACGCTATCAGCTTGGAAGGCTGAAGTTCTGCCATTGAACTACGCCCGCACTTAAAGACAATTAATAATTAAAAATTAATAATTATGGAGTCGCAAAAAGCCTTTACTCAATAATCTTCACCACCACACCTGCACCTACTGTTCTGCCACCTTCGCGGATAGCGAAGCGGACGCCTTCTTCCATGGCAATTGGAACTATGAGGTTAACATTCATTTTGATGTTATCGCCT
>JAMCWR010000004.1 GCA_023480665.1 Gammaproteobacteria bacterium
GAAAATAAATTTTATTGCAATTCAAGACATAACCTTAAGATTGTTTTAATAATCACGGTATATAATTGTATTGTAAGAGCAGGTAAGATAACTGCCGCTCAAAACTAAAAACTTCTCCATAAAATAATAATAAAAATAGGAGCAAAAATGAGTATTATAGCGTCTGAAACAAAGCCCGGTTATTTTAATATCGATAAAAGAATGGCTAGGGATTTTACAAAAATGACTCAAGCTGAAATCATACAAGCTGAAATTGAAGACCTTGTCTTAATCCAAGATTTTTTTGATTTTGTAGAGACAAGCGATAGGTCAAAATTTGCATCAGCTAATCAAGCATCAACCATTGTAGATTTGCTTAATAAGTTTAATTGCGCTGACGATAAACCAGATTATGAAAGGAAAATGCATCAAGCCACTCTTGAAGAGGCTTTAGTAAGAAATGACCCTCAATATTTAATTCATGTTCTAGAATTATTATCAGGATTTGCTTACCCAAATGCACAAAACGAAAATGTAGCTCGCGCTCTAATTCTTGAGGCGTTTAGTGCCTATGTTAATGCAGCAAAAAAAGGCGATGAATCATCTAGGCTTAATGCAAAAATGGCTATAATGAAGTTTTATCCGCCGTACATGAAATACCTGCATTTAAAAGCAAGCGTACCAAGATAGCAAAGACATTTAGCTTAAAAATCATTACATCATTTACCCCAGCTTAATAGTATTAAGCTGGGGTTTTTTAAAAGCTTTTCTCAAAAACCACCGTATTGAAATAAAACCCAACTTAGCTATAAGTTTGATTGTTATCAATATCACGCAGTTTTTTTGCAAACACTAAACTATGTTTCTCGGGGTTTTTTTTCTTTGCGGTAGTTGTCTACTGCAATTTTTTCGTACACTACCAAGCTTGTGGTGGCTGCTAGTTTTTGCTCCAATGTTTATATTTATTTTTATTATCCGCAAAGAATATTTTAAATATTTTACCCGGTTTACTTTGTTTGTTGCAGGATTTTCCTGGGCGCTAATTTATGCGCATCTGATTCTTGCTTGGGAACTGCCAAAAACTCTTGAGAGTAAAAACGTTGAAATAAGCGGGTATATTGCATCTTTGCCGGAAACGGATCATTTTGGCGAAACATTTAATTTTAAAACCGATAAAATCGCCGGAGCAAAACAGCATGTCTTATTGCATTTAAGTTGGTTTAAAAATCACCCACTTTTAAGACCGGGAGATAAATGGCAATTATTAGTGCGATTAAAACGTCCGCACGGTAATTTTAATCCCGGCGGGTTTGACTACGAACAATATTTGTTTGTGCATAAAATTCGCGCTACCGGTTATGTGGTGAATTCTCTTTTTAATCAAGTTCAAGATAAGCATTGGTATCATTTCCCATTTTTGCTAGTGCGAGAATTGATACGTGCAAAAATTAGTGCCGCACTATTTAATCATCCATTAACTGGTGTTGTCGAAGCTTTAGTGCTTGGTGATGAATCAAATATAGCAAAGCCTGATTGGCAGATTTTGCGTGTTTCAGGCACAAGCTATTTAGTTGCAATTGCAGGGTTGCATATTGGTTTAGTAGCCACTGCAGTTGGCTTTGTAGTTAATTTTTTGTGGCGAAGGTCAAAAAAATTGCCATTAACTATCCCAGCTAGGCATGCTGCAATTTGTTGCGGATTATTTGCTGCAATAATTTATAGCATTATCTCTGGTTTTTCTATCCCTACCGAGCGTGCGCTAACTATGCTAATAATTTTTTCTTTAGCATTAATTTTACGCCGCAATAATGAACCTTGGCGCACGTTTAATTTTGCTTTGATTGTAGTACTTATATTAAATCCATTATCAGTCTTGACTGCAGGGTTTTGGTTGTCGTTTGCCGCGGTTTTTGCAATTATTTTTGTTTTTAACGCTCGCATTGGCGTTAAACACTCATTTATAAAAAAATATTTTTCGATGCAGTGGGCGGTAACTATTTGTCTTTTACCCATCACTTTATTTTTGTTTAAAGCTGCAACTTTAGTTGCGATTATCGCCAACATTATTGCGCTGCCCGGTGTCTGCTTAATTGTTGTGCCATTATGTTTATTTGGGGCGCTATTAATATTATTTATCCCAATTTTTGGAGGGTGGATGTTGTGGCTTGGCGTGAAATTACTCGAGTTAATTTGGCAGTGGTTAGCTTTTTTTGCAAGCTTCTCAATTTTTAATTGGCAACAGCCAATTTTTCATTGGTGGATTTTTATTGCAGCTATGATTGGGGTGGTTATCTTACTTTTGCCACGTGGGTTTCCAGCAAAATATTTAGGTATGCTTTGGTTAGTACCACTAATTTTTTATGCACCGGCGCAGCCAAAATTTGGTGAAATTTGGTTTACCTTGTTAGATGTAGGGCAAGGGCTCGCCACCGTCATTCAAACCAAAAACCACGCGTTAATTTATGATACTGGACCAAAATTTTTTAATAACGATGCTGGCGCAAGTGTAGTTGTGCCATTTCTAGAAAATTCTAATATCAGAATTATTGATGCTTTAGTTGTGAGCCATGGCGATAATGATCACATAGGTGGCGCAGCAACAATCCTGAAAACTATTCCAGTAAGAAATATTATCAGTAGTGTTCCAGAAAGATTTTTACCAAAACTTGCAGCAAATTGTTATGCCTTGCAGAGTTGGCAGTGGGATGGCGTTGATTTTTCATTTTTAGCGCCAGAACGAAAAACAAATTTCACTGATAATGATGCTTCGTGTGTGTTAAAAATTTCTAACAAAGCCAATGCTATTTTACTCACAGGCGACATAGAAAAACCGGCTGAAAATCTCTTACTTGCTCTGCACGAAAAAAGTCTTTTTAGTACAATATTAGTTGCGCCACATCATGGCAGCGCGACCTCATCTCAAAGTAAATTTATTATGGCAATCTCACCAAAAAGCGTTTTATTTCCAATAGGTTATCATAATAAATTCCATTTCCCTGCGCCTTCTGTGGTTAAGCGCTACTTGCTCTTTGGTGCGAGTATGTTTAATACCGCAAGCAGTGGTGCAATTTCTTTTAATTTAACTACCAAATCGGGTATACTTACGCCCTTATTGTATCGCGAACAAGTAAGACGATATTGGAATGATTAAAACAACATGAAGCCTGCAAATCCTTACACAAGTTGGGAAGTTTATTTCCGTTTATTAAAGTCAGCCAAACCTTATTGGATGTCGTTTGTGATCGGAATTGGGGCGACGTTACTTGCAATTGGGGCTGATTCGGTTCTTGCTTGGGCAGTAAAACCATTGGTTGACGAAGGTTTGGTGAAGCGTGAACCAAGGTTTTTAGCTTGGCTGCCAATAATCATCATCAGTATCTTTATAATTCGAGCTATAACATTTTTTTTATCAAACTATTATCTAGTGAGGGTTGGGCGAAATGTTGTGCGCGATTTTCGTCAAAAAATATTTACCCGCTTGTTGCACATGCCGATTGAATTTTATGACCGCGAGTCGTCAGGGAAATTACTATCGCTTTTAATTTACAACACCGAACAAGTGGCGGCAGCCTCAACCGATGCTTTGCTTACTGTCTTACAAGAAGGATTGACATTAATCGGTTTGTTAACAGTAATGTTTATCTTGAGTTGGCAACTTACGTTGATGTTTTTAGTCACTGCACCATTTATTTCGACGATTGTTAGAATTAATGCCAAGAGGTTGCGCGCGTTTAGTGGCAATGTGCAAAAATCAATGGCTGATGTTACGCATGTGGCCGAAGAGGGTATTGAAGGTATAAAAGTAATTCGAGTATTTGGCGGTGAAGAGTATGAGCGAGAAAAATTTAATCGCGTCACCCAGCAAAATCGTCAACGCGAAATGAAAGTAGTACGCACGAATGCAATGGGTAGCTCAATCGTGCAAATTATTACCTCAATTCCAATTGCTGCAATTATTTATGTTGCAACTTTACCGTCATTGCATGTTTCAGTGGGGAGTTTTGGAGCAATTTTGGCTGCGATGATTCGGCTATTAACTCCATTACGCAGGCTCACTAAAATCAACACTGAAATTCAAAAAGGTGTTGCTGGCGCGCATAGTATTTTTATGTTGTTAGATGATAAATTTGAGACTGATACTGGCAGCACGACACTTGATCGCGCAACAGGAAGCATAGAATACAAGAATGTTAATTTTGTTTACCCACGTTCACACAAGCAAGTTTTAAATGATGTAAGTTTTGTGGCAAAGCCTGGTGAAACTATTGCTTTAGTTGGGCGCTCTGGCGGGGGTAAATCAACATTAGTGAGTTTGTTGCCAAGATTCTATGATGTAACTGATGGGGAAATTTTAATTGATGGCGTGGATATCAAAGACTATAAATTGTTAGATTTACGTCGGCAATTTGCATTTGTATCGCAACATTTAACACTGTTTAATGACACGATTGCTCGGAATATTGCTTATGGTAGTTTAAAAGATGCTACAGAAGAAAAAATATTAGCCGCCGCCTCTGCTGCGCATCTGCTCGAATTTATTCAGCATTTGCCTGAGGGCTTAAATACATTAATTGGTGAAAATGGATTATTACTTTCAGGTGGTCAAAGGCAGAGAATTGCAATTGCACGCGCTCTACTGAAGAATGCGCCAATTTTGATTTTAGATGAAGCAACATCTGCGCTCGACACAGAATCCGAATTCCATATTAGCGCTGCTTTAGAGAATTTGATGCATGAGCGTACAACTTTGGTTATTGCCCATCGTTTGTCGACAGTTGAGCGTGCAGATCGCATTATGGTGCTTGAAGAGGGAAGAATCATCGAAGCTGGAACGCATCGTGAGCTACTAGATTTAGACGGCATGTATGCAAAATTATATAAAATGCAATTTAAAGATATTGTGGCAAAATAAATAAATGTTAATGCACGCGCCAAAATTTTGGAGTCAAAAAAGTTTTTTCGGGTTTTTATTGTTGCCTTTGGCTCTGGTTTTTTGTGTATTGGTTAAGTTGCGAAGATTTTTTTATTTAAAAATCGCTAAGCCAAAAAAATTTTCGCTACCAATAATTGTAGTTGGTAATATTAGTGTTGGTGGCACAGGGAAAACGCCGTTTGTTATTTGGTTGGCAAATTTTTTGCTTAAGCATGGATATCGCCCTGGTATAATTAGCCGGGGGTTTGGCGGCAAAAGCAAAAACTATCCGCTAGTTGTGTCAGCACAAAGTGATGCTATGGAGGTTGGAGATGAGGCATTGGTTATTGTGAATAACACTAATTGCCCAATGGTAGTTTCGCCAAACCGCACAGCTGCTTTGCAAAAACTTTTGGCTGTGTCAAATTGCGATGTGATAATTAGTGATGATGGTTTGCAGCATTATAAATTAGCGCGAGATATTGAAATCGCTATAGTTGATGCAAAGCAAAAGTTTGGCAATGGCTTTTGTTTGCCAGCAGGTCCTTTGCGTGAGCCACTGCAGCGCTTAAAAAATGTAGATTTTGTAATTATGCATCAGCAAACGCCGTTAACTAATACTTGCAATGAAATGCGTTTGGTTGCGGATAAATTAGTTAATGTACAAAATCCACTGTTAACAAAAAAATTAGAAGATTTTTCAGGAAAAATTGTAGATGCAGTTGCTGGAATTGGTAACCCAGCGCGTTTCTATGCGCTTCTTAGTGATTACGGTTTGAAAGCCAATAGGCATACATATCCGGATCATTATCAGTTTAAACAAAAAGATTTGGCAGGGTTTGCAGCGCCAGTTATTATGACTGAAAAAGATGCTGTAAAATGTGCTAAAATAGTAAATACAGATGTTTGGTATTTAAAAGTAACAACAGAAGTTAACATGGATTTTGCAAAGCAACTACTTGATAAATTACAAGTTATTGTGATGCTGAAAAAACAATAGGATTATTTTAAGGAGAAAAAATATGGCAAAAATGCCCGATGTTTCCAAAATAAAAGGTAAGTTTGATTTACAAGAAATTATCAAGAATGTGAAATCAATACTTGGTCCTGCACCGATTCCTGAGGCAGCAAAAGATGATCCAATTGGTTTTTGTTTAACTGAAATTGGTCGCAGTTTGCAGCAGATTGCAGTTTTAAGTACAAAGCAAGCGGATGAGATTGCAAAGATAAACAATTTGCTTGGCACTCTCAGCCAAACGTTGACGCTGCTTAAAAAAGGCGCCCATGAAGAGGCCGTCCCTGCAGAGAAAAAAGTCGCAACAAGCAGCGAAACAACTGCTAGTGGTGAAGCTGATAAATAAAAACCATATATATTTTTTATATGCCGAAATGCAGTCTTTTCACAATAGAGCCTGCAGAGACGCGAATCATTGATTATATTTGTGAGTATTATGAAATTATTAAAAAAAGATTTTCTGTTGCAAAAATTAGATTTTTTGAAATCACATAAACATCATTTTTATGATAAAAAAAATATTACCATTGCAGTGAGCGCTATCTTAGTGTTTGGCATTCTTTTATGGTTATATAGTTTGAGATTTATTAGTACAGATGATGCTTATATTAATTCACACATCATGCAAATTGCTGCGCGAGTTTCTGGGCAAGTGGCAACAGTCAATGTTGAAAATAACCAGCAAATTGTTGCCGGCCAGCTGTTGTTTTCTTTAGATCGACAGCCATTTATTGTAGCGGCGGATAAAACACGCGCGCAATTAGCAGTGGCAAATGCAAATTTATCTAATGCAAAGCTCCGTGTTGGTCGCGCATTAAAATTAGTTAAGCTGAGAGCGATACCAATTGAAGAGCGTGATAATGCAGTTACTAACTTTGAAAGCGCCTCAGCTTCAGTGGAGCTTGCTAAAGCAAATTTAGCCGAAGCTGAATTAAATTTAGGTTACACTCAAGTAATGGCTCCAGCGAATGGTACAGTAACTGAATTGAGTTTAAGGCAGGGTAATGTTGTTACAGCAAATCAGCCATTATTTGTAATTGTTGGCGAAGTCAAATATTGGGTTGATGCAAACTTTAAAGAAACTGAATTAGCACATATTCGTCCTGGCCAAAAAGCAAAAGTTTATGTGGATATGTACCCGCATCATACTTTTCAAGGTGTAGTAGAAAGTATTAGCAGCGGGAGTGGCGCAGCATTTTCATTGTTGCCACCAGAGAATGCTTCTGGGAATTGGGTGAAAGTAACACAGAGAGTGACTGTACGCATTCATATATTAGACCCTGATCCACATTTTCCATTACGGGTTGGCACTACCGCAACTGTATCAATCAACACTAAATCGTATTTAAAATAAAAATCATGACTGATCAGACCATGCAGGCGGAAAATCCTCTTTTACGCAATCGTTGGTTAATTGTTATTGCAGTAATGTCTGCTACTTTGATTCAGGTACTTGATACTACTATTGTGAATGTTGCTTTGCCGCATATGCAAGGCTCATTGGGTGCTACTCCCGACCAGGTTTCTTGGACACTTACCTGTTATTTAGTTTCTGCCGGTATTTTTATGCCTTTGACTGGTTATTTTTCTGATATTTTTGGGAGGAAAAAATATTTATTATTTTGTATTGCTGGGTTTACGGTTGCTTCAGCTCTTTGCGGTGCTTCGCAATCACTTACAGAAATAATCATATTTCGTTTGTTGCAGGGAATGTTTGGAGCAGGGCTTGTGCCATTATCACAAGCAGTTTTGGCTGATGCTTATCCACGTGAAGAGCTTGGAAAAGCTATGGCAATTTGGGGAACAGGAGTGATGGTTGGGCCAATTCTTGGGCCAACTTTGGGCGGCTATCTAACAGATATTGCCAGTTGGCGTTGGACATTTTACATCAATTTACCTGTGGGAATATTTGCATTTTTATTAGCATGGTATGTTGTGCCAGATACGATCAAAAAAAATCGTAGTATGGATTGGCTTGGGTTAGCTTTAATTTCGATTGCAATTGGTTCGCTGCAATTTTTTTTAGATCGTGGGAATCAAGAAGACTGGTTTAATTCTAATGGTATTCGCTTTGCTTTATTATTTGCGATCCTTGGTTTTGTAGGTTTTATTTTACACAATTTATATACTAGCAACCGAAGAGTTTTTGACGTGCGGATTTTTTTGGATCGAAATTTTACTATTGCCAGTGCAATATTAACAGCAATGGGAGTAGGGCTCTTTGGTTCACTCGTGATTTTACCGATGATGCTTGAAGGAATAATGGGTTATCCAGTTTTAACTACAGGTTTAGTGTTAGCGCCACGCGGGATAAGTAGTATGCTTGCTATGGCAATAACTGGTAAATTAATCCAAAAAAATGATCCACGAATATTTATTGTTATCGGAATATTGATGAGTGTACTTGGTATGTATTTTTGTACTGAGTATTCACTCACAATCAGCAAGGCTTGGATTATTTGGCCATTATTGTTGCAAGGTTTTGGTTTGGGAATGATTTTTGTAGCTTTGTCTGCAATTGCATATGCAACTTTGGCTGATGAGCTTAGAGTTGAAGCAGCCGGGTTATTTAGCTTGCTTAGAACAATTGGTTCTTCGATTGGTATTGCAGTTACTTTAACTATTTTTACTCGTCATACACAAATTGCTTGGAATCATTTAAGCGGCCATATCAATCCCTTTAATCCTGCTGTTTCAAGTTATATTCGCGCACTACATTTAACTCCGCAAGATCCACATGCGCATGCGTTGCTTGGCGCTGAGTTAGCTAAGCAAGCGGCAATGCTTAGTTATATAGATGTGTTTACCTTTGTGATGTGGAGTTTTATTTTAATGCTACCAATAGTTTTGTTTATAAAATATAAAAAACCCACTACGCCGACAACTAACTTTATTGCTGGGGAATAATTTTATGCCAAATTTTTTCGCAGCTTTTCCAGATATTTGCATAGAAGATAAAATTATTGTTTGTGCAGCGCGTACGGAAATTTCTGATGTCGACCAAGCTGTCTTAAAATCATTATCACGCGAAAATGTTGATTGGAATATAGTATTTCAAAAAGCAGGGCAGCACAAAGTTCAGCATTTAGTTTATTGGCAATTAAATAAAGTTGCAGCAGATATAATTCCCTGGGAAATTCAAGTTTCGCTAAAACAAGATTTTTCGAATCATGTGTTTAATAACCTTAAATTAACTAGTGAATTAATTAAGCTCTTAGAATTATGCAAGGCAAATAATATCCGAGTGGTTCCAATTAAAGGCCCGATGCTCGCTCAGATAGCCTATAAAAACCTTTCTCTTAGATCGTTTAGTGATCTAGATTTTTTTGTTAGCAAAGAGGGCGCATTAAAAATTAAAGATTTGTTAGTGGCACGTAGCTTTAGGTTGAATGGGTTAAATGAGACAGCTAACAATGACGATTTTTTTTATGAGCATGCATTATATGAATTGGCATTTTTAAGTGCCGATAAAACAGTTGCGATTGATCTAACTTGGAACATCGAAGCCCCCGCGATTTTATTTACTGTGCCTGAAGACTTTATCGCTGAAAATTTAATCAACATCGAGCTCAATGGTTATCCAGTCCCGAGCTTTTCGTGTGAGACATTATTTTTAATTTTAAATATCCACACCGCAAAACACTATTGGACTAGATTATGCTGGGTATGTGATATTCATGAGTTTATGCGAAGTTTTCCAAACATTGATTTAGATGCAATACTGCATCGCGCAGCTAGGCTGAAAATAAAAAATATTATTTTGACAAATTTATTAATAATTAATTGGCTGTATGATTTTAAACTGCCTGAATCAGTGATGGATTTGATTGCAAATAATCGCACAGTAAAAAAACATGCACAGAGAATTTTGGATCATCTGCTTTCAAGATCACATTTACCAAATATGATTTATGAAATGATCAGCTCTGTGCAACTTAGAGATAGCTTATTGCTTGGGGTGAAAGATTTTCTTTTGCGGCTCATGTCGCCGACGTTGATTGAATTATCTTTAATAAAGCTGCCAAAATGTTTATTTCCGCTTTATTGGATAATCAGGCCTGTTTATTTAGCTGTGCGCAGAGTCAGGAATTATTTTATTTAGGGCCGAACGCAGGCTAAAATGGAGTAGGAGCAGATCTTTCTTCAGCTGCTTCCTCTTCTCGAGATTCTTCTGGCTTACCTTCGGGCTGTTTATTTTCAGATGTAAATTTCCCCCAGGCTGTCGCTGCTATTTCTGGTTTTGGCGCAAAATTAAACTTAATTCGTTGGGTTGTTGTTGCGTCGGCTTTTTCTATGAGCCTTCTTAAAATATCAACGGCCTGCATTGCAGTCATGTTTTCTGCATTAGTAATTTTGTTAGCTATTTCTTCAACCTTCTCTTTAACTTCTGCCATATGTACCTCCACATTTTTAAGCCTTTTTGCGCTAGACTAGATCAATTTAAATTATTTAGATCTATGATAGCTATGAAGACTTATTATGACAAAATCTAAGTGTTGAAATTGCACCAATTACGCATGAATCAGGATTAATTGGCCAATCTTGCTCTATATCATTTTGATTGGTTTTTGAAAAAGTATTAAAGATTCTAAATGTTGATGCAACTGGCTCGAATTGCTCGAGCAATATCCTTTTATTATCCATTTTAAAACTCCATTTTTAAATTTAAAAGCACTAAAAACATTCCTTAGTTTTTATATAATGAAAATTATCATGGAAATTGTGTTTGAACAAATAAAACTTCTATATTATTCAGGCTTAAACTTAGAATGGAAAAAAAGATTTAATAATCCATTATATTCTGCACCCAATTTCCTTGTAACTATAACTTTCTTATAAAAACTATATAAATTATAGGCCAAAAAAGTTAAAAATCAAGTGAATTTATTTTTACACAAATTCAAGGGGTTAATCATGCTTTAAGAAATTAATTTTACTAAAAACGGTATTGTGAGCTGATTTTTATTATGCCAGCGCCCATTGTTAAATGTTTTTCTATTTGCTTGATAGCTGCAAAAGATGCTCTGCGCCAACAGGGGTCTCTGATAGCAGCGGTACTATAGCGTAACGCGAAGCATACTTTGTTGTAATAGCATCGATTTTGGGTAGCTCATTTGTTGCGCGATTACGTAATAGCGGTGATGTTGTTGTAACTGCTGCAAGACTGTTATTGACAATCCATGCCCAAGGCTTGATACCAGCACGATGCAGTTCGGATTGCAGATGCGCAGCCTCAAGAATCGGAGTTGTTTCAGCTAGGGTAACTATTAATATTTTTGTTTGCTTGGGATCCTGCAACCGCATCATGGGAGTGCTAAAGTTTTTATTTGCACCCATTTGCCGAGCAATCTCTTTGTGATAAGCGCCAGTTGCATCAAGCAGAAGCAAAGTATGCCCAGTGGGGGCAGTATCCATCACCACGAATTTTTTACCAGCTTCGCGAATGATTCGCGAGAAAGCACTAAATACAGCGATTTCTTCAGTGCAAGGAGAGCGCAGATCTTCTTCAAGCAATGCACGTTCCTCTTGGCTTAGATTTGCTCCTTTCGTGGTAAGTACATGTTGACGATAGCGTTCTGTTTCAATTGCTGGATTGATATTACTTACAGTTAAGTTTTCGATTTTTTCAGCAAGTGTCTCACACATATCACCAGCTGGGTCTGAAGTTGTTAGGTGCACTGGCAATGAGCGATGGGCTAATGCAACAGCAATTGCTGCAGCCATTGTGGTTTTACCTACGCCGCCTTTTCCCATAAGCATGACTAGGCCGCGGCCACCTTCTGCAATTTCGTTCACTAAATTAGATAATGTATAGGATGTTGATAAAATAGGAGCAGATTTATTTGCTTCAGATTTTGACGGAAATTCATCGGTTACCGGTCTTGATGAGAGTGGTTGTTGCCGTGTTACTCGTATTGCAAATAATTGTCGCAATGCATCTGCACCTATTAGATTAAAAGGTTTTAGTTCAATATGATCACATGGTAATGATTTTAGTGCATTTGGAATATTAGCAAGAGCAGATTGTTCATTATCATAAATCGCTCTAGCGAGACGATCATCAGCTATCTCTTGCTCAGGGAAAATACCATTTACCACAAGATATTGTTTAGTTAAACCAACATTTGCAAGCTCCACATGTGTATGCGCAACTTCACGTAATGTTGTGGTTTCTGCGCGTGCAACGAGAATCAATCTGGTGCGAGCAGGATCTGCAAGCGCATCAACAGCTGATTTATATTGAGTGTGTTGCTTTTCAAGGCCAGCTAGCGGACCAAGACAAGATGCATTACCTTTGCCTTTGTCAAGAAAGCCACTCCATGCTTTGGGTAGCTGCAGTAAACGAATAGTGTGGCCAGTTGGTGCGGTATCAAAAACAATATGGTCATAATAATGCACTAGAGTTGGATCAGTAAGCAAAGATGTGAATTCATCAAAAGCAGCAATTTCGGTTGTGCAAGCGCCAGAAAGTTGTTCTTCCATACCCCTGACCACATCCTCAGGTAAAACACCTCGAGCAGGTTCAACTATGCGATTTCGATAAACTTGTGCAGCTGCTTCCGGATCGATTTCAAGCGCCGCAAGACCTTTTACATTACTAAGCTGTGTTATCTTATTTCCAATTGTGGTGCAAAATACTTGCCCAATATTGGAAGCTGGGTCTGTGCTGACAAGCAGTACGCGTTTACCGTTTTCTGCGAGATAAACTGCAGTGGCGCAGGCAATTGAAGTTTTACCAACGCCGCCTTTGCCTGTAAAAAACATGAAGCGCGGAGGAATGTTGATAAATTTCATAAGATTGGTGATTTGATTTAGATGGGTATTGCTATGCTTACTAGAACTAGTGCTTCCGGTGATATTATGCGATTTTGTTGTATCTATTTTTTTGTCCATTTAGTTTGTCCTTCAGGTATATTAATTTCAAAAACTTCCCCGATAAAAATTTTTTTTCAGCCAGAGCGCAACATTAACCAGGCTAATCAATACAGGAACTTCGACAAGTGGCCCGATAACTGCCACAAATGCTTGCCCAGAGTTGACACCAAATACAGCAATAGCAACCGCAATGGCGAGTTCAAAGTTGTTTGAAGCAGCCGTAAAACTCAAAGTTACAGATTGTTTGTAATTGGCTTTGAGTTTATACGATAAATAAAAAGATAATACAAACATCACAATGAAATAGATGCATAATGGAATAGCGATTTTTATTACATCAAGCGGAAGTTGCACTATGTTTTCACCTTTTAGAGAAAACATTACTACAATAGTAAAAAGCAAGGCTACCAAAGTAATTGGACTAATTTTTGGGATAAAAACTTTTTCGTACCAATCTTTGCTTTTTATTTTTATCCCAAGTACTCTTGTTATAATTCCCGCTGCAAACGGAATGCCTAAATAGATAAATACGCTTTTTGCAATTTCAAGCATTGAAATTTTTACTGCCATCCCATGCAACCCGATCCACTGTGGAAGCAGGGTGATAAAAAGATATGCGTATGCAGAAAAAAATACAATTTGAAATATGGAATTAAAAGCCACTAGGCCAGCACAATATTCTGAATCTCCACCAGCCAATTCATTCCAAACAACAACCATCGCTATACATCTAGCTAATCCTATGAGAATTAAGCCAGCCATATATGCGGGCGAATGCGCTAAAAATGCGATTGCTAAAAGAAACATCAAAACTGGGCCAATTAACCAATTTTGGAGAAAAGATAAAAATAAGATTTTTTTATTGTTAAATACATCGCCAAGCTTTTCATATCGAACTTTTGCAAGCGGCGGGTACATCATCAGTATTAATCCAATCGCTATAGGTATATTGGTTGTGCCAACGTCAAAATGGTGTATAAGTTGATTACTTGAAGGAAAGAAGTAACCGATTCCAACACCTACAGCCATTGCGGAAAGAATCCAAATGGTTAAATGCCGATCTAAAAAGCCCAATTTTGACGATTCTTTTAATATGCCCATAGTTTTCCTAATAATTTAAATTAATTCTGTAATCTCATTTAAAGTTTTTTGCTTTTTCAAAAGCTCTTTTATTTTGGGAGATATACTTAGATAATCTAAGGAGAGAATCATGCCTACCACATGCATCCCAAAATTTAAAAAACAAATTTGATTCTATATATTTTAACATAAAATTAAATGTTAAGTACGGTAATTGTTTCTTTGAGCAAAGGGTATAATATAAAAACCATGTTACACAGTTACACAGCATTTTAAAAAATAGGCCATTTTATGAAGAATAATATTTTTGAACAAATAAAAAAAATCAACGAATATGATCAGGAATTTTGGAGCGCAAGAGATTTGATGTTCACTCTTGGTTATACTCGATGGGAAAATTTTGAAGTAGCCATTTCAAGGGCAAAAAAATCCTGCAAAAATAGCAACCAAAACATTCATGACCATTTTCGTGGTATCACGAAAATGGTACAGATAGGCTCAGGAACTGAACGACCAACCAATGATTATGATCTTTCTAGATATGCCTGCTATCTTATTGCTCAGAACGGTGATCCCAGAAAAGTGGAGATTGCTTTGGCTCAAACCTATTTTGCCATTTAAACTCGAAAACAGGAAATCGGTGAACAACTGATTGAAGATAATAAGCGAGTCTATCTTCGCAACGAAATGAAAGAGCATAATAAACAGTTGGCTCACACAGCCAGACAAGCTGGGGTAACAAACTATGCTAACTTCCAAGATTTTGGATACATGGGTCTTTATGGTGATATGCGGCAAAAAGATATCCATACCAAAAAGAAACTAAAGAAAAATGAAGCTATTTTAGATCATATGGGAAGCGAGGAATTGGCGGCAAATCTTTTTCGTGCAACGCAAGCAGAAGCAAAATTAAATCGTGAAAATATATTTGGCCAAGAAAAAGCAAGTAAAGCTCACTACGAAGTAGGGAAAAAAGTCAGACGAACCATCAAAGAACTGGGTGGTGTTATGCCGGAACATTTACCAACGGCTGAAAATATCAACAAGTCTAAGAAGCGTTTAAAGAGTTCCAGAAAAAAATTCTTTTTGGATAAGTAAAATGATGCCAAGTTATTAATCGTTAACTGTCAAAATTTGACATCGATGTTTTAGCTATTTTCACTGAAATTGCTTCTATTACGAGAGGCAAGGGCTGTCAGGGTTAGGCTCTGATGGTGAGGCATCTTCGACAATAGCAGGGCGAAGCTTTTAGTAAGGGGTGCTTTCAGTCAATCTATAAAAGACAAGAATTATAAGAAAAGAGTAAAATAGTAAATACTAAATTTCAAGGAAACCAAATCAGGAGCAATTGAATAGATGAGATTAACAAAAAAATACGTTGCAGAAGTATTTTCATTACTAGAAAAAGGTGATCTAGATGGTTACTTTGAGCGCTATGTTGATCCAGATGTTAAATGGACTATTACTGGCTCAAATGTATTGTCTGGTACTTATACTTCACGCAAAGATTTTATTGACAAAGTGATTGTAAAATTGAAGGCATCTTTGTCAGGCGATATTAGAATGATAATTCATCAAATATACGTTGATGGTAATACAGCTATTGTTGAGATGGAAGCAGTAGCTACTGCTAAAAAAGGTCACCCATACAACAATCAATATGTATGGATACAGACATTTCGTGATGGCAAGGTAATTACATCCAGGGTTTACTATGACGATGTTTTAGTTAATCGCACAATTACATACTAATACAGGTAAAGGCTCTTTCAAAAATAGCGATCAAAAAGTGAAAGACCATTTTGTCCAAGCCGCCAAAATGGTCGGCATTGGTTCAGATACAACCAGAGAAATTGAAGATTACGCTCTTTCTCGTTATGCCCGCTATTTTAATTTTTTATCCACAGATAAATTCACGATTCAGGGCTAGGCCCTGAATCGTGAATTT
>JAMCWR010000030.1 GCA_023480665.1 Gammaproteobacteria bacterium
AGACGTGTGCTCTTCCGATCTTGAGGATCCAAACCACTTGCAGAAGCAGTAACTAAATCTGCTGGAAGATTAATACTCATCGTTAAGTTATTCTCTTTACGTACTTTCTGCACCCTATCATTAACCATAGTAATTAATTTTTGATTTGATGGTGCAAGATTACTACCACGAGAAAAAATCGGCAGATAATCACAAGCAGAAGGCCTTGCATGAAAATAGCGCTCAGATAAAAATTGTTGGCCAATTAACTCAGAACCTATAATTTTACCTTTAAGTTCAATTAAGCTGCCATTTGATTCATATGGCATCATCATTTGTGCAATGCCAGTAACAAGCAACGGATAGGCGATGCCTAATAATACTAAAAATACGATAAATGCTCTTATTGTGGTAAGTAATGTTTTCATCAGTGGCCTACAATAAATTTAACACCATATCAATTAATTTTATCCCAATAAACGGCAGTAATAATCCGCCTAATCCGAAGATTAAAAGATTTTTTTTCAGCAGTGTTTTTGGGTACACTTGGCCATATTTTACTCCGCGTAAAGCTAATGGAATCAAAAGTGGAATAATAACAGCATTAAAAATAACTGCAGATAAAATTGCGCTGTGTGGAGTTTGTAAATGCATAACATTTAACAGTGAAAGCATTGGGCGTTGCGCGACAAATAAGGCAGGAATAATAGCAAAATATTTGGAAACATCATTTGCAACACTAAAGGTGGTTAATGCGCCTCGCGTGATAAGAATCTGTTTGCCTATTTCAACAATATCAAGCAATTTAGTAGGCGAAGAATCTAGATCAACCATGTTGGCTGCTTCCCTCGCAGCTTGCGTCCCAGCATTCATAGCAACAGCAACATCCGCTTGTGCTAGAGCTGGAGCGTCATTAGTCCCATCACCAATCATTGCCACCATATAGCCATCTTGCTGGAATTTTTTGATTCGATCGAGCTTCATAGTTGGAGTTGCTTGAGCAATAAAATCACTAACTCCTGCTTCTGCGGCAATTGCCGCAGCTGTTAAAGGATTATCTCCAGTTATCATTACTGAGGTAATACCCATATTTTTTAGTTGCAATAATCGCTCACGTATCCCATCTTTTAAAACATCTTTTAAATGTACTACTCCATAAACCAATTCTTTGTCTGCAACAACAAGCGGCGTGCCACCATCACTTGCAACTAAAAAATATGGGTATTACCTCTCATCAGGAAATTTAGCTCCATTATTATTAACAAAGTTTTCAATAGCGTCAGCAGCGCCTTTACGAATTTGTACCAGATTCACATCAATACCGCTCATGCGCGTATCGGCACTAAACTCAATAAATTTAGCTCCTGCGGGAGGACGAATATCTCTGCCACGAACTTGTAATTTTTCTTTTGCTAAAATAACAATACTGCGCCCTTCTGGGGTATCATCAGATAAAGAAGAAAGCATGGCAAACCTAGCTAATTCTTCAGCTTTAATCCCATGCGCAGGAATAAATTCAGTAGCAAGCCTATTACCCAAAGTAATGGTTCCTGTTTTATCTAATAGCACCACATTAACATCACCCGCAGCTTCAATAGCCCGGCCTGTAAGCGCAATGACATTACGAGATAAAAGACGATCCATACCGGCAATGCCAATTGCTGGCAACAATCCGCCAATAGTCGTCGGCACCAAACAAACTAAGAGCGCAATTAATATTGAAATCGGAATAGTTACATGCAGATACCCAGAAAACATTGCCAAAGTTACTGTTACCACAATAAAAAGAATAGTTAGACCATAAAGTAAAATTTCTAATGCAACTTCATTTGGGGTTTTTTGGCGTTTCGCGCTTTCGATCATACCAATCATTTGGTCGATAAATGTTTCGCCCGGACCAGCAGTAATTGAGATTTTTATTTTCCCTGATAAAACTTTAGTGCCTCCAGTTACTCCTGTTTTATCACCACCTGATTCTCTAACTACAGGAGCTGATTCACCAGTAATTGCAGATTCATCAACTAAAGCAACGCCTTCTATAATTTCACCATCGGACGGGATAATTCCATTATCTTCAACAATAACAATATCACCTTTTTTTAACGAAAGAGCAGGAATCGACTCAATTTCACCATTGGAAGAAACTCGTTCTGCATAAACTTCACTTTTGGATTGTTTTAAGGATTCAGCTTGAGCTTTTCCCTTACCTTCAGCTAAACTTTCGGCAAAATTAGCAAATAATACTGTAATCCAAAGCCATATGCTTATTTGTAACTCAAAAGCCAAAGATTGCCCTAAATAATAATTGTGCCCACTAATAATCAGCGTAACTATCGCACAAATTTCTACCACAAACATAACTGGATTACGCCACATCCGCGTCGGATTAAGCTTTAACACAGCATTTTTACAAGCTTCAAAGATAAGTTGCCTGTTCCACAAAATAGATTTGTGCATATAAACCCTACTAAAAAGTTGTACCAAGATTAATAAATAAATGCTCTAAAATTGGTCCTAAAACCCAAACCGGGAAAAAAGTTAATGCTCCTAACACAAAAACCACTCCTGCTAACACAAAAACAAAGACTGGACTTGCTGTAGGAAATCTCGAGGTAACAGGAATTATTTTTTTCTTTGCAATTGATCCAGCTATAGCTAAAGCTGCGAATAAAGTTATACACCTACCTAATAACATTGCAGCACTCGTAGTTAAATTATAAAACATATTATCAATATTTAATGCTTTAAATGCTGAACCATTGTTGCCAAAAGTCGAAGCATACGCATAAAGAATTTCTGACATGCCATGAGGACCAGGATTACCAATACTACTAACGCCAGTTTTATTTGTAATAGCTAATGCACCAAAAATAAGTTGTAGCACACAAGGCAAAAATAGTGCTAAAACACACATGCCCATTTCATATGGATCAAGCTTTTTGCCATAAATTTCAGGTGAGCGCCCAACCATCAAACCAATTAAAAACATAGCAAGCAAAGCGG